>DAOLFC010000105.1:0-12970 GCA_035326505.1 Arachnia sp.
TCGTGGTCCCTGAGGAGGGCGCCTGCGCCCGTCTCGAAGGGCTCCTCAAGGAGCGGCAGGGAATGACGCTCGTTGAGGTGCTCGACCTCGGGTCCCTGAGGGATGCCCGCCATGGTCACCGTCGTGAGGTGAACGCTCAGGTTGCGGGCATCGTCTCGAAGGGCGAAGCGAGCCCCCGCAACCATCCGCAGGAACCCTACTCCGAGACTGCTGTTCGGCCGCCGTGCCCCGCTTGTCACCTCGTGGTGTGTCCCTGGGCTTTACGGAGATTCTGGAGCTTCCATGCCATGGCAGGGTCGGACTGAGCGGCGGCGAGGACGTCCGGATAGTCGGCGAAGAGGAGTTCGGGGGCGAAGTCGGCCCTTGCGAGCCGGTTGAGGTAATCGTCTTCTTCTGGGGTGTTCGGTCGAGAGATGTCGTTGATGAACTTCTGAGCGGGTCGGATCATCGACTCCAGCAGAGGCCTGTCGCGGGTGAGCAGCATAGGGTGAAGGGCTTCCGCAACGTCCTTCTCGCGTCCTGCGAACCTGGCTGCGACCTCGAACGGACGTGGGAAAGACGTGGATTTGGTGAGGTAGTAGAGCACGATCCGACGGAAGAGGCGCTCGTCGCCGGGGGCCATCACCTCGGCGTAGACGTCGATGATGCGATTCACGTCGTACAGGTCGCGTACCGCGACACGCTCGACGAGCGCTTTGAGCTTGCCGGCGATCAGTTCGATGTCGGTGTTCAGCGGGAACGAGACTTCCGCGCCGCTCGCGAGCGTCACGGTCTTCGGGCGAGGGGGGAGGAGCGGCGATCGGTTCAGGTAGTCCACATCGATCTTGACGCTGTCGGGCCCGACGCTGCCCTGATACCGCAACCGGAAGCTGCGCCCCGAGTGTTCTGCGTTGCCGGCCGCAACGGTGAAGCCGAGGTCGTGGGCGACATCCATGATCGCGCGCTCTAGCGCCGGGCGTTCGTCGATCATCTGTTGGCGGTTCGTGCTGCCGATGTAGTTCAGGTCGATGTCGACCGAGAGCCGGGGAAGTGTGAGGACGAACAGGTTGAGTGCGGTGCCGCCGTGTAGGCACATCCGTGGGCCGAGAACCGGGTGGGTCCCGATCCGGTCAAGCAGCAGTAGCAGACGCATCACCTTCTCCACCACGTCGGGACGGAATCCTGTGAAGTCCAGGTTCAACTGTTCAGCCATGCCGCCATCTCCTCCTCGGGCTCGGGTAGATACAGTTTCCAGGTGTTGACCCAGTGGCTGTCTCTGGGGTCGGCCGACGACCAGAAGTAGGAAGGGCCACTTCCGAGGTTCTCATGCAGCACTGACAACGCGCTGTTAGGTACGCTCCAGGCCTCGCGTCGCGTCTGAAGGGTCCAGCCGAGCCGGGCTCGGGTGCTGTAGCTCGCGTCGGCCGCAAGCTGTGCCGCCTTGGTGGCGTCCAGGTAGCTGAGTCCGGATAGTGACCGAAGCAGGTTCTCCGGGCCGCCGGCGAGGCCAGGCCGATCAAGGCAGTCGAGCAAGGTCTGCTCTCGTGTGGTCACGCGGTAGGTGCGCCCTGACGGGGTGAAGAGGGTCTGCGTCTCGACGGTTTGCCGGCGCGGGTGGTGAGGTGCGTAGTCCTGGCTGTCGTAGGTGAAGGACGTCAGCTTGTGGACGGTCCAGAACTGAACTCGGCGAGTCAGGTTGTGCAGCACGCCGTGCAGTTGCAGCGCGGAGGCATAGGCGAATGCTGCGTCACCGGCGACGGCCTCCGCGATGTCGAAAGGGCTGGCGCTTGTTCTGCTGAACGGGCCGGTCTTCGAGACGTAGACTCCTCGGCGGACTCGTTCGACCTTGCCGCTGTGTACCGCTCGGGACAGGAGGTTGCGGTCGGTTTGGCTGTTCGGGAAGGCGCGCGAGAACTCGGCCGTCGTGAACACGTGGTGGGTGACGAGGAAGTCTTGGATCGCCATGGCAACCCCCTTGTTGAACGAAGTGTGCTGATTTTACCACTAGATGTGGTATCTGATAGGTGTTTGCTTCAACTGGGCCAGTGCAGTCGGCGACCAGTAACAGCGATGTCGCGGCTGAGGCGGGCGCGGTGTCTGCTTATGGCGGCACGTCGTTCTCGGTGCAGGCGCCGACGAGGGTGAAAACGTCGATCAGGCCAGCGGTGCGGCTCGTCCTCGGGGCGGTAGTCTTGCTCCGTGACGCCGATCCGCCCGCCCAAGCCGCCGCTCATCGCCGACGTGGCTCGGGTCGCCGGGGTGTCGGTGCCGACGGTCTCCCGGGTGCTCAACGAGAGCGCCCCGGTCAGCGAGGAGCGGCGCGGCCGGGTGCTGGCCGCGGTCAAGCAGTTGGGCTTCCGGCCCAACGGGGCCGCCCGCTCGCTGGCGAACCAGGCGGCCTCCACCATCGCCGTGTTCACGGCCAACACCACCCGCTTCGGCTACGCCTCCACCATCCAGGGGATCGAGGAGGCCGCGCGCCAGGCGGGTTACATGGTGTTCATCTCGGTCGTCGAGACGGCCGACGAGGATACGGTCGAGCGCGCGATCGACCATGCGCTCGGGCAGCCGCTGGTGGGGGCCGTGGTGCTGGAATTCGATCCGCCCGGCGTGGCCGCCCTGAGTGGCATCCCGGCCTGGCTTCCGGCCGTCGCGGCCGCCTCGGGGGGATCCTCCGACGCGGTGATCTCGCACGCCTACATGGACGACCACTTCGCCGCCGCGCAGGCGACGAAGTACCTGCTCGACCTGGGGCACCGGACGGTGCATCACGTCGCGATCCCCTCGGTGGGCAGGGAGAGCGCGCGCCTGCTGGGGTGGAAGGCCGCGCTCGAGGAGGCCGGCGCGGAGGTGCCGCCCGCCATGCACGTCGGCTGGAGCCCGAAGGCCGGCTACGAGGCCGGCGAGCGCCTGGCCCAGGACGACGCCGTGACGGCGATCCTCGCGGGCAACGACGAGCTGGCCATCGGCATCATGAAGGCCCTTCACGATCGCGGCCGCCGGATTCCCGACGACGTCAGCGTCATCGGCTTCGACGATCATCCGCTCAGCCAGTTCTGGGTGCCGCCGCTGACCACCGTGCGGCAGGACTTCGTCCATCTGGGGCACCAGGTGTTCGGTCTGCTGATGGCGCGGCTGCGGGAGAACGGGCCGGTGCCGTCGGTGCGCGTCGTTCCCGATCTGGTGCTGCGCCAGTCGACGGGCAGGGCCCGGCAGGCTTAGGGCGTGTCGTCGAAGCGTGACGGCCTGCGTCGTCGGTCCAGCTTGAAAGCGCGAATCAAAAACTTGCGGATAATGCCCGATTTTCCTTGACAGGGTACGTGATAGACGCTTTCATAGAGCTGACGCAGCGCGTCGAACGCTCAGGAAGGTGAGGCACCGATGCTTCAGCACAAGGAAGTCCCGACCGATCTCGCGGCATGGGGTGAGGAATCTTTCCTGCTGCGAGTGAGGCGCACCGTGGACGGCCAGGTGGTGGCGCAGCTCGCCCTCGGCGAGGACGGCCGCACCGCCGTCCAGCCGCTCGTGGAGATCCTCGCCGTGGGGCACGGGCGCCGGTCGGCGAACCTGCGCCACACCGCCACCGCCATCGGCGCGCGCCTGCGCTACGTCTCCCACCAGACCTCCCAGGACGGGCCGTGGCGGGTGCTGCGCGTCGTCCAGCGCGACGAGGCCGCGGGCGTCGAGGCGGTCTCCACGCTGCGCGCCCGCCGTGACGGCGCGTCGCTCCAGGCCACGACCACGGTGCGCAACCTCGGCGTCTCGGCGCTGCACCTCCAAGCCGTGTCCTCGCTGATGCTCGCCAATCCGGTGGGCCGGGTCCCGCTGGAGCGCGTGGTCTCCATCGAGGGCGCCAGCGAGTGGCTGGGCGAATGGCGCTGGTCCGAGCATCCGGTGCGCGGCCAGGACGGCCTGCCGGAGCTGGGGCTCGCGACTCACCAGGGGCAGGACTCACGCGGGACCCGCGCCGTCGTCAGCCACGGCTCCTGGTCGTCGGGCGAGCATCCGGCCACGGGGGTCCTCGCCACCGAGGACGCCGGGCTCGCCTGGCAGATCGACCACCCCGGACCCTGGCGGATGGAGCTGGGGGAGCGGCTGGGCGCCGACCTCTCGGGCGTTCTCGTGCTGGGGCTGCTCGGCCCCACCGACGGCGACCACGGCTGGCTGCGCACGCTCGCGCCCGGCGCCGAGTTCACGACGGTGCCCGTCTCGGTCGCCTGGGCGGAGGGCGGCTGGCAGGCCGCCGTCGCGGAGCTGACCCGGCATCGCCGCGCGCTGCGCACCGCCCCGCGCGCGGCGGGCCGCATCGTGTTCAACGACTACATGAACACCCTCATGGGCGACCCGAGCACCGCCAAGCTGCTCCCGCTGATCGCCGCCGCGGCGCGGGCGGGCGCCGACTACTTCTGCATCGACGCCGGCTGGTACGACGACGGCGGCGACTGGTGGGACTCGGTGGGGCAGTGGGAGCCCTCGCGCTCCCGGTTCCCCGGCCGCGGGCTGGCCGAGGTGATCGACGCCATCCGCGCCGCCGGGATGGTCCCGGGCCTGTGGCTCGAGCCCGAGGTGATCGGCGTGCGCAGCCCGCTGGCCGGCCAGCTGCCGGACGAGGCCTTCCTGCAGCGCCGCGGGGTGCGCGTCGTCGAGCACGACCGCTACCTCCTGGACCTGCGTCACGACGCGGCCCGCGGGCACCTCGATGCCGTCGTGGACCGCCTGGTGGGGGAGTTCGGCGTCGGCTACTTCAAGCTGGACTACAACGTCACACCCGGTGCCGGAACCGACCTGAACGCCGACAGCCCCGGCGACGGGCTGCTCGGCCACACCCGGGCCTTCCTCGCCTGGCTCGACGGCGTGCGGGAGCGGCACCCCGGGCTGGTCGTCGAGAACTGCGCCTCGGGCGCGATGCGCTCCGACTACGGGCTGCTGTCGCGGGTGGAGATCCAGTCCACCTCCGATCAGCAGGAGCCGCTGCGCTACCCGGCCATCGCCTCGGGGGCGCTGCTCGCCGTGCTCCCGGAGCAGGCCGGGAACTGGGCCTATCCGCAGCCCGAGATGACCGACGAGGAGATCGTCTTCACGATGGTCACCGGGCTGTCGGGCCGGCTCTATCTCTCGGGGCGCCTGGACGAGATGACCGAGGCGCAGTTCTCGCTCGTCGCTGAGGCGCTGCGCGTCGCCCGCACCTGGGACGACGCCGCCAGGGACAGCGTGCCCGTCTGGCCCCTGGGGCACACCGCCTGGGACGCACCGTGGGTCGCCGTCGGGCGCTCGGACGGCGACGAGACCCTGGTCGCCGTCTGGTGGCGGGGCTTCGGGGAGCCCGAGGCCGACCTGGACCTGCCCGCGGGCCGCATCGACATCGTCTACCCGGCCTCCCTCGCCTCCGAGGGCCTGGAGGTCGTCTCAGGTGAAGGGGGGCGAACACGACTGCGCGCAACCTCCGCCGCCGCGACGGCGCGAGTGCTGCGAATCCGTCACACCACCGCGTCCTGACGCGGCGGCACACCCAACGATCCGCGTCAGGGCGACGCGAGAACAACTCAGAGTGGAGACAACCATGAAGACCATCACCAGGAAGACCTTCCTGACCGGCGCGGCCTCGGTCGCCGCGCTGACCCTCGGCCTCAGCGGCTGCAGCGACCCCAGCGTCGAAGGCCCGAACACCGGCGGCACCCCCACCACCCAGGCCCCCGAGGCGGGGCACTGGCCCGACCAGACGGCCGACCTCACCGGCACGACGCTGACCATCTGGGCGGCCCAGAACTCGAACACGGTCCCCGAATCGGTGGCCCGGGCCTTCGAGGCCGCGACCGGCGCCAAGGTGGAGATCGTCACCATCCCCGATCCCTACGAGCAGGGCATCCAGACCAAGGTGGCCACCGGGGACAAGCCCGACCTCGCCTTCTGGCAGCCCACCGCGTCGATGCTGACGGCGCTCAACGCCACCACCAACCTGCAGCCCCTCGACGGCGCGCCGTGGCTGGACGCCTACAGCCCGGAGATCCGCGACCTCACCGGCCTGCTCGACGGGACCCGCTACGCGACGCTGATCACCAGCCCCGCGGTGCAGGGCGTCTACTACAACAAGGAGGTCTTCGCGGCCAACGGCATCACCGAGCTGCCGGGCAACTGGGACGAGTTCGTCGAGCTGGGCCGCACGCTCAAGAGCGCGGGTCAGACCCCGTTCTTCGAGATGGCGGGCGACCGCTGGGCCACCCAGTGGTGGGTGCAGGTGCAGCTGGCCGACGCCGCCGCCGACGGCCTGTGGGACCGGGTCAACTCCGCGCAGGAGAAGTTCACCGATCCCACCATCCTGGGCGCGATCGAGAACTACAAGGCGCTCATCGACGAAGGCCTCTTCAACGCCGACATCGCCACCGCCACCTTCGAGGACCAGGGCGACGCCCTGCTCTCCGGTGAGGCCGCGATGGTCGTCCAGGTGAACTCCTTCTTCGGCCAGCTCCAGGCCAAGGCCGACACCGCGGAACTCGACGAGAAGATCGGCTTCTTCCCGATCTCGCCCAACGGCAACGTCGGCACGGTCATCCCCGACCAGTCGAACGCGCTGGTCGCCTTCGCCACCGGCGACGCGGCCCGCGAGGCGGCCGCCCGCCAGTTCCTGTCCTACTGGATGGGCGACGGATACGCCGACTTCGTCACCGAGCGCGACACCGTCTCGCTGCAGACCGCCGTGCCGAGCCCGGACACGGTGCCCCAGGCGCTCCAGGACGTCCACGCCTCCCTCGCCGACTCCGTGGGCTCGATGCAGTCCCTGGCGGTGGCCAACCCTGACCTGTACATCTTCCTGTCCGACATGATCCAGGGCACCACGACGCCCGAGCAGGTCGCCCAGCAGACCCAGGATCAGTTCGCCCAGCTCGCCCGCGCGCAGGGCGTCGAAGGGTTCTGATCCAGCCCGCGCCGGGCCGCTCCTCCTCTTCGGAGCGGCCCGGCGTCCTGGATCGACGGTGAACACTCATGTCAGCGACCGCGAACGCCTCCGAAGCCCGCCGGCGGGCCACCCGGGCCGGAAAGACGCACCCGGCCTGGTTCCTGGTGCCCGCCTTCATCATCCTGGGGATCTTCTTCCTCCTGCCCACCATCTTCAACTTCGTCTACGCCATGACCGACTGGTCGAGCTTCAAGTCCGAGATCAACTTCGTCGGCCTGCGCAACGTGCGCGACCTGCTCAGCAGCGGCGCGCTGCTCTCCTCCCTGCGGATCACGCTGGTCTACGCGGTGCTGGTGGCCCTCTTCCAGAACCTGTTCGGGCTGCTGCTGGCCCTGCTGCTGGAGCGCGACACCCGGATCAACCGGTTCGCCCGCGTGATGTTCTTCATCCCCGTCATCATGTCGGCGCTCGCGGCGGGCTACGTCTTTCAGGCGATGCTCAAGCCCGACGGCGCCATCAACCAGATCCTCAGCGGTCTCCTCGGCACGGAGGTGACCATCGCCTGGCT
Source organism: Arachnia sp. (assembly GCA_035326505.1). Classification (GTDB taxonomy): domain Bacteria; phylum Actinomycetota; class Actinomycetes; order Propionibacteriales; family Propionibacteriaceae; genus Arachnia. The sequence continues at coordinate 7,443 of DAOLFC010000105.1, forward strand.
GGGCAGCACCACCTGGACCCTGCTCGTCGTGGCTCTCGTCCACTCCTGGAAGTGGATGGGCCTGTCGATGCTGATCTACCTGGCGGGGCTCAAAACCATCAACGAGGACGTGCTGGAGGCCGCGCGCCTCGACGGCGCCTCCTCCTGGCGCACCTTCTGGGAGATCCGCTTCCCGCTGCTGGCGCCCGCGGTCACCTTCAACGTGGCCACCGCGCTGCTGGGCTCGATGAACGGCTTCGACATCGTCCAGGCCACCACGGGAGGCGGCCCGGCGCGCACCACCGAACTGCTGAACATCTTCATCTTCCGCACCTTCGGACAGGGGCTGTTCGCCCAGGCGACGACGATGAGCCTGGTGCTCTTCCTGGTGGTCGTCGTGCTGGCCTTCCCCGTCATCCGCACCCTGCGCAAACGAGAGGACGTGCTGTGAGCACTCCCGCGATCCCCGCCCGGCGCGTCTCGTCGGGACGCCCCGGCGGCCGTCAGGGGGCCTGGCGGATCGTCCAGCCGGTCGTCGCCCTCGTGTCCGTCGTCCTGCTGATCGGCATGCCGCTGTGGATCGTCCTGGTGACCGCCGGCAAGAGCCAGGCCGAGGCCCTCAACCCCAACCTCTCGCTCCCGACGACGTGGCAGTACGCCGAGAACTTCGCCCAGGTCTGGCAGCAGGGCCGCGTGCCCGCGGCCTTCTTCGGCAGCCTGCTGGTGATGCTGCCGGCCGTCTTCGGCGTGCTGATCCTGGGCTCGCTCGCGTCCTGGGTGCTGGCGCGGCGCGCCAGCAGGGTGTTCGCGCTGCTGTACGCGCTGGCGATCAGCGGGATCGTGCTGCCGCCCGCGGTGGTGACGATCGTGCTGCTGCTGCGCCAGCTCGGCCTGTCGGGCACCGCGGTGGGAATGATCGGCGTGTACATGGGCATGTACATGTCCACGGTGATCTTCTTCGTCACCGGCTTCATCCGCACCATCCCGGTGGAGTTGGAGGAGGCCGCCCGCGTGGACGGCGCCGGCCCCCTGAGGGTGTTCTGGACCGTCATCCGTCCGCTGCTCACCCCCGTGCTGTCCACCGCGACCATCCTGATCTGCCTCTACGTCTGGAACGACGTCTTCTACGCGTTCTTCGTCATCGGCGGCCGCCTGGACACTCTGCCGCTGAACCTCTTCCAGGTGGCCAGCGCGGGCCTGTACCTCAACAACTGGCACCTCATCTTCGCCTACGTGATCCTGATGAGCCTGCCCCTGCTGATCGTCTTCGTGGTGGCCCAGCGCCGGATCATCTCCGGCATCACCTCCGGAGCCGTCAAGTAACCTTCCCGGGCGTCGAGACCCCAGCGCAGGGCATCCTCGACCGCCCCGAACAGCCCGACCGTTTCGTTTACTACTCATCGGAGAGGAAACCATGAAAACACCCCGTACCCGACAAGCGAGGGGGAAGAGGATACTGGCCGCGGTCGCGGTCCTTCCCCTGACCGCGACCCTCGCGCTGACCGGCGTTACGCCCGCCGCGGCGGACGTGACACTGCCGGACCCCGCCGTTCTCTACACCTTCGACCAAGACCCGTCCGCCGCCACTGTGCGCAACGAGGGCGCACTCGGCGCGGCCTTCGACGCCCGGGTGCGCAATGCGACGTCGCTGGCCCGCGGCACCGGGCCGACGACCACGCTCGGCGCCTCCGGCGTGTTCCCCGGCGCCGCCCAAGGCACGTCGCGAGACATCCCGCCGTACCTGGAGATCCCCGCCGGGCTGTTCCAGAACACCACCGCGATGACCGTGTCCACCTGGATCAAGTGGAACGGCGCCAACGCGAGCCAGCTGCCGTGGGCCTACATCGTCGGCAGCGACGCGCTGCCCGCCGACAACTGGGGGATCTACTTCGTGCCCAACGAGGGCAACCAGTCCAAGGCGGTGGCCAACTCCGGCACGGAGGTCAAGGCCGTCGCCCCGTCGCCGCTGCCCAGCGGTCAGTGGGTGCAGCTCACCAGCGTCACCGACGGCAGTTCGCTGTCCTACTATCTCAACGGGTCGCTCGTCCGCACCGAGGCCGTCACCCTCGACTACACCAAGCTGAGCGCCACCGGCAGCACCCGCTCGGGCCTGATCGGGCGCGTCCCGTGGGCTGGACCCTGGGCCGCGTTCTTCGGCGGCGAGTTCGACAACTTCGCGGTGTACAAGCAGGCCCTGAGCGCCGAGCAGGTCGCGCACGCCTTCCAGGAGCAGGCGGGCCAGATCGTCTCCGTCGCGCAGGAGTCCTTCCAGGTCTCCACCGCGGCCGGAGTGGCGCCGGCGCTTCCGGCGAGTGTGAACGTGACCCGGGCCTCCGGGATCACGTCGGCGGCGATGATCCGCTGGGACCAGGTGCCGCCTTCGGCCTACGCGCAGGCCGGCGCGAGCTTCACGGTGCAGGGCACCGTCGACGGCTGGGCGACGCCACTGGTCGCGCAGGTGACGGTGGCCGCACGGCCCACCCAGGCCGTCGTGGCCGACTTCGCCCAGGACACCGGGGCGTTCCGGGGCGGAGCCTCGGGAACGCTCTACGGGCTCGGCGACGAGGGCTCGCCCACCCAGGCCCTCGTCAACGGTTCGGCGATCACCAACACCTCGCAGAAGCCGCCCTACGGCACTCAGCATCCCGGCGGTGACGCCTTCAACATCGAGGAGACCTTCTTCCGCAAGCACGGCAAGGACCTGTACATCTACACGCAGGACTACTACCCGGATTGGCCCTACAACGGGGGCGTCCGTCCGGGCGACAACCGCAGCTACGTCCGCGGCGAGGACGGCGTGCTCACCGGCGAATACACCCTCCAATCGAACGGGCTCTGGGACTATCTGGAGGTGCTGGAGATCGTCGTCGACGCGGTGGCGCGGGAGTCCGACAACCCGGAGAAGTACATCTTCATCCCCTTCAACGAGGTCGACCTTCAGTGGCTGAACACCAACGACAAGTACAACCGCTACATGCACCTCGGCGGGCAGCCGGACAGCTACACCCCGGGCGGCGCCACCGACTGGGCAGCCGCCTGGAAGGTCATCACTGACACCTACGCCCGGCATGGCCTCGCCCGGCCGAAGATCGCCGGTCCCGGCGACGCGGCGTGGCGAGGGGAGGCCAACATCAAGGCGTTCCTGAACTCGGCGATCGCGAGCAACACCGTTCCCGACATCTACGTCTGGCACGAGCTGCGCGGCTACCAGTGGCTGCCCGACAGGGTCACGGCCTACCAGAACTATGCCCGCCAGGTGGGCCTGACCGACGCCCAGATCCCCGAGGTGAACATCACCGAGTGGGGAGCGAGCTCCGACATGAGCTCGCCGGCCAACCTGCTGCGCTGGTTCGCCAGTTTCGAAGCCGCCAAGGTGGACGCCCAGACCGCGTACTGGACGGCATCGGGCACCCTGTCCGACAACCAGGCCAAGGTCAATGCCGGCAACGGCGGCTGGTGGCTGTTCAAGTGGTACGGCGACCTGATGGGCTCCCGCACCGTGCGGGTGACCACCGGACAGCAGAACGCGATCGCCGCCGTGGACCGCGACGCCCAGCGTGCGCAGGTGATCGTCGGCGGCATCACCGAAGGCCAGGACGCGGCGTTGACCCTCAACGGCCTGGACGCGGCCACCTTCGGCTCCTCGGTCGACGTCGAGGTGCGTGAGCTTCTGGTCAGCGGAACCGATGGCATCGCAAGCACGCCCAGGGTTGTCGCCGCGTTCGACAGCCTCGCCGTCCAGAACGGCAGCGTGCAGCTGCGCGTGCCGTCGCGCAACGCCAGCAGCGCCTACCAGGTGATCTTCGTGCCCGCCGCGTCGCGCGACGTGGAGGCCGGCGCCGATGCGCAGCCTGAGCGGCATCTGCTGGAGGCGGAGGCCGCGACGCTCACCAACGCCCAGGTCCGCACGCCCAGCGGCTATCGCGCCTCGGGCGACCGGGACGTCTCCGGCTTCTCGCAGGTCGGTTCCCGGGCGGACTGGACGGTCCAGATCCAGGACGGCGGCCTCTACCGGTTGCAGGTGCTGGGCGCGACCCCCGGGGCCGCCGCTCAGCACGCGCTCTTCGTCGACGACGCGTTCTCGACGACCGTGCAGTACGGCGCCAACGCGATCAAGCCCAACAACGTGCGCACCGTCGCCAGGGGCAGCGCCGAGGTGCTGGTCGCTCTCCCTGCGGGCGCGCACAACCTGAGCCTGAGGGCCAGCCGGGATGGCGTCGCGCTGCTTCCCGGTGCGGGCAACGACGGCGGACTGACGCTGGACCGGTTCGAACTCGTCCGGGTCGGCGACACGGTCAACGCGGAGAGCGTCGAGTATCCCGCCACCACCTTCCGGATCTTCGGCGACGCCTCGCTGCGACAGGGCGCGGTGCGGTTCGGCCAGGACGGCCGGGCGGATCTCTACGCCTCGACCTATGAGTCCGGCTACTACGACATCGCCGTGTCCTGGACGGGCAGCACGATGTCGCTCGTGGTAAACGGCCGCGAGGCCGCCACGCTCACCGGAACCGCCGGAGCGAACTCCTCGGTCGTGCGGGTTCATCTGCCGGAGGGCATCACCGAGATCGAACTGCACGGTTCCGACGGCAGCAGCGTCTCCACCGTGACCACCACTCGGGCCGTCGCCGGCGATGCGCGCATCGTCAAGATCGAGGCCGAGGATCTGGGACTCGTCCAGCTGGGCGGCACCGCCGGCGTGTCCGGCTTCGGCTCCGCGCTCACCAACGGGTCCGGCGACGGCTACGTCAAGGGGCTCGGCATCACCGACGCGAACCCGGCCAATGAGGGCACCCTCACGGTCCCGCGCGTCGCGGGGATCGACAAGGCAGGGGCCTACAACGCGGTCGTGCATTACTCGAACGACGACATCGAGGGCACGCACGACTACAACCCGCAGGTCGTCGACCTCGGGCTCCAGGCGTCCGAGGCCGGTACCGAGGGCCTGGTGGGACGCACCACGTTCCGCTACACCTACACGGCGACCAACTTCTGGGAAGCGGTCATGGCTCTGGACCTGGACAGCGACGGCGGGGCGATCACCTTCGGCAACACCAAGCCGACGCTCTACATCGACGAGGGTCCCACGGGGAGCACGTCGGACGACCAGGTGCTGCCGGGATACGCCATCGCTCCGGATGTCGACTGGATCGCCTTCGCGCCCTTCGTCATCGATGCCGGTGACCCCGAGGTGCAGGCCAGCGCGACGGCGACGACGCGCTGTGTCGCAGGCAAGGTCGCGCTCGCGGTGACCGTGACCAACGGCGGCGACGTCGCGCTCGACATCGCGTCCTCGTCGTCGTACGGCACGAAGGCCTTTGCCGCTCTCGCGCCGGGCAAGAGCGCCAGCCATGCGTTCTCCACCCGGGCGGTCTCGATCGGGGCCGGGACCGTCGCGTTGACGGCGACACCCGCCGATGGGGGAGCCGGGGAGCTCAGCTTCTCCGCCCCCTACGACGCGAAGAACTGCGGCTGAGTCTCCAGGCTCGTCCGCTCTGACGACGGTGCGGTGGGCCATCCCCTTGCAAGGGGATGGCCCACCGCACCGTCGT
>DAOLFC010000204.1:0-2590 GCA_035326505.1 Arachnia sp.
GTGAGTATTCGGACCGTTGAGCACCACTGAATATTGCGATTGAGCACCACCGGATATTGCGGTTCGGCACCAGCCGATATTGCCGGTGAGCACCGCCCCTCGCGGAGCAGCGCCCACCGGCCCGGTTCAGCTGTTCGTGGCGGTGTGTTCGCGCATGTTGACGTCGCCGGTTTCGATCCAGACGGTGTTGTGGACGATGCGGTCCATGATCGCGTCGGCGTGGACGCCGGAGCCGAGGCGTTGGTGCCAGTCCTTCTTCGCGTACTGGGTGCAGAACACCGTCGAGGTGGCGTCGTAGCGCCGTTCGAGGAGCTCGAGCAGCATGGACCGGACGTCGTCGGTGGGTGGGTCGAGGAGCCATTCGTCGATCACGAGGAGCGTGAACGCGGCGTACTTTCGCAGCCACTTCTCTCTCCCCGCTGGCCGGTCCCGTGCAGCGGCCCAGGATTCTTCGAGGTCGGGCATCCGGATGTAGTGCGCCCGGTAGCGGTGCTGACACGCCTGCTTCGCCAACGCGGACCCGAGGTAGGACTTCCCGGACCCGGTGAACCCTTGGAAAACGACGTTCTGCTGCCTGCCGATGAACTGGCAGGTCCCGAGCTGAGCGATCACGCCCCTGTCGAGCCCGCGTTGCTCGAGCATGTCAACGCGTCGCAGGTCCGCGTTCGGGTAGCGCAGCCCGGCCCGGCGGATCAGGCCCTCGACCTTGGAGTGGGTGAACGCCGCGTGGGCGTCGTCGACAGCGATCTTGATCCGCTCCTCAAACACCACCCCGATCGTGAGGGCATCGTCCTGGGCCTCGAACGCGTCGACCAGCGACGCGACGCCCATCTCCCGCAGCTTCCGCTTCGTCTCCGAGTCGAGCCGGCTCATCGGGCGTCTCCGGCGTAGTAGTCGGCGCCGCGGACATACCCGGCCGGCTCCGCCGCGGGTGTCGACCATGCCTCACGGCCTGCGGGGTCGTCTTGCCTGGTCTCGAGGATGGGCCGCAGGTGCGCGTAGCGCGGCGACCTCACCCTCGACGCGAGAGCGACGCCGGCGGCAGCTTCGACGCGGTCGGCGGAGTACCGGCGTGTCATGCGGAGCACGGCCAGTGCGGCGCTGATGCCCTGCTCGTCGACGGGCACCGACTCGAAGATCCGGTTCACGACGATCGTGGTGTTCTCCCCGATCCTCGCCGCCCATTCCCGGATCCGTGGGGCGTCCCACTGCCGATACTGCGGACCGTCGGGCAGATCGCTGTCGTGGGTGCGGTACTCGTTCACCGTCCCGACCGGGGCAAGCAGATGACTGGTCAGTCTGTCCTGCCCGGCGAACACCTCGAGCATCCTGTCGGTGACTCGCAGATCGACCGCGCGGCCGATGTTCACGTAGGGGACGGAGTAGAAGTTCTTCTCGAACACGACATGCCCGTTCTTCTGAACCTTGCGGCCGTAGACCCACTGGGAGATCTCGAACGCAACGGTCGGGAGCGGCCGCAGCAGCGGCTTCTCCTCACCCTCGAACACGCCCAAGCGGGAGCCGGCGCGCTTCTGGAACGGTTCCGCGTTGAACGCCGTCATCCGCTCGTAGACCGCAGCCCGCAACTCCGGCAACGTCGCGAACGTCTGGTTCCGCAGCGCCGCGATCACCCAGGTGGCGATGTTGCCGACGGTGTTCTCGACGCTCGCCTTGTCCTTCGGCTTCTTGATCCGTCCCGGCAGCACCGCCGCCGAGTAGTGCGCCGCGAGCTCCCGATACGCGTCGTTGAGGACCACCTCACCCTCCGCCGGGTGGGAGATCACCCCGGTCTTCAGGTTGTCCGGGATGATCCGCGGGACGGAGCCGCCGAACCAGTCGAACATCGCGACGTGGGCGCGCAGCCAGGTGTCCTGCTTCATGTCCAGCGTCGGCTCGACGAACGCGAACCGTGAGAACGGCAACGTCGCGACGAACAAGCAGACCCGCGTCTGCTGCCCGGTGACAGGGTCGGTCAGCTGCATCGTCTTGCCCGACCAGTCGACCTCAACCGACTGCCCGGCCTTGTGCCCGACCCGCGACGCCGCCCCGATCACGAGGACGTGCTGCTGGTAGGTCTTACAGAACCTGTCGTAGCCCATCGCCGGCGACCCGTCCGCCCGGCAGGCGTCGACGTACTCGCCATGCAGCAGCTTCAGCGTCACCCCGACCTTCGCGAGCTCCTTGTGGACCCGGTCCCAGTCCGGCTGCGCGTGAACACTCTCGTGCTCACCCCGCCCCGGAAACAATCGCGCATACACCTCCGCGTCGTCGACATCGGCGACCTCGCGATAGTCGATACCCTCACGGTCGGCGGCGTCGAACACCGCGATGACCGAGTGCCGCGACATCCCCTGCGCCTCGATCTGCCGCGCCGAGAACCCCTCCGCGCGAAGCCTCAACACCAGCTTCGCCTTGATCCTGCGTACCATCCGAACTACTCCTTCTGCCGCGTGATTGGCCACGCGGCAGAAGGAGCCTAAGAAGGTGGTGCTGAAGCCGAATACTCGGTGGCGCTCAACGACGAGAACACGCGCACGAACAAGTGGTGCTCAACGGCAATACCGGTGGTGCTCCGAGACACCAATACTCA
>DAOLFC010000106.1:0-12727 GCA_035326505.1 Arachnia sp.
TCGTCGGGAGGACAAACTAGCGACTTCCTCCTGCGCCTTGCATCTGACGCACCAGAACGCCGCTCGCTACGGCCACCACTTCCGCAACACGCCCTACCGCCGGGCGGCGAAGAAGGCGTCCAGATACCGGGCGCACTCGCCGGCCAGCACCCCTCCCACGACGAGCGGGCGGTGATTGAGGCGCGGATCCCGCACGACGTCCCACAGCGACGCCACCGCCCCGGCCTTCTCGTCGAACGCGCCGAACACCACCCGTTCCAGGCGCGCCCCGACGATGGCCCCGGCGCACATGGTGCAGGGCTCCAGCGTCACGACCAGCGTGCATCCGCTCAGGCGCCATTCGCCGCGCGCCGCGGCGGCCCCGCGGATGGCCAGCACCTCGGCGTGAGCGGTGGGATCGCCGTGCAGCTCGCGCTCGTTGTGGGCGGACGCCAGCACCTCCCCCTCAGGGCCGAGAACCACCGCCCCCACCGGGACGTCACCGTGCCCGGCGGCCGCCGACGCCTCGGCCAGCGCGAGCCTCATGGCATCATGCCAGCGGGACCCCATGGGGGAGATCAGTCGCCGAACTCGTCGGCCGCGCCCAGGAACTCGTCCTCGACGCGCAGCTTCCGCGCGATCAGGGCGAGCTGATCGTAGGCGTCCGCCTCGTAGTCGGTGGCGATGGCCTCCATCTCGAAGGCGCCGAGACCGCTGGCCGAATAGATCTCCAGATCGCCGACCGGCGCGGGATCGTCGTCCTCCAGGACGTCCTCGCCCAGGTAGTCGACCACGTCGCGGGCGATGGGCCAGTCGAGGGCGGCCGTCGCATCGTTCAGCAGCACTTCGACGGTGCGGCCGCGCACGCGGCAGATGACGAAGACGTCCCCGTCGATCGCCACCCAGCCGTCCGCGCCGGAATCACCGGGCAGACGGCGCAGCTGCTCGATCAGCTCCTCGAGATCGTTGGCGAGCTCCACCTCGAGCGGCACGGCGACCGCCTGGCCGTCCTCGCGATAGAGCGCCACCACCAGATCGACATCCTCCTCGGTGGCGTCCTCCAGATCGTCGAGGTAGTCGTCGTCGGTCTCGTCCTCGTCCAGATCGTCGGTGAGATCGAACGGCTCGGCATCCTCGTCAAACACGTCCATTGCACTCTCCTTTCGCTGGCCCGTCGGCACGCCCTCTTATCCTCCCACGGATCGGCCCGGGGCACAGCCCCGGCCCCCCGCTGGATCACCCCTCCGCGCACCGCTGAATGTGCCAAGGTGGGGGCGTGGAACTGCATGTCGTAACCCATCCCCTCATCGATCACAAGCTGACGCTCCTGCGGGACCAGGAGACCCGGCAGCCCACCTTCCGGCGCCTCGTCGAAGAACTGGTCACCCTGCTGGCGTACGAATCGACGCGCGGCGTCCGGGTGGAGCCGCACGATATCGTCACCCCGGTCGCCCCCACCGTCGGCCGCCGCCTGGCCCGCCCGGCCCCGCTCGTCGTGCCGATCCTGCGCGCCGGACTGGGGATGCTCGACGGGATGCTGCGCCTGGTGCCGACCGCGGAGGTCGGCTTCCTGGGCATGATCCGCGACGAGGAGACCCTCCAGCCCACCACCTACGCCGAACGGCTGCCCATGGACCTGTCCGGGCGGCAGTGCTACGTGCTGGACCCGATGCTCGCCACCGGCGGGTCGCTGGGCGAGGCGGTGAAGTTCCTCGTGGCGCGCGGCGCCGACGACATCACCTGCATCTGCCTGCTCGCCGCGCCGGAGGGGATCGAGAACTTCACCCAGCTCGTCGCCGACCTGCACGTGCCCACGTCGCTGTTCGTCGCGGCGGTCGACGAGAGGCTCAACGACGTGGGCTACATCGTGCCCGGTCTCGGCGACGCGGGCGACCGCCTGTACGGCCTGGCCGACTAGCACCTGGCCGACGAGCAAATGGCGAGGAGGGGCCTGGCGCGATGCCGGACCCCTCCTCGCCTCCTGAGTGCTATCGAGCGGTCACGCCTTGGCGACGGCCGCCCTGCGCTTGTTCCAGATGTCGAAGGCGACGGCCAGCAGCAGCACCAGACCCTTGACGATCTGCTGGGTCGCGGTGGTGGCGCCCATCAACTGCATGCCGTTGGACATGACGGCCATCACCAGGCCGCCGATCATCGCCCCGACCACCGTACCGACGCCACCGGTGACGGCCGCGCCGCCGATGAAGCAGGCCGCGATCGCGTCGAGTTCGAACATGTTGCCGGCCGCGGGCTGGGCGCCGTTGGTGCGCGACGAGAACACGACGCCGGCGACGCCGGCCAGCAGGCCCATGTTCACGTACACCCAGAAGATGGTGCGCTTGACCTTGACGCCGGACAGCATGGCCGCGTTCAGGTTGCCGCCGATCGCGAAGACGTGACGCCCGTAGATCGTGTTCTTGGACACGAAGGAGTACACGAGGATCAGCACCGCCAGGATGATCAGCACGATCGGGAAGCCGCGCGCCGTCGCCAGCTTCCACGCGAAGTACATCACCACGGCCGCGACCACCGCGAGCTTGACGATGAAGAGGGCCAGGCTCTCGACGGCCTGGTCGTAGCGGATCTTCGCGGCACGGGCGCGCCACTGGGAGACGCCGTAGCCGACCACGGCCAGGGCGCCGATCAGCAGCGTGAAGACGTCGAAGCCGTACCCGCCCAACAACCCGTTGAGGAAGCCGTTGGCGATGCGCTGGTACTCGGGGGTCATCGGAGACAGCGACAGCGAGTTCAGCACCAGGAACGTCATGCCGCGGAACAGCAGCATGCCCGAGAGCGTGACGATGAAGCCTGGGATGCCCACATAGGCCACCCAGATGCCGTGCCAGGCGCCGATCACCAGCCCGGTGGCGAGGCCGGCGAGCACGCCGACCCACCAGGGCATGCCGTTGCGGATGATCAGCGTCGCCGCGACCGCACCGACCAGCGCCACCACGGAGCCGACCGACAGGTCGATATGACCGACGACGATGACGAACAGCATGCCGATCGCGAGGATCAGGATGTAGGAGTACTGCAGCACCAGGTTGGAGATGTTGCCCGACTGCAGCAGCTTGCCGTCGGTGAGCAGGGCGAACACCAGCAGGATGACGACAAAGGCGACGAGGATGCCGCTCTGCCGCAGATTCTTCGAGAACAAGTCTCGGATGGCGGTCATCAGGCGACCTCCCTCTCTTGGGTCATGAGAGCCATGAGGCTCTCCTGGGTGGCCTCTCCGCGCGGGAGCTGCCCGGTGATCCGGCCGAAGGCCAGGGTGAAGATCCGATCGCAGATGCCGAGGAGTTCCGGCAGCTCGGAGGAGATCACGACGACCCCCTTGCCGGCGTCGGCGAGCTGGTTGATGATGCCGTAGATCTCGAACTTGGCTCCGACGTCGATGCCCCGGGTGGGCTCATCGAGGATCAGCACCTCCGGTTCGGTCATCATCCACTTCGACAGCACGACCTTCTGCTGGTTGCCGCCCGAGAGCTGGCCGACGACGCTCATCACGGTGGGCGTCTTGATCCGCATCGACTTGCGATACGACTCGGCCACCTTGATCTCCTCGTTGGAGTTGACCACGCCGTTGCTGGCGATCTTGCCCAGCGAGGCCGCGGAGATGTTGCGACGGATGTCGTCGATCAGGTTCAGCCCGTAGCGCTTGCGGTCCTCGGTGGCGTAGGCGAGCCCCGCCTCGATGGCCTCGTCCACGGACGCGAGGTCGACCTCCTTGCCGTGCAGGAACAGCCGGCCGGCGACCTTGCGGCCGTAGGCCTGCCCGAAGATGCTCATGGCGAGCTCGGTGCGCCCCGCGCCCATCAGGCCCGCGATCCCGACGATCTCGCCGCGACGCACGTCGAAGCTCGCGTTGTCGGAGACCTTGCGGCCGGCCACCGTCGGGTGCATGACCGTCCAGTCCTCCACCCGCAGGATCTCCTCGCCGATGTTCGGCTCGTGATCCGGGTAGAGGTGGTTCAGGTCGCGCCCGACCATGCCCTTGATGATCCGCGCCTGCGTCATCTCGGGTCCTCTGCGGATGGTCTCGATGGTCGAGCCGTCGCGGATGACCGTGGTGGAGTCGGCGATGTCGGTGATCTCGTTCAGCTTGTGCGAGATCATGATCGACGTGATCCCCTGCTCCTTGAGGTGGCGCAGCAGATCGAGCAGGTGAGCGGAATCGGTGTCGTTGAGCGCCGCGGTGGGCTCGTCGAGGATCAGCAGCTTGACCCGCTTGGACAGCGCCTTGGCGATCTCGACGAGCTGCTGCTTGCCGACGCCGATCTGGTTGATGGGGGTGACGGGATTCTCGTCCAGGCCGACGCGGGCGAGCAGTTTCGCCGCCTCGTGGTTGGTCTGGTTCCAGTCGATCCGCCCGTACTTGAGCTGCTCGTTGCCGAGGAAGATGTTCTCCGCGATCGACAGCAGCGGGATCAGCGCCAGCTCCTGGTGGATGATGACGATGCCCGCCTCCTCGGAGTCGTTGATCGACCCGAACGTGCAGGGCTTCCCCTCGAAGACGATCTCGCCCTCGTAGCTGCCGTGGGGGTAGACGCCGGAGAGCACCTTCATGAGGGTGGACTTGCCCGCGCCGTTCTCCCCGCAGATGGCGTGAATCTCGCCGCGCTCGACCTCGAGCGTGACGTTGGAGAGCGCCTTGACCCCGGGGAAGGTCTTGGTGATGTCGCGCATCTCCAGAATGGTGTTGGTACCCATGCGAATGATTGGCCCTTCTCTGGAAGCCGACGATGGCCCGGCCCCGTCGTTCGGGACCGGGCCATCGTCAGCGGTGTTACCTACCGATCAGGCGACGCCTGCATCGATCTGAGCCTGGGTCCAGTAGCCGGTGTCGACCAGGGCCTCGGTGATGTTGTCCTTGGTCACGGTCACCACGTCGAGCAGGTACGACGGCACGACCTTCACGCCGTTGTCGTAGTCGGTGGTGTTGTTGGCCTCGGGCTCGTTGCCGCTCAGCAGATCCACCGCGACGACGACCGCGCGCTCGGCGAGCAGGCGGGTGTCCTTGAAGATGGTCGAGTGCTGGATGCCGTCCTGGATCAGCTTCACGGAGGCGATCTCCGCGTCCTGGCCCGTGACGACGGGGAAGCCGTTGCCCACGGTGCCGGAGTAGCCGTTGTTCTGCAGCGCGGTGATGATGCCGCGGGACAGACCGTCGTAGGCCGACAGCACGCCGTCGACCTTGGTGCCGCCCTGGTAGTTGGCCGTCAGCAGGTTCTCCATGCGCTCCTGAGCGGTGGACTGCTGCCAGCGCAGGGTGGCGGCCTGCTCGATGGTGGTCTGACCGGACGGGATCACGATGTCGCCGCTGTCGATGAAGGGCTGGATGACGCTCATCGCACCGTTGAAGAAGAAGTGCGCGTTGTTGTCGTCCAGCGAGCCGGCGAACAGCTCCACGTTGAACGGACCGGTCTGGCCCGTCGGGGCGCCGTCGGCGTCGACGAGGCCGAGGCCGTTCAGCAGCGCGTTGCCCTGCGCCACGCCGACCTTGAAGTTATCGAACGATACATAGAAGTCGACGTTGGCGGAGTCGCGGATCAGGCGGTCGTAGGAGATGACCTTGATGCCCTTCTCCGCGGCGGCCTCGAGCTGCGGGGCGAGCGCGGTGCCGTCGATCGCGGCGATGATCAGCACGTCGACGTCCGAGAGGATCATCTGGTCGATCTGCTGGCCCTGGGTGGGGATGTCGTCGTTGGCGAACTGCAGGTCGACCGTGAAGCCGGCATCCTTGAGCTGCGACTCGACGGCCTGACCGTCGGCGATCCAGCGCTCGGAGGTCTGCGTCGGCATCGACACGCCGACGGACCCGCCCTCGGTGGGTGCGCTGTCGTCGCCGGTCTCGGTGGCGCCGTTCGTGGGCTCCGTCGTGCCGGCACCGCCGCCACCACCGGCCCCGGTACCGCCGCACGCGGCCAGCGACAGGGCCAGAATCAGCCCGGCCGCCGCGGTGGCCATCTTCTTGAGTTTCATGTGTCCTCCTGAGACGTACTGCGTTGTAAACCGTCAGTTCTGGACGAACCGATCGGTGAGCCGATCTGCCGAGCACCGTCGTCGCATGCTCGACAGAACCGCCGCTGACCCGATGGTAGCGATCACACCACGGCTCCGGTAACCCGGCCCGATAACGATTTGGAATCAAAACCGCCTGTCACCGCCCGATGCCGTGGCGACGGGGGTCAGGACTGGTCCGTCGCCTCGTCGTCGCCGTTGAGGCTCTCGTCCTCCGGATCCTCCCAATCGTCCAGGGCGTCCGGCGGGAGCGTGCCGGCGTAATCGGGAACCTCGCGCTGCAGGCTGCGCTCGGTGCGCCGGTACCCCGTCGACTTGGGCCGCTTCGGGAACACCAGTTCGGGGCGCGCGACGTGCTCGTAGGGGATGGACTCGAGAAGGTGGTGGATCATGTTGATCCGGGCCTTGCGCTTGTCCTCCGATTCGACGACGTTCCATGGGGCGGAGTCGATGTCGGTATGCACGAACATCTCGTCCTTCGCCCGGGAGTACTCCTCCCACTTGGTGATCGACTCAAGATCCGTCGGCGAGAGCTTCCACTGGCGCATCGGATCGGTGAGGCGCGACTTGAACCGCTTGAGCTGTTCCCTGTCGGAGACCGAGAACCAGTACTTCAGCACGATGATGCCGTCCTCGACGAGCATCCGCTCGAAGATGGGGCACTGCCGCAGGAAGCGCCGGTGCTCCTCCGGCGTGCAGTAGCCCATCACCCGCTCGACGCCGCCGCGGTTGTACCAGGAGCGGTCGAACAGCCGGATCTCGCCCGCCGCCGGCAGATGCTCGACGTAGCGCTGGAAGTACCACTGGGTGCGCTGGCGCTCCGTCGGCGCCGGCAGCGCGACGACGCGCGCGATGCGCGGATTCAGGTACTCGGTGATGCGCTTGATCGCGCCGCCCTTGCCCGCCGCGTCCCGGCCCTCGAAGATGACCACGACCCGAGCTCCGGTGGACTTCACCCACTCCTGCATCTCCACGAGCTCCGCCTGCAGGCGGTGCAGCTCGGCCTCGTAGAGAGCCTTGTCCATCTTCTTTTTCTTCGGCATGCCAGAAGGTTACGACTGAGGGGCGCCCACCGCAGGGCTTATCCGAACATTCCGGTCCGGACATTCCGGGCGCGGAAGAGGGCGCGGAATGCGGTAGACAAGACCCATGAGCATCGATCTTGTGTCCGTCCGCCACGAACTCCACCAGATTCCCGAGGTGGGCCTCGATCTGCCCGAAACCCAGGCCGCCGTGCTGCGGGCGCTGGAGGGACTGCCGCTGGAGATCACGCTCGGCACGAAGCTCTCGTCGGTGGTGGGGGTGCTGCGCGGCGGCCGGCCCACTGATCCCGGATCGAAGCGCCCGGTCGTGCTGCTGCGCGGTGACATGGACGCGCTGCCCGTCACCGAGCTGACCGGCCTCGACTGGGCGAGCACCAACGGCAACATGCACGCCTGCGGGCACGATCTCCACATGGCGATGCTGATCGGCGCCGCCCATCGGCTGTGCGCGCGGCGCGAACAGCTGGCCGGCGACGTGATCTTCATGTTCCAGCCCGGCGAGGAGGGCGTCGACGGCTGCCGGTACATGCTGGAGGAGGGCGTCCTCGACGCGGCGGGCTCGCGCCCCGATTGGGCCTACGCCATCCACGTCTGGTCGGCCCTCGATCCGTGCGGCGCCTTCAGCACCAAGCCCGGCACCGTGATGGCGTCGTCCGACGTGGCCAAGATCCGCTATATCGGGCGCGGCGGCCATGGCTCCACCCCGCAGCGCGCCGTCGATCCGGTGCCGGCGCTGGCGGAGCTGGTCACCGCCACCCATGCCATGGTGACCCGCTCGTTCGACGTCTTCGACCCGGTGGTAGTTACCGTCGGGAAGCTCAGCGCCGGCACGATCGCCAACGTCATCCCGGAGGAGGGCGAGGCCCACGCCACCCTGCGCGCCTTCTCCCGACCGACGCGCGACCGCCTGATCCGCCGGCTGCGGACCCTCGCCCAGGGGATCGCCGACGCCCACGGCCTGACCTGCGACTTCGACCTCGTCGAGCAGTACCCCGTCACCGTGAACGACGACGCGGAGGCCGAGGTCGTGGCCGCGAAGGCGGCCGAGCTGTTCGGCAGCCCTCGGCACATCCGCTGGGAGCGCCCGCTCGCCGGCGCGGAGGACTTCTCCCGCATCCTGCTGGAGGCCCCGGGCTGCTTCATCGGGCTGTCCGCCTGCCCTCCCGAGCTCGACCCCGACACCGCCCCCTTCAATCACTCCGCCTACGCCCGCTTCGACGATTCCGTCCTCGACGACGGCGCCCGCCTCCTCGCCGAACTGGCCTCCGACAAGCTCATCGGAGCCTGAGGACAGGCGTCTCTTGCACAAATCTCGCTCCACGCGGAGGCCTCGCTATATCCGGAAGGCCTCGGCGGATAGCGAGATTTGTGTACGGCTCAGGGGCGAAACCGGGGCACGCGGCTGTCTTGACAGCCGACCTATGCTGATCGACGTGAATGATCGCCGCCTGCTCCTCGTGCATGCCCACCCCGACGACGAGTCGAGCCAGTCGAGCGTGACCATGGCCCGCTACCTCGACGAGGGCGCCCAAGTCACCCTGGTCACCTGCACGCTGGGCGAGATGGGCGAGATCCTGGTGCCCGAGTGGCAGCACTACTCGCCCCGCGAGCTGGGGCAGCACCGCAGCCAGGAGATCGTCGACGCGATGGCCTACATCGGTCTCACCGACCACGTCTACCTCGGCGGCGTCGGCCATTATCACGACACCGGCATGGGACGCGACGAGCACGGCAACGCGGTCGCGCCCGACCACACCCCGGAGGGCGCCTTCTGGAACGCCGACCTCCTGGAGGCCGCCAATCACCTCGTCGAGATCATCCGCAGCCGCCGCCCCCAGGTGGTCATCACCTACGACGAGCGCGGCAACTACGGTCACCCCGATCACATCCAGGCGCACCGGGTCACCGTCTACGCCCTGATGTTGGCCGCGTCGCCGGTGCATCGGCCCGACCTGGGCGAGCCCTGGCAGGCCAGCCGGCTGCTCTACATCTCGCACAACACCGCGCTGTGGGCGCAGGCCTACGCCATCGCCAAAGAGCGCGGGCTCACCCTCTGGGGCGGGGCGGATCGCGACGAGGACTCGTTCGGGCCCGAGCCGTCGAGGATCGTGGCGGTGGTCCCCATCGACGGCTACCTCGACCGCGCGCGCAACGCGCTGTTCAGCCATCGCAGCCAGGTCTCCATGGACGGCGAGTTCTGGCAGTTCTACCAGATCGTGCAGGAGCTCGACGGCGCCGGCGACGCCTACCAGCTCGCCTGGGGCGTCCCCTTCCCCGTCTCGGACGCTCCGGCCACCGACGTCTTCGCCGGCCTCTGACCGGTCTCCCGCCGCACGACCGCCCGCTTGATCGCGATGCCTAAGCTGTCGGCATGACGCGGTGGTCGCCCCTTGTGCTTCTCGGCGCCGCCGTGTGCGCGCTGACCGGCGGTTGCGCGCCCGGTGGCGCCGACGACGTGCTGGCCCAGGCATCGTCGGGCACGTTCGCCGTCGCCCCCTCTCCCGCGGCCGAGTTCTCTCCGGAGGGCGTCGCGACGGCGTGGATCGAAGCCGGCGGCCAGCTGTTCCAGGTGCCGGAGGGCATCCGCCTGCCCCCCGATGTTCTGATCGCCAGCGCGACGGAGGCCACCGTGATGATCGCGGAGGCCGACCCGCAACGCGTCATCGACGTCGTGTCGGAGAGCGCGAAGGAGGCGGGCTATGTGCTCGTCGCCGAGCCTCACGAGGGATGCCGGCTCTGGGTCGGCCACGGCAACGCCGTCCTCCTGGACGCGACGGCCGGGGCCCAGATCCTGTCGTGGGGACCGGAGTCGATGAGGGACGTCCTGGCCACCGGGTGAGCCCCGCAGCCGCGCCGGGCCGCGATCTGCTCCGCGTCGCGTCTGGTCAGTGCGACTTCCGGCCCCATTTGAGGTAGGCCAGCGGGAGCAGCCCGGCAGAGTTGACGACGACCAGCGCCGGCACCCAGACCTCCTTGGGCCCCTCCACCTGATCGGCGGGCCGCTTCGCGATATCCACCAGCGCGTAGACGCGCAGTCCCATGTCGATGATGCCCAGGGTGCCCAGCGCGAACCGCGCCGCGGGAGAAAGGTCCTGGATCCGCTTCTTCGTCGCACTCATGGCCCCAGCCTACGCGCCGGGATCCCTGCCGGACGGCGTTCGCACGGGGTGGGTGCGCTGAAGAGTTCGCTAGTCCACCGAAGTCGGTGGAACAGCGAACTCTTAAATCGGGTCGAACGCCAGGTCAGGCGACGCGGAGCGTCCAGCCCCGGGTGTCCTCGGCGCGGCCGAACTGGATGTCGACGAGGTGCGCGCGGATCTCCCGGGTGAGCGGCCCCACCTGGCCGTCGGCGACGACGTATTCGCCCCGGTCGGGGGTCTTGAAGCCGACGATGGGGGTGACCACCGCAGCGGTGCCGCAGGCGAACACCTCCGTGATGTAGCCGCTGGCCAGGCCGGTCAGCAGCTCGTCGACGGAGATGGCGCGCTCCACCGGCGTGAGCCCGTGCTCGGGGGCGAGCGCGAGGATCGAGTCGCGGGTGATGCCGTCGAGGATGGCGCCCAGGGCGGGGGTGAGCAGCTCGCCGTCGGAGGTGATCATGGCGACGTTCATGGTGCCGCACTCCTCCAACCACTTGTGCTCGGCGCCGTCGGTCCACAGCACCTGGCCGCAGCCGTGTTCGTAGGCCTCGCGGGCGGCGATCAGGCTGGCGGCGTAGTTGCCGCCGCATTTGGCGGTGCCGGTGCCGCCGGGGGCGGAGCGAGTGAAGTTGGGGGTGACCCACAGCTTCATCGCCTCCGAGTAGTACGGTCCGGCGGGCGAGGCGATCACCGCGAAGCGGTAGTCGGTGGCCTCGCGCACACCCAGGTAGGGCTCCGACGCGATCTGGAACGGGCGGATGTACAGGCTCTGCTCCTGCTCGCCGGAGGGAACCCAGGCGGCCTCCAGTTCGACGAGCTGGGTCACGGCGGACAGGAACAGCTCTTCGGGCAGCGGCGCCATGCCCAGGCGCTCGGCGGAGCGGACGAAGCGCGCGGCGTTCTTCTCCGGCCGGAACAGCCAGACGCTGCCGTCCTCGCGGCGGTATGCCTTCAGCCCCTCGAAGATCTCCTGACCGTAGTGCAGCACGGCGGCGGCCGGATGCATCGCGAAGTCGGCCATCGGCTCGATCCGCAGGTCGTGCCAGCCGACGCCGTCGGTGTAATCTGCCACGGCCATGTGGTCGACGTAGTACTTCCCGAATGCCGGGTCCGCGAGAGCCTTCAGCCTGTCGGCATCGGAGGTGGGCGTGGCGGTGCGTCGGACGTCGAAGAGGGTCATGGGGCAACTGTAGACCGGAGCGCAGGCCCCTCCGGCAACCCATCCGCGGCGTGAAACGACTTTTCCCCGCGGAGTGCAGTGGCCTTTGCCTGCGGCGTGCAGTGACTTATCCACAGACGGATGCCGACCGGATTTGCGTTTCAGGGTTGGCTGAGAGAATCTTAGCTTCCGCGGATACCTCTAGGTCCGCGGTCCTCGCTCCCAGATGGAGACCTCGGTGCGCACACTGATCTCAGCCCTCGTGGCTGTGTTCGCCATCGCCGCCTTCGCTCTCCCTGCGGCAGCCCTCCCCACCGCCCCTGCGCCCATCGCCCCGGTCTCGGGAATCCCGGCGCCCTGCGCGCCCACCCATCCGTGGCCCGCGAATGCCTCCGTCGAGGAGGTCGCGGCGGCGTTCGCGACGAACTTCGGGTTCGCGCTCACCGGCGACCAGTGGACAGCGGAGCGCCTCCCGTCGATCAAGATCCTGTGGGAGACCTTCGACGCGATGGAATGCACGCCCTACCGCACCACGCTGCAGGACAAGGTCGGCGGCCGGGTCGGCGTCAACGCCGCCTCCATCTCCGGCTACGCGTGGGGCGACTGGAGCCTCACGAAGGGCAACTACGTCACGCTCGACTTCTCCAAGTTCCAGCGCGCCCTCGACGCCGGCGACGAAGGCCGTCTCGTGCGGCTCGTCGCACACGAGTTCGGGCACGTCTGGAACTCGGACCGGCATGCGAACCCCGCCTACTGGCAGGACTTCACGCGCCTCTACAAGGCCGTGGGCAAGTTCAGCAGCTACGCCGACAACGACTCAGAGACCTTCGCCGACGCCGTCGGCTACTACGTGGGACGTTGCGCCTTCGAGAACCCCTACGACACGGGCAAGTACGAGGCGTACTACAACTTCGTGAAGGACGTGGTGTTCCACGGCCGCGAGTTCGGCCCGGCGCCCGGCGTCAAGCCCAACTGCACCACCCCGGAGCCCGGCGCGGCGGTGCCTGCCACCGGTCTCGCCACCACGCCCGCCTGGGTATCGCAGCTCTCCGGCGAGTAGCGCCGGAGACGAAAGAGCCCGCACCGTGCCTCGTCGCGGTGGTGCGGGTGCTCTTCCATGGAGCTCGCTGGCAGAGAAACCGGGATACCGCCGACGAGCCCGTGGTGGTATCCCACCAACCCGTAGCAGTGGACGCTGCCCCGGGTGATCCCCATCATGCCATCGGCGCTCCGTGCGGTCGCCACCGGGGTCGGCTAAGGGCGCGTCCAGAAATGAGTGCGTGTGTGTCGGTTTCTGGGCGGGATGGATGACAAGGCGGAGGTCCGCCGGTGTAGTGGGGCTCCATGGGCGGGGCCGACAACGAAGTCAGGCGCCCGATCCAGGA
>DAOLFC010000107.1:0-12649 GCA_035326505.1 Arachnia sp.
TCACCGCCACCTTCTCCCAGGGCGCGCCGTGGGAGGGCAACCTCTACGTCTACCCCGACGGACTCAACACCGACTTCCTCACCGAGCTCGGCTTCACCATGACGCAGGGCCTGGAGAAGTACGCCGCCGACCCGGGCGCGCAGGCGCTGATCTCCGCCGAGAACACCGGCCTGATCGACGCCGACGTCATCGTCTTCGCCACCGAGAGCGAGGAGAACTTCGCCGAGTTGCTGAAGTTCGGCACGATCTCCGATCTGTCGGCCGTCACGGAGAACCGCGCCGTCTACACCGACGATGTGCTCGCGGGCGCCATCTACTTCCTGACCCCGCTCAGCCAGAAGTACGTCATCGAGCGCCTCACTCCGCTGCTCGCGAAGGCGGCCGTCGGCGAGTCCCCGCAGAGCATCCAGGGGTGACGGCGGCCGGTCGCCGCGCCACGGGGATCGTCCTGGCGGTGCTGGCCCTGGCGCTCGCGTGCCTGGCCAGCATCGCCATCGGCTCGCGCCCTCTCCCCTTCGACGAGGTCGTGCGCGCGATCGTCTCGCCGGCCGGCGACGAGGTGACGCGGATCGTGCGCGACCTGCGGCTGCCGCGCACCGTGGCGGCCGTCGCTGTCGGCGTGGGGCTGGGGCTGTCCGGCGCCGTCATCCAGGCTCTCACCCGCAACCCGCTCGGCGACCCGGGTCTGCTGGGGGTGAGCTCGGGCGCAGGGATGGCCGTGACCATCGGCGTGTTCTTCTTCGGCACCACCTCGGCATCGCAGGACCTGTACTTCGCGTTCGTCGGGGCGCTGGTGGTCACCGTCGTCGTCGCTCTCATCGGTTCGGTGGGCGGGGTCGCCGACCCGGTGCGACTGATGCTGGCCGGCGTCGCCGTCGCGGCCGTCCTCTCCGGCGCCATGACCGCACTCATCCTGGTGAACCCGCGCGCCTTCGACCGGCTGCGGGGGTGGGAGGCGGGCTCGCTCGTCGGCCGCGACTGGAACGTGCTGCTCCCGGTCCTCCCCTTCCTGCTCGCGGGCGCCGTCCTCGCGCTCGTCCTGGCACGCCCGCTCAACTCCGTGGGGCTGGGCGACGATCTCGCCGTCGCGCTCGGCGTACGGCTCGCCCGCACCCGCGTGCTGTCGGTCGTCGCGATCACCCTGCTCGCGGGCTCCGCGACCGCGATCGCCGGGCCGATCGTCTTCGTGGGGCTCATGGTGCCGCACATCTCCCGGTGGATCACCGGGCCCGACCAGCGCTGGATCATGGCGCTGTCGCTCCTGCTCGCCCCCACGCTGATGCTGACGGCCGACGTCGTCGGCCGCGTCGCGCTGTTCCCCAGCGAGCTGCCGGTGGGCATCGTCGCCGCCTTCGTGGGCGGCCCCGTGCTGATCGCGCTCGTGCGCCGGGCGAAAGCGTCGACGCTGTGATCTCGCGCAGGACGGCGACCGGGCGCGAGACTGCGACCGGGCAGGGGGTGGACTTCGGCGCGCGCATGCTGATCGTGCGGTTGGGCCCCGCGTCCCTGCGCATCCATGCCCGCGGCGCGGCGGTGACCGGCGCGCTGTTCCTCGTCGTCCTCGCGGTCTCGCTGCTCGCGCTCGCCCTGGGCGACCTGCCGCTGACTCTGGCGGAGGTCCTCTCGGCGCTGACCGGCGGACAGGACGGGATCGCGGCCACCGTCGTCCTCGACTGGCGGCTCCCGCGAGTCCTGGCCGCGGTGCTGTTCGGCGCGGCGATGGGGGCCTCCGGCGCCGTCTTCCAGTCGCTCACGCGCAACCCGCTCGCCAGCCCGGACATCGTCGGGATGCAGGCGGGTTCCTACGCCGGCGGCATCGCGGCGATCATCCTGCTCGGCGGCGGGTTCCTGATCACGGCGGCCGGCGCCCTGACCGGCGGTGTCCTGACCGCCGTCGCGGTGTACGCGCTCGCCTACCGGCGGGGGCTGCTCGGCTTCCGGCTGATCGTCGTCGGCATCGGCATGAATGCGATGCTGATCGCGCTCGGCAGCTATCTCATGCTGCGCGCTCGACGCGAGGTCGCCATGAGCGCCGCGGTGTGGGGCGCCGGCTCGCTGAACCCCGTCGGGTGGACCCAGTTCCTGCCAGCCGCCGCGGTCATCGTCGTGGCGCTCCTGCCGCTGGCCTGGCTCGCCGCGTCGCAACGGCAGCTGGAGCTGGGCGACGACGCGGCCCGGGCCCTCGGCGTCCGGGTCGAGGCCGCGCGGCTGGGCCTGATCGCATGCGCCGTCGTACTGACCGCCATCACCACCGCGGCCGCCGGTCCGATCGCCTTCGTCTCGCTCGCCGCGCCCCAGATCGCTCGTCGGCTCGCCGGGTCAGCGGGCGTGGCGCTCGGCCCGGCGGCGGCACTCGGCGCGCTGCTGCTGGTCGCCTCCGACGTCGTGGCCCAGCACGTCCTGCCCGTGCCGCTGCCGGTCGGCGTCGTCACCGTCATGCTGGGCGGCGGGTACCTCATCTGGATCCTCATTCGCGAGGCCCGGAGGCGACGATGACCGGCGGAACACCGGCCACGAGCCGCCGATCGCGGCGACGCGGCCGTCCGATGTCCGCCGGGAGGCGGTTCACAACCTCCACACAGGAACGGCCGGTATCTTGATCAGGAACGCCGTCTCAGGCTCCGGTCCAGGACGCACGCACACCACCACGCAAGGAACTCCTTCATGACACTGCCCACACGACTCGTGGCCTCGCTCGGCATCTGCGCCGGTCTGCTCCTGACGGGCTGCTCCGGCGACTCGCCGGAGACCCAGCCCTCCGCGCCCGACTCCTCGGCCTCGGCTTCGGTCCCGGCCGACGATCCCGCCGCCGCGACGGGCGGGACGTGCGACGCGACGCTCGGCGATGCCTCGGCGCCCGACCCGGCCGCCGATCCCGACGAGGCCGCCTCCAAGGAGGCCCTCGCGGCCGTGTCGCTCAGCGACGACGCCGCCGCCGCGCCGACCGTGAGCTTCGACGCTCCCCTCCAGGTCTCATCGGAGGTCATTCATGTCTCCGACGAGGGCAGCGGGGACCAGATCGCGGACGGACAGCTGATCACGTTCAACTTCCTGGTGTGCGACATGGTCACGGGCGAGAAGATGCACTCCACCTGGGGCACGACGCCGGACGCCGACGACCCCATCACCCAGGTGCTGTCGGTCAACAACTTCGGCGAGTCCCTCGCCGCGTCCCTCACCAGCGCGAAGGTCGGCTCCAGGCTGCTCTGGGGCCAGCCGGGCGTCAGCGCCGAGGAGAGCTACACCGGCGAGGCGATGAACGGGTACCTCTACGTGCTGTCCGTGCAGGACTCCCAGACCCTCCCCGACGCCGCCTCCGGCACCGACGTGACCCCCACGGACGCGTCCCTCCCGGCCATCTCCATCACCGATGGCAAGCCCGCGGTCTCCGTCCCTGACAGCTTCACCGACCCGGCCGAGCTCGTCGTCCAGCCGCTCATCGAGGGCGACGGTGCGGCCGTCGAGGCGGGCCAGACGGTGGTGGTCAAGTACACCGGCTGGCTGACCGACGGCACCCAGTTCGACTCGTCCTGGGATCGCGAGGCGCCCGAAGACGTCCTCATGTTCGACGCCGGCACCGGTGGCGTGATCCAGGGCTGGGACCAGGGCATCGTCGGCCAGAAGGTCGGCAGCCGCGTGCTGCTGGTCGTGCCGTCCGACCTGGGCTACGGCGAGGCCGGCGGCGGGGAGAAGATCCCGGCGAACGCCACTCTGGTCTTCGTCGTCGACATCCTGGCGGCCTTCTAGTCGCACTGGCGGCGCTCAGGGGAGCCAGGAGTTCCTGCGCTCCCCTTTGACGCTGAATCTGACGGATAAGTGCGCCGATCAGCCTTTTGCAGGCCCGGATTTCACGGAATCTTCTTCTGACCGCACTTATCCGTCAGGGAGCGTCAAGGGGCGGAGCGTCATTCCCCGGGCGACATCGTCCAGGCCGACCACAGGCCGGCGTAGCTGCCTCCCGCGGCGACGAGGCCGGCATGGGTTCCCGATTCGACGATGCGGCCGCCGTCGAGCACCACGATCCGGTCGGCCGAGGCGGCCTGGCTCAGCCGGTGCGCGATGACCAGGGCGGTCCTGCCCCGGATCGCGGCCGCGGCGGCCATGTCGAGCCGCCCCGTGTCGGCGGTGTCCGCCTCGGCCGTCGCCTCGTCCAGGATGACCACCGCGGGATCAGCCAGCACCAGCCGCGCCAGCGCGAGCTGCTGGGCCTGCGCAGCGGTGAGCGGATGACCGCCATGGCCGACGAGCGTGTCCAGCCCCTCGGGCAGCACTCCGATCAGGCCGTCGGCGCACACCGTCCTCAGCGCCTCGGCGATCCGGGCGTCCCCCGCGCCGGGAGCCGCCACGGTGAGGTTGTCGCGCAGGGTCCCGGCGAAGACGTGGGTCTCCTGGGTCACCGTCATCACGCTCCGGGGCGGCACGCCGAGACGGATGCGCCCGCCGGTGGGCCGGTGGGCGCCGGCGATGAGCGAGGCGAGGGTCGTCTTGCCCGACCCGGTCGCCCCCACCACCGCCACCACCTCGCCGGCACGCAGGCTCAGGGTGATCCCCTCCAGCACCGGCACGCCGGGCCGGTACTCGTGATGCACTTCCTCCACCACGACAACCGCACTCCCACCGCCAGGACGGGGCGACACGTCGTCCACCTGCCGGGCCGCGGTGATCCCCTCCCGCACCGGCACGTCGCGCCGGTTCTGGTGATCCGCCCGCTCCCCCACGACAACCGAGCCCCCACCACCGGGAGCCGACGCGGCCGCGTCGATGACCCCGACCAGCCGGCCGAGCGCGGCCAGCGCCGACTGGAGGTCGTCCATGACGAACAGCAGCGCGGAGATCGGGGCGACGGTGCTCAGGAACAGCAGCGCGGCGGAGGTCGCCTCCCCCGGGGTGACCGTCCTCGTGGAGGCGAGCCAGACGCCGACGCCCAGCACCGCGAACAGCCCCACGGCCTCGGCGACGTTCAGCCGCCCGAACAGCCGGTTCTGCACGATCCGGGTCCGCATGGACCATCGCACCACCTCCCAGGTGGCGCCCTCGATCCGGCTCAGGCTGCCCTTTTCGAGACGGTGCGCGACGACCGTCGGCAGTTGGGTCAGGGTGCCGAGGATGTACTGACCCCGCACCGACTGCGCGGCGCGGTTCGCCTCGTAGACCCGCGGGGCGGCGCGCAGGTACCAGCGCACGGTGACGGCGTAGAGCGGCACGACGAGCACGAAGCCGGCGAGGAACCGCGGATCGAGCGCCCCCAGGCCCGCGGCCACCAGCACGATGGTGAACGCGGAGATCGCCAGCTTGGGCAGGACATCCGGAAGGGTGTCGGAGACCTGCGCGATGTCGTCGGAGGCGCGCGTCACGATGTCGCCGGTGCCGGCCGCCTCGACGGTGGCACGGGGCAGCTCCAGAGCGGCGGCGACGTAGGCCTCGCGGAGCCCGGCGATCGTCGTCTCCGCGATCCGTGCCAGAGCGATCCCGCCCGCCCAGGCGATTCCTCCCGCAGCCAGCGCGGCCGACGCCAGCCCGGCAGCCTGGCCCCAGAACGCCCGCGGAACCCCGTCGCTCCCGTCGGCGACGGTGTCGACGAGCGCGCCGAGCACCAGCGGGAAGACCAGCGCCACGGCGGCCTCGGCGAGGAAGAGCAGGAAGACGCCCGCCACCGCGGCGCGGCGTCCGCGGAGCGCGGCCCACAGCCACCGCGCGACGCGGCCTCCCGGGGCGACGGGCAGCAGCAGCCTGCCGTCCAGGCCGGCGGCGCGCTCAGGCATGGGTCCCCACCTCCTCGCACGCGAGGCCCACGATCTCGTCGGCGACCGCCCGGAAGGCCGGCGAGGCGGTGAGCACCACCGTCGTGCGTCCCTTCCGGTGCGCCGCCAGCGCCCGGGCGATCCGCTGTTCCGTCACCGCGTCGACGGAGGTGGTGGGCTCGATCAGCACCAGCACCTCCGGGGAGGCGGCGACGGCCCGCGCCAGGGCGATGCGCTGCCGCTGCCCTCCGGAGAGCTCCCAGCCTCCGTCTCCCACGGCGGTGCCGTAACCGTCGGGCAGCTCGCGTTCGAGGAGCCCGGCAACGCGCAGCGCGCTGGCGGCACGCTCGGCGTCGACCGGGGACTCACCGGTGGCGCGCGCGTTGTCGAGCACGGTGCCGCCCAGGATCCCGGGCGTGTGCGGAACCACCAGCAGGCGTTCCCGCAGCGCCCCCGGGTCGTGGAGGTGGACGGGGGTCCCGGCGAGGGTCGCCTGCCCGGAGCCGGGGACGAGCCGCGCGGACAGCACGTCGGCCAGGAAGGAGTGCGCGTCGTGCGCAACGTCGAGCACGACGAAGCGCCCGGGGTCGACGGCCGCGTCGAGCAGGCCGCCGCCCGGCAGCGCGAGCCGCGAGAACACCGGTGCGGCGCCCGTCTCGGCGGGCTTCCGCGCGCCCAGGCTCGCCGGGTTCGGCGACGACGAGAGCAGGTCGAGGACGCGCTGCGCCGAGGCCTGGGAGACCGCCCAGATGGAGCCGAGGGTGCCGGTCAGCGTGTCGAGCGGACCGACCAGCACCACCGCGATGCCGGCGACGGTGACCAGCTGACCGACGGTGATCCTCCCGTCCAGCGCCAGCATCGCCGCCGCGAGGGCGAGCGCGGCGGCGAAGAGCTGCGACACCGCCGTGCTGATCGCCTCGAATCCCGCCTCCGCAGCGCGCGCCCGCAGCGTCGCGCCCAGGGCCTCCCGGCTCACGCCGCGGTAGCGGGAGGCGGCGGTGCGCTGGGCGTGCAGGCCGCGCAGCACCCGGTATCCGGCCACCAGGTCGGCGGCCGCGGCGGCGGCGTCGGCGAGCCCCTGCTGTTCGGCGAGGCTGCTCCGGCGCAGGGGCCGGGCCGCCAGATGCATGAGCACGAGCGCCAGTGGCAGCCCCACCACCACGCCTGCGCCGAGCGCGGGATGGATCGCGAACAGCACCGCGGCCGAGACCATCAGGCCGATCGCCTCGCCGGGCGGGTAGACGGTGACGTAGAGCACCAGGCAGGCGCGATGCACGTCGCCGGTGGCCACGGCGAGCAGGCCGCCCGGCGGCCGTGCCGGCCCCGCCATCCCCCGGCGATCGAGAACGCGGCCGAGAACCGCCTGGGAGAGTTCGTACTGAGAGCGCTGCACGCCGAACCAGCCCAGCCGTCCCCCGAAGCGATAGCCGACATGCACCACGACGTACAGCCCGGCGAGCACGCCCGCCCAGGCGAGCAGCGCCCCCCGGAGCTCCGCCGGCGCCGTCCCGGAGAAGGCGGGAGCGACCACGCCATCCACCAGGCCGCCGATGGCCACCGGAAGCAGCATCCCCGCGACGTTGTGGACGACGAGCAGCAGCGATCCGCTGAGCATCCACGGCCAGACCCCGCGCAGCAGGGCCGCGCTGAGCCGGCGGGGCGACCAGTCCGGGTCGACGCGCAGCCTCGGCTCGGCGGGCGGGGAGGCGGGCGCCTCGAAGGCCCCCCACCGCTCGTCGCCCGCCGGGCGCGACGCGGCCCTCACGGCAGCGCCCCGCGCCCGGCCGAGGACGGCTCGACGGGATGCATCGCACGGCGACGAGGGTCCAGCGGGACGACGGTGGGGGTGCCGGTGACCGGGTCGGGCACGACGAGCGACGGCAGCCCGAACACCTGGGCGACCAGCTCCGCGGTGATCACGCTCCCCGGCTCGCCGGTGGTGATCACGTCGCCGTCGCGCATCACGATCAGATGGTCGGCGTACCGGGCGGCCTGGTTGAGGTCGTGCAGCACGGCGACGACGGTCTTGCCCTCGTCGTGGAAGGTGCGCAGCAGCTCCATCAGCTCGTACTGGTGGGCGATGTCGAGGAAGGTGGTGGGCTCGTCGAGCAGCATGATGGGGGTGTCCTGGGCGAGCAGCATGGCCACCCAGACCCGCTGCCGCTGCCCTCCGGAGAGTTCGTCCACCAGGCGCCCGGAGAGTTCGGTGAGTCGGGTGGCCGCCAGCGCCGCGGCCACGGCCTCCTCGTCGGTGTCCCGCCACTGCTGGATCAGGTTCTGGTACGGCGCCCGGCCGCGCGCGACCAGGTCGGCGACGCGGATGCCGTCAGGGGCCAGCGAGGTCTGCGGGAGCAGGCCCAGCCGGCGCGCCACCTCCTTCGACCTGTAGTCGCCGATGGCCTTGCCGTCGAGGATCACGCGTCCGGCGCTCGGCGTCAGCACCCGCGCCAGCGCCCGCAGCAGGGTGGACTTGCCGCAGCCGTTGGGTCCGATGATCGCGGTGAACGAGCCGTCGGGGATCGCCACCGACAATCCACTGGAGATAATGGCCTTGTCGTAGCCGATGGTCGCATTCTCGGTGACGAGACGGGGGTCGTCGGGGGAGGTCCCGGCCTGCGGTCGTGAGGTCATCGTGGGGCTCCGTAGTGTCGTCGGGTCTCGCGGATCAGCAGCCAGATCAGGTAGAGGCCGCCGACGCAGACGGTGATCAGGCCGACCGGCACCGGCCGGTAGACCGAGGCGATCAGCAGGGAGAGGACGTGTGCCGACGCCAGCAGCGCGGCGCCCAACGCGGCTGAGGCCAGCAGGCTGACGCCGGCCGAGCGGGTCAGCCGCCGGGCCAGCTGGGGCGCGGCCAGCGCGATGAAACCGATCGGTCCCGCGGCGGCCGTGACCAGCGCGACGGTCGCGACGCCGGTGACGATCAGCGCGAGCCGCACCGGGGTGGTCCGGGTGCCGAGGGTCACGGCGGCATCGTCGCCCAGCTCCAGCCGGCGAAGGGCCGGGGCGAGCACGACGGCGGCGACGGCGATGGCTGCGGCGATCAACAGCGACGGCACCATCGATGCCCACGACACCCGGCCGATCGAACCCGCCCCCCAGAAGCCGACCACCATGGCGTCCGTGAGGTCGGCCCGCGTGATCAGGTAGGCGTTGATCGAGCCGAGCATGGCCGAGACGCCGATGCCGACGATGATCAGCCGGAAGCCCTGCACGCCCCGGCGATAGGACAGGAGGTAGACGGCCAAGGCCGTCGCGAGCCCGCCCACGAGCGAGGCGACGGCGATGCTCCAGTAGTTCCCGGCGCCGAGGGCCAGCAGGGAGACCACGACGGCGGTGTAGGAGCCGGCGTCGAAGCCGATCACATCGGGCGAGCCCAAGGGGTTGCGGGTCAGCGACTGGAAGATCGCCCCGCCGATGCCGAGGAGCGCGCCGAACACCACCGCGGCCACCGCGACGGGGGCGCGCCACTCGAGCACGATCATCCGGTGGAAGTCCTCGCCGCGCCCGGCGGCCGCCGCCCACACCTCGGACAGGGTCAAGGGATAGTCGCCGAGGGTGATCGCCAGCCCGGAGATCGCCACCGCGAAGAGGAGCAGCGTCGTCGAGACGACGCTCAGTCGCACCGGCAGCCTGGCGGAGAGCCACCGGCCACGGATGCGGCGGGTCGCGTAGCCGAAATCCACCGGCCGGGCCGCGCGGGTCGCGCTCACAGCCCGCTCGCCTTCGCCCGCCGGACCAGGGCGATCAGCACCGGCGCGCCGATCACCGCGGTGACGATGCCCGCCTCGATCTCCCCCGGCCGGCCGAGAACCCGGCCCAGGACGTCGGCCGCCAGCACCAGCACGGGCGCGGCCAGCGCGGAGTAGGCGATGATCCAGCGCTGGTCCGGCCCCGTGAACCAGCGCACCGCATGCGGCACCATGAGGCCGACGAAGCCGATGCCGCCGGTCAGGGCCGTGGCGCCGCCCGCCAGCAGGGTGACCGCGACGATCCCCAGCAGCCGGGTCCGCCCCACGTTCGTGCCCAGCGAGGCCGCCAGATCGTCGCCGAGCGCGATCGAGTTCAGCGACCCCGACAGAGCGAGGGCGATCGCCAGACCCCCGAGCAGGAACGGCACCACCGTCGACGCGTCGGAGAGGGAGGTGCGGGCGATCGACCCGAGGCCCCAGTTGCGCATCGCCCGGAACGTCTCCTTGTCGATCAGGGTGAGGAAGGTGGAGAACCCGCCCAGGACCGCCCCGAGAGCCACTCCGGCCAGTACCAGGGTGACCGGCGACGCCGACCCTCCGCCGGCCGAGCCGATCAGGTAGACCAGCACCGTCGCGACGGCGGCGCCGGCGAACGCGAACCAGATGTAGCCGTCGATCCCCGACAGCCCGAACAGCCCCACGCCCAGCGTCACCGCGAAACCCGCGCCCGCGTTCACCCCGAGGATGCCGGGGTCGGCGAGCGGGTTGCGGGTCAGCGCCTGGATCAGCGCGCCCGCCACCCCGAAGGCCGACCCCACCAGCACCCCGACGACGGTGCGGGGAACCCGCAGCGTCCACACGATGAGCGAGGCCTCGGACTCGTCCGGATGCCGGAGGCCGCGCCACACCTCGCCGAGGCCCAGCGGGTTCGCCCCGAACGCGAGGCTGGCCAGCAGGGTCACGACCAAGGCGGCGAGGATCAGCAGGAGACCCAGGCCACGCGTCGCGGAGAGCGACCGCGCGGGCGCCTCGGGCCGGGCTCCGGGAGGGGCGGCGAGCGTCGTCACCTCAGTCGATGATCCCCGACAGGGCCGGGGTGAGCTCGTCGACGGTCCAGCGGTCGGCCAGGACGTTGGGGTAGCTCAGCGCCCAGGCGAGGTCGAGGACACCGGTGCTCTCGCTGGGATCGAGGTACGAGACGTTGCCGGCCTTCACGGCGCCGAGCTGCTGATAGAGGGGGCTGCCCTCCAACCAGGCGGTGGCGTCCTCGATCGTTCCGTTGCCGCCGTGACGCGCCACGATCAGGGCGTCGGCGTCGACCAGGCCGATGTTCTCCAGGCTCACGTTGCCGTATTCGAAGGCGCTGAGCTGCTCGTGGTGGGGGTGCGGGGCGAAGCCGAGCTGGTCGAGCAGCGTCGCCGCGGGGGACCCGTCGACGTTGACGAACTCGACGCCGTACTCCTGGCCGCGGTTGATGATGAGCGAGACGGTGCGCCCCTCCCATTCGGGATGCGCGGCCGCCGCATCGACGACCTTGGCCTCCGTCTCGGCGATCTCCTGCTCCGCGAGGCCTGCCAGGTCGGTGGCCTCGCCGACGACGCCGATCAGCTCGCGCCAGTCCCAGGCGTAGTCGCCGGTGGGCGCGGCGGCGACCACCGGGGCGATCGCGCTGAGCCGCGCGAACTCGTCCTCGAGCCCGCTGAAGGTGCTGGCGACGATCAGGTCTGGCTTCGCGGCGGCGATCGTCTCGATGGGGAAGCTGTCCGCCCACGGATCGATGAACTCCTCGATCTCAGCGAAGCGGGTGCCCTCCAGCCAGGGGTACTCCACGGCATCGGATCCGACGACCGGCGCGATGTCCAGGGCGAGCACCGACTCCAGGTCGCCGAGCCCTCCGACGACGGCGATCCGCTCCGGCCGCTGGTCGAGCGTCGTGCTGCCGTAGGGGGTCTCCAGGGTCAGCGGGTACTGGGTCTTGCCCTCGGCCTCCGGCAACAGCCTCGGGGCGCCGCTGCTCGGGGAGCCGGTCTCCGGAGCCGCGTCGCCGCCCGCGCCGGCGGATGCGCCGCAGGCGGTGAGCGCGATGGCGGTGGCGAGGACGCCGGCGACGAGCGCGCCGGTCCGCCTCGGATGGTGCAGGGACATGATGGTGCCTCTCAGCTGTACGATGGGCGAGACGGATGACCTCTCGCGGGCGGCCCCGTCGACCAGGGGCCGACTAGTTAGGTTAGGCTTGCGTTAACAAAATCGCGGCGCGGTTCGCGACAGGCGCCTAGCGCGACGCGACAGGTTGGAGAGCGGGGAGATGAGGCACTGGCAGGATGGCCCGGCGCAGCCCGACCCCGACTTCCACCTGCATATCCCGGGGGTCGAGCTCCGCGATCGCCTCCACCGCTTCGAGCACATGGTCTTCTGGCAGGTGCGCGGATCGACGCTGTTCACCTGCGATGGGCAGCCCGTCGAGTTGCGAGAGGACGAGGTGCTCTGGATGCCGGCCGGCACGGCCCACTCCCTCTCGATGCGGCCGAACTCCGTGCTGTTCCCCTACTGGTTCACCGCGGAGAGCACCGCGACCACGCTGACCGGCATCTCCGTCGTGCGCATCCATCCCGCGGAGAAGATCTACTTCCTGGCGCTGCATCAGTCGCAGGTTTCGCTGCTCAACCCCCAGACCAATCTGCAACGGCAGGTGCTCTCGATTCTGGAGCGCCGCTCGCTTCCCGCCGGCGACCTGCCGATGCCCGGGTCGCCGGCCGCGGCGGCGGTGGCCAACGCCTTGCTGTTCAATCCCGGCGACGACCGGCGCATCGTCGATTGGGCCGCCGAGGTGCATACCAGCGGGCGGAGCCTGGAGCGGGCCTTCCTCTCGGAGACCGGCCTGACGCTGCGCGAATGGCGACTTCGCGCCCGCATGCACGCCGCGGCCAGGCTGCTGCGCCTGGGCGCCTCCGTCGCCTCGGTGAGCCGTCGCGTCGGCTACGAGAGCCCGAACAGCTTCTCGCGCGCCTTCCGGGGGTTCTACGGCCAGAGCCCCACTGAGCATGCGAGACACGGCGACCTCATCGGGAGCGTCGCCCGGGCCTAGGCGTGTTGGTAATCGGGCACATGAGATTTTTTGACGGTAACTTCGCTTTTTCGGCACGGTCGTGCCGAAAAAGCGAAGTTACCGTCAAAAAATCTCACCTGGCCAAGTGAACCCCCGGAGGGCCTCGGCGA
>DAOLFC010000108.1:0-12641 GCA_035326505.1 Arachnia sp.
CTGACGCACCAGGACGCCGCTCGCTACGGCCACCACTTCCGCAACACGCCCTAGCGCCTACAGTATTCGCGGGCGCAAGCCCGGCGGATCTTGGGCGCGCGATGCAAGATGGGGGCGTGACCTCTCTTCACCTGGGCGGATGCCGATTCGACGAGGAACGTCCGGCCGTGATGGGCATCCTCAACCGCAACCGCGACTCCTTCTATTCGCCCGCCAGGCTGCTGGACGACGAGGCGGCCTTCGCCCGCGTCGCGCAGATGATCGACGAGGGCGTCGACGTGCTCGACGTCGGGGGCGTGCGGGCCGGGCAGGAGGGGGAGTGGGTGGACGCCGACGAGGAGATCCGACGTGTGGTCCCGTTCATCGGCGCGGTGCGGGAGCGCTTCCCCGGCCTGCTGATCTCGGTCGACACCTGGCGCTCCGAGGTGGCGCGGGCCTGCGCCGGCGCGCTCGATCTGGTCAACGACACCTGGCAGGGGGCCGACCCTGGGCTCGTGGAGGTGGCGGCCGAACTGGGGGCGGGCTACGTCGTCTCCCACACCGGCGGGCTGCCCCCGCGCACCGACCCGCGCCACGTCAGCTACCCGCCCGAGCCCGACGGGGTGATCGCCGACGTGCTGCGGGTGCTGCGGGAGGGGGCGGAGCGGGCGGTCGCCGCGGGGGTGGCCCCCTCGTCGGTGCTGCTGGACCCCACCCTCGACTTCGGCAAGACCACCGCGCACTCCTTGCGCCTGGTGCGCGCGACGGCGGAGGTCGTCGCGCTGGGCCATCCCGTGATGCAGGCGATCTCGCGCAAGGACTTCGTCGGCGAGACGCTGGACGTCGAGATCGACGACCGGCTGGAGGGCACCCTCGCTGCCACCGCCGTCGCGGCCTGGCAGGGCGCGGTGCTGTTCCGGGCCCACGACGTCCTGGCCACCCGGCGCACGCTGGATATGGTGGCCTCCATCAAGGGCCTGCGGCCCCCCGCGAAGTCCTTGCGAGGGCGATGATCGCGGCATTGTCGGGAGACAGTGCTAGTGTCCTGCGTCGGGACACTGAGTTGTCTTTGTGGTCTTTGTTGTCTTTCGTTTCGTGAGCGGCAGGTGCCGGGACACTCCTTCCGCTCCACCCATGCCCGCGGGCCGCCAGGCCGCCGCGCTCGCGCGTCGCGCGCCCCTTCTCCAGCCCACCGACATCTCGTGCGGGCACCCGTCACCGAGAGGAAAACCATGCCTGCTGCCGAGCGATCGACGCGCGGCGTCATCCCGATCCTGCTCATCGCGGCCTTCGTCGTCATCCTCAACGAGACGACCATGAATGTGGCGCTGAGCAGCATCATGACCGACTTCGGTATCACCGAACGCACGGCCCAGTGGCTCACCACCGCCTTCATGCTGACCATGGCCGTCGTCATCCCCGTCACCGGCTGGTTGCTCGACCGGCTGCCCACCCGCCGGGTGTTCCAGCTCTCGCTCTCCTTGTTCGGCGCCGGCACGCTGATGGGCATCGTCGCGCCGAGCTTCGCGTTCCTGCTCGCGGGCCGCGTCGTGCAGGCGTCGGGCACCGCGATCATGATGCCCCTGCTGATGACCACGATCATGGCCCTGGTGCCGCCGGATCGGCGCGGCACGGTGATGGGCAACGTCTCGATGGTGATCTCGGTGGCCCCGGCCGTCGGGCCGACGCTGTCCGGCGTGCTCCTGCAACTGGGGTCCTGGCGGCTGATCTTCGCGACGGTCCTGCCGATCGCGGTGTTGATGCTGGTGCTGGGCAGCCGCCGGCTGGCCGACGTCGGCGAGCGCAAGGACACCCCGCTGGACCTGCTCTCCGTGCCGCTCACCCTGCTCGCCTTCGGCCCGTTGATCTACGGGCTGAGCCTGATCGGCTCCGACGATGTGGAGTTCTGGGTGCCGATGCTCGCGGTCGGCATCGGCGTCGGCGGGCTCGTGGCGTTCGTCGCCCGGCAGCTCGTGCTGCAGGGCCGCGACCGCGCCTTCCTGGACCTGCGCACCTTCACCTACGCGCCCTTCACGGTCTCGCTGACGATGTTGGCGATCGGCATGATGGCGCTGTTCGGCACTGTCATCATGCTGCCCCTGCTGCTGCAGCGCGCCTTTGGGATGGAGCCGCTCCAGGTGGGCCTGATGCTGCTGCCCGGCGGCATCGCGATGGGGTTGCTGTCCCCGGCGGTCGGTCGCCTCTTCGACCGCGTCGGGCCGCGGGTGCTCGTCGTGCCCGCGTCGGTGGTGGTGCTGGCGGTGTTCCTGTTCTTCTCGACGCTGAGTCTCACCACCCCCTGGTGGGCGGTCATGCTGGGGCACATGCTGATGAGCGCGAGCTTCGCCTTCATCTTCACGCCGCTGTTCACCGTGTCGCTGGGGTCGCTGCCGAAGCCGCTGTACTCGCACGGGTCGGCGGTGATCGGCGCGATTCAGCAGGTGGCGGGCGCCGCCGGAACCGCGATCTTCGTCACCGTCTTCGCGATGCAGACGGCCGCCGCCCTGCCGGTGAGCGCCTCCGAGGCGGAGGCGATGCTGGTCGGGTCGCACTGGGCCTTCCTAGGCGCCGGGGCGATCTGGACCGCGGCCCTGATCAGCAGCTTCTTCGTCCGGAAGCCCGACGATGCGGGCGTCGCGCACTAGATGACTGAGTCCCAGGGGTCGTGTGTCGGCGTGGCGTCGTCGTAGTCCTGCTGTTCGACGCCTGGCTTAGTGCGTGACGCCTGGCTTAGTGCAATCCGCCAGCCGTATACGGCTGGCGGCTTGCAGTAACGCTGGCGTCGCGCACCATGGTGCTCCGTGGCCTTCACTGTTTCCGGTAACTATTTTTGCCTGAAACTATTGTTACCGGAAACAGTTACCGCTACAGTGCCTACTACATCGGTATGCACCGACGCACGATTTCCCCAAAGGAGGGGCACATGAAGATAAGAAAGTTGAGGACGACCCTGACCGGTCTGCTCGCGGCTGCCGCGGTGGCGGCCTCGACCGTCGTCGCGGCTCAGGCCTACGTTCCGACCGGCGCCGTGCTGTTCGAGCTGGGCAGCGAGCCGTGCCTCAAGGGACGAGGCAACTGCGCGATCTATCCCAAGGCGGCGCAGCTGCCCGACGGCCGACTGATCGTGGCCTTCGAGAAGTCCACCGTCGTCCCGGAGACCGGGAGCGCGGACCGCCAGACCATCCCGGTCTTCAAGAGCGACGATCTCGGCGAGACCTGGCAGCCGCTCTCGGAGGTGGCCGCCCCCGCCTATCTCTCGGACGATCCCGAACTTGCGCCCTACATCAGCAACTGGACCAACCCCTATCCCTACGTGCTCCCCGAGGACGTGGGCGAGCTGAGCGCGGGCACCCTGCTGCTGGCCACCGTCGTCTCCGGCGACGACCACTACTTCCTCGAGCGCAAGGCCGCCGACCCCAACTGGGTGCCCAGCAACGACGGCGACCGCAGCGATCTGGCGATCGCCCTGTACGCCAGCTCCGATCGCGGCGAGAGCTGGGAGGTCGTCAACATCATCGCGACCGGCGGCTGGCAGGGCGGCAGTGCCGGCGCCCTCGGCACCAACATCGCCGCCGCGAACACCCACCGGCAGATCGATCCGCTGTGGGAGCCCCACTTGATGGTCCACGACGGTGAGCTGGTGGCGTACTACTCGGACGAGAACGACTACACGGGATTCGATCCGGTCACCGGCGTCCCCGCCCTCGATCCGGAGAACGACACCGCCACCGATGCCGGCAACCAGATCCTCGTCCACAAGACGTGGGACGGCGTCTCCGACGAATGGAGCGAGCCCGTCGTCGACGTTCCGGGGCTCACCCAGAACCGCAACGGCAGGACCGTCATCGGCGGCGGCCGCCCGGGCATGACCACGCTCGCCCCCACCACCGACGGCAAGTGGATGGTCACCTTCGAGTACTTCGGCGGCGGCGCGAACACCCGCTACCAGATCGTGAACGATCCGCTGCGGATCTTCGACGAGGTGGGCCAGGGCGGTCGCCCTGTGACGGATCTTCCCGTCGACTCCGGGTCGGGAACCCTCGCCACCGGCGGCAGCCCGGTGCTCCACCATCTGCCCGACGGGCGCATCCTGTACAACGCCTCGGGCAACGGCAGCGTCTGGATCAACGACAGCGGCCGCAGCGACGGGACGTGGAAGCGCTACCAGACGACGCTCGGCGGCGGCTACAGCCGCACCCTCCAGCAGGTCGAGGGCACCGGGCGCGTGCTCATCCTGCACGGCACCTGGGGCGGACCCACCGGATCGTCGATCATCCGCCACGCCGACATCGACTTCGGGCATACCGAGGGCGACTACTATCAGCTGATCAACCGCAAGACCGGCCAGGTGATCGGCACGGGCGGCAAGACCAACGACGCCAACCTCGGCAACGCGAACGTCCCCGATGTTCGTCTGGAGGCGGCGGGTGCCACGTCGATCCCCGAGACGCAGTACTGGCAGGTCATGGCCAAGCCGGGCGGCGCGGTGACGCTGCTGAACAAGGCGGGCGGCAGGTCGGCCGCGATCTGGACGGGCAACCCCACCGTCGGCCAGCGGATCGGCCAGTGGGTCGACGACACGGCGGGCGGGATCTGGAAGCTGGTCGACGCCGGGGATGGCTATCACCGCCTCCAGGCGGCGGGCAACGCGCAGGTCTACCTCACGGGAGCCTCCGAGAACGCCTTCCTCACCCTGCAGAACCTGACCAGCGACGGTTCGCAGGAGTGGCAGCTCGTGCCCGAGACCGGCGTCGAGCTCGATGTCGCGACGCTCACCGCCACCCGGTGCGTGGCGGGCAAGGTGGTGCTCGCCGCCACCGTCGAGAACCGCGAGGAGGTGCCGGTGTCGGTCACCGTCGCCGGGGCGTACGGCAGCAGGTCGGTGACGGTCGAACCCGGAAGGAAGGTCTCCCACGCCTTCTCCAGCCGGCTGTCCACCATCCCTGCCGGCGACTTGGTCGTGACGTCCGAGGCCTCCGTCGGCGGCGAGACCGTGACGACGGTTGCTGAGGCGCCCTACGACGGTCGCACCTGCTGACGGGACGCCCGTTCGGGTTTCCCGCCTGACGGATAAGTGCGGCCAGAAATGGATTCTGCGAAATCAGGCCCTGCGAAGGGCTGATCGCCGCACTTATCCGTCAGATCCTCGTGCCCAGTACAGGGTCGCGGGCGATTGCCGTCGAGTCCCGGAGGACGACCGGGCTGTCCGCCGGGGCGACAGGGGGGGACGGCTCGCGGTCGGGCTCCAGCTGGTCGAGCAGGGTGGTGACGGCGCGCCGGCCCTGAGCGCGGAAGTCCAGCCGGATCGTGGTGAGCGACGGGCTGAAGTACTCCGCCTCGGGGGTGTCGTCGACCCCGGTGATGCTGATGTCGCCGGGCACGCGCAGGCCGCGCGCGCCGAGGGCGTGCATCGCGCCCAGCGCCATCTGGTCGTTGGCGGCCATGATCGCGGTGGGGAGGTCGGCGTCGGGCCAGTGCCGGATGGCGTCGTGCCCGGAGCGCGCCGACCAGTCGCCATGCACGATGCCCACCGTCTCCAGGCCGCGACGGTGTACCGCGGCCTCGAAGGACTGCCGCCGGTTGCGCGCCGCCGCCCAGTCCTCCGGACCCGCGATGTGGAGGAACCGGCGGTGGCCCAGGGCGGCCAGGTGGTCGACGAGTTCCTCGATGCCCCGGGTGGCCACCTCGGAGGGGCCGTGGGGGTCGGGCGCATCGGTCTCGCCGGCGATCACGACGGGGACGCCGAAGTCGGTCTGCTGGAAGACCGCGCGGACGCTGTCAGTGGAGTCGAAGGCGAGGATCCCGGCGAGGTTGTACTGGGTGAGCTGCGCGAGGGCCTGGTTGATCTCGTCCGCGTCGCCCATGTCGAGCGAGATGACGTCGAGGAGGTAGCCGGCCTCGCGCGCGGCGGAGGTGGCTCCCTGGATGATCCGGCCGGGTCCGACCTGATGGATCTCGTGGGTGAGGGCGCCGATCCGGTTGGACCGCCCGGTGGTGAGGGCGCGCGCCGTCAGATTGGGCTTGTAGTCGAGCGTCTCGAGCGCCTTCTCGATCTTCGCCTTGGTCGTCGTGCGCATGACGAGGCCGCGCATGTACCTGCTGACCGATTGGTGCGAGACATCCGCGGCGCGGGCGATGTCGTAGATCGTCGCGCTCTTCCCCGTACCGACGCGAGCGGGTGCAGGTCTGCCAGTCGGAACGTCCGACATGAGATCACCTCCGGAGGAAAGATTGCCACAAGCTCTTGCGCTCCTGACTTTTATCGGTAACAATACGGAGAAGGCAAATAGTTACCGATAACAGTTTGCCGGAACGAACGAAGGAGTTGTTGTCGGATGTCCGCAAGGAAGCGATCTCTGCCGCCCGAGATCCTGTTCGGTGTCGCCTATTACCCGGAGTACCACCGGTCGGACCGCCTCATCACCGACCTCGACCTGATGGCGGAGGCGGGGATCACCGTCATCCGGGTGGGGGAGTCCGTCTGGTCCACCTGGGAGCCGCGCAACGGCGAGTTCGACCTGGAATGGCTGAGCCCGGTGCTCGACGCGGCCCACCGGCGCGGGATCCGCGTCATCGTCGGCACGCCCACCTACGCGGTGCCGCCCTGGCTCCAGACCGCCTACCCGGAGATCGCCGGCGAGCGGCGCACCGGCGAGCGCATCCCCTGGGGCGCCCGGCAGGAGGTCGACTACACCCACCCCGCCTTCCGCTTCCACGCCGAGCGGGTGATCCGCCGCATCGTCGCGCGCTACGCGGCCCACCCGGCCGTGATCGGCTATCAGGTCGACAACGAACCCGGGCTGGTGCTGCTGCACAACCAGGGCGTCTTCGCCGGCTTCGTGCGCGCGCTCAAGAAACGCTACCGCGACGTCGAGACCCTCAACCGGGAATGGGGCCTCACCTACTGGTCGCACCGGATCGACGACTGGAGCGAGCTCTGGCGGCCCGACGGGAACACCTTCCCGCAATACGACCTGGCGTGGCGCCGGTACCAGGCCGAGGTCACGGCGGAATTCATCGCCTGGCAGGCGGAGATCGTGCGCGAATATGCGACGGAGGGGCAGTTCGTCACGACGTGCCTCCAGTATCCGCGCGGCGGGGTCGACGACCGCACCGTCTTCGCGCCCCTCGACATCGGCTCCGGCAACCCCTACTACGGTATGCAGGACCGGCTCGACGCCACCACGCAGCTGCCCGCGCTCAACTACTGGACGACCTCCGGCGTCGCCGGGATGTTCCGCCAGGCCGACCGGCTGTACTCGTCGAAGCAGCAGCGCTACCTCGTCACCGAGACCAACGCGCAGGCCATCGACGCCGCGGAGCACAACTTCCCGCCCTACCCGGGGCAGCTGCGCCAGTCCGCGTTCGCCTTCGTCTCCCGCGGCGCGGCGATGATCGAGTACTGGCACTGGCACACCCTGCCCTACGGGGCCGAGACCTACTGGGGCGGGGTGCTGCCGCACAGCCTGGTCCCCGGCCGCGTCTACCGCGAGGTGAGCGCGATCGGCGCCGAGCTGAAGGACCTCGGCGGCGCCTTCGACGGCTACGTCCCCGACGCCGACGCAGCCATCCTCTGGTCGAACCCCAGCCGCTACGCCCTGCAGTTCATGCCGCCGTTCGCCGCGGGCGGCGCGCCCGACGAGGAGTCCTACGAGCGGATCGTCGACGCCTTCCACGCCGGCGTGATCGCGGCGGGCGGCCAGGCCCGCATCCTGCACGCCGAGCAGGCCCGGGCGCTCGGCGCCGCGGAGCTGGCGGCCCGCTTCCCGGTGCTGATCGCCGCGGGCCTCTACGTCTCCACCGACGACGACCTCGCGTTCCTGCGCGACTACGCGGAGCACGGCGGCCACCTCGTCCTCGGGCCGCGCACGGCCTACGCCGATGACGAGGCGCGGGCGCGCGTCGCCGTCGCCCCCGCCGGCCTGACCGACGTCGCCGGCGTGTCCTACGAGGAGTTCTCCACGCTCGAGCGGGAGGTCGGCGTGCGCACCGAGGACGGGGACGCGGCCGGCGCCGGCACGCTCTGGGCCGACGGGCTGATCCCGCACGACGCGACGGTGCTCGCCCGCTACGCGCACCCCCGGTTCGGCGACTTCGCCGCGGTCACCACCCGCGCCTCCGGTGCCGGACGGGTCACCGTCGTCGGCACCGTTCCGGACGCGACGCTGGCGTCGTGGGTCTGCGCGCAGGCCCTGGAGCTGCCGCCGGCCGCGGTCGAGGCCTCGTCTCCGGTCACCGTCGCCTCCGGCACGGCCGGAGGGGCGCGCTACTGGTTCGTCTTCAACTGGGGATGGGAGCCGCAGCGGGTCCGCGTCGCCGTCCCGCTGGCCGACGCCCGCACCGGGGACGACCTGCCCGCGGGCGCCGAGCTGGAGCTCGGGCCGTGGGACGTGCGCATCCTGAGGGGCGACCTCGGATGAGCGCCGGGCAGACCGCCGCGACGGCACCCGCGGCCCCGCGCCGCACCCGGCGGCAGTGGGCGGGCTGGCAGTTCGCGGCCCCCTTCGCGATCGTCTTCCTCCTCGTCTTCCTGGCGCCGCTGGCCTATGCGCTGTATCTCAGCTTCTTCCAGCGCCGGATGATCGGGGGCACCGTCTTCGTCGGGCTGGACAACTACCTGCGCGCCCTGACCGATCCCCAGTTCTGGGACGGGTTCGGCCGGGTGGTGGCGTTCCTGCTGGTGCAGGTGCCGATCATGCTGGTGCTCGCCATGATCGCCGCGCTGGCCATCGACAGCGCCCGGCTGTACGCCACCGGCGTGTTCCGCATGGTCATCTTCCTGCCCTACGCGGTGCCGGCCGTGGTGGCCGTGCTCATCTGGGGCTTCATGTACGGCAGCAACTTCGGCCTCGTCGCCGACCTGAACGACCTTCTCGGCGCCGACGTGCTGCAACCCTTCGCCGCCCGCTGGATCCTGGTGTCGATCGGCAACATCGTCACCTGGGAGTTCGTCGGCTACAACATGCTGATCTTCTACTCCGCGCTCAAGACGATCCCCGCCGAGCTCTACGAGGCCGCCGAGATCGACGGCGCCCGCGGATGGCAGGTGATCAAGGCCATCAAGCTGCCCGCCGCACGGGGAGCGATCGTGATCGCCACCATCTTCTCGATCATCGGCAGCTTCCAGCTGTTCAACGAGCCGAACGTGCTGCAGCCCCTGGCCAGCAACGTCATCACGACCTACTTCACCCCGAACATGTACGCCTACAACCTGTCCTTCGCCGGCCAGCAGTACAACTACGCCGCCACCGTCGCGATCATCATGGGCGTCATCACCGCCG
This sequence comes from Arachnia sp., assembly GCA_035326505.1. GTDB lineage: Bacteria > Actinomycetota > Actinomycetes > Propionibacteriales > Propionibacteriaceae > Arachnia. Next base: position 9,261 of record DAOLFC010000108.1, read on the forward strand.
TCATCGCCTACGTCGTGCAGCTCCGCGGCACCCGTCAGGAGGACCGATGATCGCGCCCCGCCGCCCCGTCGCCGCGAAGGCGCGCCAGGGCTACTCGGTCACCCGGCCGCGCAAGTCGCCGGTGCTCACCGTCGCCATGATCGTGTTCCTGGTCTACGCGCTGGTGCCCCTCGCCTGGCTCGTGATCAACGCCAGCAAGACCCAGGCCGAGCTGTTCACCACCTTCGGGCTGGGCTTCGGCGACAGCTTCGCGCTCTGGGACAACATCGTCGCGACCTTCCGCTACCAGGACGGGATCTTCCTGCGCTGGTTCGGCAACACCCTGCTCTACGTCGTGCTGGGCGCGGGCGGCGCGACGCTGCTGGCGACGCTGGCCGGCTACGCGCTCGCCAAATACCGCTTCCCCGGACGCAGGGCCTACTTCGCCGTCGTGCTGGGCGCCGTCGCCGTGCCCGGGACCGCGCTGGCCGTGCCCACCTTCCTGCTGTTCAGCCAGATGGGGCTCACCAACACCCCCTGGGCGATCATCCTGCCGTCGCTGATCAGCCCGTTCGGGCTCTACCTGGTGTGGGTTTACACGATCGACGCGGTGCCCACCGAACTGCTCGAGGCGGCGCGGCTGGACGGGGCGAGCGAGCTGCGGATCTTCTTCACGATCTCGGTCAAGCTGCTCGCGCCGGCCATCGTGACCGTCGCGCTGTTCGCCATCGTCGCCACCTGGAACAACTACTTCCTCCCCCTGATCATGCTCAGCGACCCGCGGTGGTATCCCCTCACCGTTGGGCTGAAGCAGTGGAGCGCGCAGGCCTCCGGCGTCGCCGCCGAGCCGATCTTCAACCTCGTGATCACCGGCTCGCTGCTGACCATCGTGCCCATCGTGGTGATCTTCCTGTTCTTGCAGCGCTTCTGGCAATCGGGCCTGAGCGCCGGAAGCGTCAAGCAGTGAGCCGGGAGCGCTGCGCGATGTCCCGAACCCCCTCCCGGATCGCACGGGCGGCGACCCGCCCAGGCACAACGAAGTGAAAGGAACACTCATGTCCCAGCAACCCCGGCGATCGCGCCGCCTCCGCGCGCTGACCGGCATCGCCCTCGCGGGGCTCGTCGCCCTGCCGCTGTCCGCCTGCGGCCAGGGCCAGGACGGGCCGGGGGCCGAAGGCTCCGCCGCCGAGCTCGAGGCCGCGCTGGAGAAGGGCGGCGAACTCACCTACTGGACGTGGACGCCCACCGGCGAGGCCCAGGCCGAGGCCTTCATGGCGCAGTACCCCAACGTGAAGGTCACCGTGGTCAACGCCGGCACCGCCACCGACGAGTACACCGCCTTGCAGAACGCCATCACCGCGGGCTCCGGCGCGCCGGACGTCGCGCAGATCGAGTACTACGCGCTCCAGCAGTTCGTCTTGTCGGAAGGGCTGCTCGACCTCACCCAGTTCGGCTTCGCCGACCTCGAGGACGACTACACCGCCTCCACCTGGAGCGCGGTGAACATCGGCGGCGGGATCTACGGCCTGCCCCAGGACTCCGGCCCGATGGTCCTGCTCTACAACCAGCAGATCTTCGACGAGTTCGGCATCGAGGTGCCCACCACCTGGGACGACTACATCGCCGCCGCCGAGACGCTGCACACAGCGGACCCGTCGAAGTACATCACCAACGACGCCGGCGACCCCGGCTTCGCCCAGCCGCTGATCTGGCAGGCCGGCGGACGCCCCTACAAGACCGACGGCACCAGCGTCACCATCGACCTCCAGGACGAGGGCTCCCGGCTGTGGGCCGACACCTGGAACCGCCTCCTCGAGCCCGGTCTGCTCGCCCCCATCGCCACCTGGACCGACGACTGGTGGCGGGCGCTGAGCAGCGGCACGGTGGCCACCCTGATCACCGGCGCCTGGATGCCGGGCATCCTGGAGGGCTCCGTGCCCGAGGGCGCCGGCCAGTGGCGGGTCGCTCCGCTGCCCAGCTACGACGGTTCGGCCACCACCGCCGAGAACGGCGGCAGCGCGCAGTCGGTGATCAACCAGACCAAGAACCCGGCCCTGGCCGCCGCGTTCCTGGAGTGGCTCAACAACTCCGACGAGAGCATCTCGGTGTTCCTGGAGGGCGGCGGCTTCCCCGCGACCGTCGCTCACCTGAACGACGAGGAGTTCCTGAACGCGGCGCCGGAGTACTTCGGGGGCCAGGAGATCAACAAGGTGCTCGTCGCCGCCTCGGAAAACGTCTCGGAGGGCTGGGAGTACCTGCCGTTCCAGGTCTACGCCAACAGCGTCTTCCCGGACACCGTCGGCCAGTCCTACGCCAACCGCAGCGACCTGAACGCCGGCCTGAAGGCGTGGCAGGACAACCTCGTCGACTACGGCACCTCGCAGGGCTTCGACATCAACAAGTAGTACGGGGTCGCCTCTAGGGGTCGTCGATCGCTCCGGTGTCAGTTCTTCCACCATGCACGGTGGAAGAACGGACACCGGAGCACGAACGACGCTCTACTCTCGGAGGCGGCGCCGGTGTCGGCGGGAGGGAGACCCTGATGGACGGTAGCGACGTAGGCGTGGCGGTGGCCCAGTTCGCGCCCGGGCCGGATCCGGCCGCGAACCTGGAGACCATCGCGACCCACGCCCGACGGGCGGCCGGGCTGGGCGCGGAGGTGCTCGTCGTGCCCGAGTACGCCTCTTACTTCACGCGCGACCTCGGCCCCGACTGGCTGGAGCACGCGCAACCCCTCGACGGGCCCTTCGTCACCGGCCTGCGGGGCCTCGCCGATGAGCTGGGCATCCACCTCGTCGCGGGCGTGGTGGAGACCGGCGACGGGGAGCGGGTGTGGAACACGACGGTGGCCGTCGCGCCGGGCGGGGGCATCGTCGCGCGGTATCGCAAGCTCCACCTCTACGACGCGTTCGGGTCGGAGGAGTCCCGGTGGGTGCTGCCCGGGCGCGTCGAGCAGCCGGAGCTGTTCGAGGTGGGTGGGCTGAGGTTCGGGATCCAGGCCTGCTACGACCTCCGGTTCCCGGAGACCACCCGCCGCCTCGCCGTGGCCGGTGCCGACGTGGTGTGCCTGCCCGCCGAATGGGTGCGGGGGCCGCTGAAGGAGTTCCACTGGCGCACCCTCGTCACCGCCCGGGCGATCGAGAACACCGTCTACCTGGCCGCAGCCGGCCACACCCCGTCGATCGGGATCGGCAACTCGATGCTGGTCGACCCCACGGGGACCTGCCTGGCGGGCCTGGCCGAGGAACCGGGGGTCGCCGTCGCGCGCTTCTCGACGGAGCGCATCCGCCGCGTGCGCCGGACCAACCCGTCGCTGGACCTGCGACGCTTCGACGTCATCCCCCGCACCTAGGGTGTGTTGCGGAAGTGGTGGCCGTAGCGAGCGGCGTCCTGGTGCGTCAG
>DAOLFC010000109.1:0-12637 GCA_035326505.1 Arachnia sp.
TATCTCATCCCGCCTGGCACGTCCTCGCCGGAGGAAGCATTAATCAGTGCTTCCCCAGCCCCAATCTCCTACGCCGGCCGTAGCTCCAGGAGACGACCTCCCGCACCGTCCTCCAGCAGCCAGATCGCCCCGTCGAGCGCCTCCGTCACGGCGCGGATGCGGTTGCCCATCGGCCAGGTCTCGGCCTCCGCCGCGTCCTCGCCGTCGAGGTCGACGCGGATCAGCGCTTCTCCGGACAACGCCCCGAGGAAGGCGTCTCCGCGCCAGTTCGGGAAGAGGTCGCCGGAGTAGATCATCAGCGATCCGGGCGAGACGCTGGGATTCCAGAACACCTTGGGCGGCGCGAAGCCGTCCCCCGGCGCGTGATCCGGGATCTCTCCCCCGCCGTAGTGCGAGCCGTTCGAGACCTCGGGCCAGCCGTAGTTGAGCCCAGGCCGGATCAGGTTCAGCTCGTCGCCGCCCTGCGGCCCCATCTCCGACGACCACAGCCGTCCGTCCGCGTCGAACGCGATGCCCAGCGGGTTGCGGTGACCGATCGAATACAGCTGCCCCGCTACGGGGCCTTCGCCCAGCGGATTGCCCGGCGCGGGCTCACCGTCGAGGGTGAGCCGGACGATCGCGCCGAGGTTGTTCGCCGGGTCCTGGGCCGGGTTCATCTGCTGCCGCTCGCCAGAGGTGACGAAGAGATCGTCGCCCCGGATCGCCAGGCGCAGGGAGAAGTGCCCGCTGCCGTCGACCTTCGGCTCCTGTTCCCAGATCCGGGTCAGCCCGGTCAGCTCGGCGCGCTCCAGGTCCAGGGTGGCCTTGGCGACCACTCCCCCGGTGCGCCCCGACCCGTCGCCCTCCACCCAGCTCAGATAGACCGTCCCGTCGGTGCCGAAGGTGGGGCCGGGAATCAGATCGGCAAGCCCGCCCTGCCCCTGGGCCACCACCTCGGGCACCCCGTCGACCTCCCGCAGCCCGGCGCCGTCGCGCAACAGGATGTTCCCAGGGCGCTCGGTGATCGCCAGCACATCGGTGCCCGGCAGGAAGGCCATGGCCCACGGCTCGTCGAACCTCTCATGCTCGACGATGGTGAACTCGTGGGTGCCCCCGTCCTCGGGAGAACCACTCTCCGTCGCGCTCGGCGACGACGATGGTGCTGCCGACGCCGGCGGCGTGACCGCTGTTTCCCGCGCGCTGGGCTCTGGTCCCGAAGGACCGGAGCACGCGGCGAGCGCCAGCATCCCGGCGAAAGAGACAAGGAGCAGTCGATCCGTTCTCATGCATCGACGCTACCCGCTCACCAAACCTGCACTCCTTGACGAGCCCTTCGAGACGATGCCCGCACTCTGCGCGTTCACCTCACGACAGCGACCACGGCGGGCATCCCTCAGGGACCGGAAATAGGGTCCGCTCCCCAAGGAGCGTCATGGTCGATAGGCACCTCCGCTCGTCAAGGAGCGTCGTGGCTGATAGGTCATGGTCAGTAGACGGTGAGGCCCCGGGCGGCGAAGACGTCTCGCACCTTCTGGGTCAGCTCCATGGACGGCGGCTGGGTGTCCTCCAGCTGGTAGGTCATGCCGATCTCGGCCCACTTGTCGCGGCCCATCTGGTGGAAGGGCAGCACCTCGACGCGGGTCACCTGGCACAGCGACGCCGCGTAGTCGGCCACCCGGGCGACCCCGTCCAGGTCGTCGGTCAGCCCGGGCACCAGCACGTAGCGCACCCAGATCTCCCGCTCCAGGGCGTCCAGGCGACGGCCGAAGTCGAGCGTGGGCTGGAGCGCGCGCCCCGTGACGCGCTGGTAGGTCTCCTCGTCGCCCGCCTTGACGTCGAGCAGCACCAGATCGACGTCGGCGAGCAGGTCGTCGGAGGCGTTCTTGCCCAGGTACCCCGACGTGTCCAGCGCCGTATGCACCCCGAACTCCTTGGCTCCCCGCAGGATGCGCGCCGCGAAGGCCGGCTGCTGGAGCACCTCGCCCCCGGACAACGTGATGCCGCCGCGGGTGGCGCGGAACACGCCCCGGTAGCGGTAGATCCGGGCGAGCAGATCGGTGGCCCGCACGGGGACGCCCCGGCGGGCGCTCATGGTGTCGGGGTTGTGGCAGTACAGGCAGCGCAGCGGGCAGCCCGCGAAGAAGGTGGTCATCCGGGTACCCGGGCCGTCGACGGCGGTCACCAGTTCCCAGGAGTGCAGCATCCCGATCTCACCGGTGCGCGTGCCCATGAGCAGGGCGTGCCGGTCGGATTCGTCCACGACGGGGATGCCGCCGAGCATCCGGGCCGAGGTGGCGACAGGCGCCCCGGAGGCCTCCGGGGCGCCTGTGCCGGCGGTATCGCCGAGACTCACGTCAGACGGACTCGTGGAAGGTCCGCGACAGCACGTCGAGCTGCTGCTCCCGCGTCAGCTTGACGAAGTTCACCGCATAGCCGGACACCCGGATGGTCAACTGCGGGTAGTTCTCGGGGTTCTCCATCGCGTCGATCAGCATGTCGCGGTTCAGCACGTTGATGTTGGCGTGATAGAGGCCCTCCCCCATGCCCGCATCCAGGATGCCGACGAGGTTGGCGATCCGCTCCTCCTCCGTGCGGCCGAGCGCCGGCGGGGTGATGGTGTTGGTGAGCGAGATGCCGTCGAGGGCATCGTCGTACTCCAGCTTCCCGACGCTCATCATCGACGCGATCATGCCGTGCGTGTCGGCGCCGTTCTCCGGGTTGGCGCCCGGCGCGAAGGGGGTGCCGGCGCGGTGACCCGACGGGAAGGAGCCGGTGTTCTTGCCGTAGACCACGTTGGAGGTGATGGTGAGCACCGACTGGGTGGGGATCGCGTTGCGGTACAGCTGGAGCTGGCGGATCTTGTCCATCACCGTCTTGACCACCGTCTTGGCGATCTCGTCGGCGCGGTCGTCGTCGTTGCCGTAGCGGGGGAACTCACCCTCGGTGATGTAGTCGATCACGAGGCCGGAGTCGTCGCGCACGGGGGTGACGGTGGCGTACTTGATGGCCGAGAGCGAGTCGGCGACGATCGAGAGACCGGCGATGCCGCAGCCCATGGTGCGCACGACGCAGTCGTCGTGCAGCGCCATCTCGATGGCCTCGTAGGCGTAGCGATCGTGGCAGTAGTGGATGATGTTCAGCGCCTCGACGTAGGTGCCCACCACCCAGTCCAGCATGGCGTCGAACTTCGCCCAGACCGTGTCGTAGTCGAGCGGGCCCTCGCTGACGATGGGCTCGTAGCCGGTGACGATCTGCTTGCCCGTCATCTCGTCGCGTCCGCCGTTGATGGCGTACAGCAACGTCTTGGCGCTGTTCAGGCGGGCGCCGAAGAACTGCATCTGGCGGCCGATCGCCATCGGCGAGACGCAGCAGGCGATGGCCGTGTCGTCGCCCCAGTGCTCACGGATGGCCTTGTCGGACTCGTACTGAATGGCCGAGGTCTCGATGGAGATCAGCGAGCAGAACTCCTTGTAGCCGTCGGGCAGCGCGGGATCCCAGTAGATGGTGATGTTGGGCTCCGGCGCGGGGCCGAGGTTGCGCAGGGTCTGAAGGAGACGGAAGGAAGTCTTGGTGACCAGTGTGCGTCCGTCGCTCGCGAAGCCGCCGTCGGACCAGGTGGCCCAGTAGGGGTCGCCGGAGAAGATCTGGTCGTAGTCGATGGTGCGCAGGAAGCGCACAATACGCAGCTTGGTGACCATCGCGTCGATGGCCTCCTGGGCCTCGGCCTCGGTGAGGATGCCGGCCGCCATGTCGCGCTCGGCGTAGATGTCGAAGAAGCCCGAGAGGCGACCGATGCTCATGGCCGCGCCGTCCTGGCTCTTCACGGCGGCGAGGTAGGCGAGGTAGGTCCACTGGACCGCCTCGACGAAGGTGCGGGCCGGGCGGGACAGGTCGAAGCCGTAGCTGGCACCCAGCTTCTTCAGCTTCTTGAGCGCACTGATCTGCTCGGCGTGCTCCTCGCGGAACAGCGCCCACTCCTCGCTGAAGGGCTGGCCCACGACCGAATCCTTGTCGGCGTTCTTCGCCTCGATCAGACGGTCGACGCCGTAGAGCGCCACGCGGCGGTAGTCGCCGATGATCCGGCCACGGCCGTAGGCGTCGGGCAGGCCGGTGATGATGTGAGAGCTGCGAGCGGCGCGGATGCGCGGGGTGTAGATGCCGAAGACCGCCTCGTTATGGGTCTTGCGGTGCCGGGTGAAGATCTCCTTGACCTTCTCGTCGGGCTCCAGGCCTGCCTCGCGGATCGCGGTCTCCACCATGCGCCATCCACCGTTGGGCATCATGGGACGCTTCAGCGGCACGTCGGTCTGGAGGCCGACGATCACGTCGTCGTCCTCGCAGATGTAGCCGGCCGGGAAGGCGTCGACATCGGCGGGAATGTGGGTCTCCACGTCGTAGACCCGCTTGGCCCGCTCGACGCTGAGGTAGTCGCGCTGCAGCGTGTCCCATACGTTCAGGGTCTTCGCGGTGGGGCCTTCGAGGAAGCTCGCATCCCCGGTGTAGGGGGTGTAGTTGGCCAGGATGAACTCGCGCACATCGACCTTGTCCCGCCACTCACCAGGGGCGAAGCCGTCCCACGGGTCGTCTTGCCGGGTGTCGTCGCGGGTGAGGAACGAGGCAGTCATCGCAGTCCTTAGATCGAGAGCTCTTCGGTGGTTCGACCTGTATACTACCGCGCGTAGGGTTCATCCAATAATGCTGTGAGAATAGGCCTGCACGCTGTGCAGAACCCGGCCGGAAGCCGCTTTCGCCGATCGGGTTTCCGTCCCCTCTGCCCACGCGGGGCGGCGCATCGGCCTAGGATCGGGCTATGTCCGAGCTTGCAGAGACGACGCAGTTTCTCGCGGCCCGCGAACCGTGGTCGCTGCTGCCCCCGTCGAAGATCGCCGCCTACGCCCAGCGCGCCGTCGGCTCCTACGTGCGACGGGGCACCGTCATCTTGTCGGTGGGCTCGTCGCCGTCGCAGATGCACCTGGTGCGCTCGGGTGTCGTCGAGGTGCTGGACGCCGACGGAAAGCTGATCGACCACGACGAGCAGGGGGCCTGCTTCGGCCAGTCCTCGATCATCGAGGAGCGCCCGGCGCGGTTCACGTTCCGCGCGATCGAGGACACCCTGCTCTGGTCGTTCGACGCCCAGGTGGTCAAGGAGCTCGTCGCGGTCCCGGAGATCCGGCGGTTCTTCACCGAGGCCCGGCTGAGGGACGCCACCAAGCACGTCCCGGAGGGCGGGCCGGTGCTCCAGGTTCCGGTGGCCGACATGATCACCCGCGCGCCCATTACCATCGACGCCGACTCCACCGTGGGCGAGGCGGCCCGGACGATGGACGAGAAGCGGATCTCCGCGATCATCGTCACCCGGGAGAAGGGCGCGCTCGCGGGCATCCTCACCGACCGCGACCTCCGCCGCGTCGTCGCCCACGGCATCCCCGGCGACACCCCGCTGTCAGAGGTGATGTCCACCAGCCCGTTCACGATCCCCTCCGACGCGCTGGCGCTGGACGCGCTGCTCTCCCTGGTGGAGCACACCATCCATCACCTTCCGGTCATGGAGGGCGAGAAGGTCCTGGGGATGGTCACCTCCGGCGACCTGATGCGCCTGGAGCGCTCCAGCCCGCTCTACCTGGCCGGCGACCTGATCCGCCAGCAGGACGTGTCCAGCCTCGCGACGGTGATGGGCCGGCTCCCCCGGCTGGTCTGCCGGCTGCTGCGTCAGGACGCCTCCGCCGCCGACATCACCCGCATCGTGAGCCGCACCAGCGACGCGCTGTGGCACCGGCTGGCGGATCTCGCCGAGGAGCAACTCGGCCCGCCCCCCGTGCCCTACTGCTGGGTGGCGCTCGGTTCCCTCGCCCGGCAGGAGCAGACCCTCGGCTCCGACCAGGACCACGCCCTCATCATCAGCGACGAAGCCCGCGCCGAGCATCAGCCCTACTTCGCGGAACTGGCCGAGTTCCTGACCTCCGCCCTGGTCGCCTGCGGGATGCCGCGCTGCCACGGCGACGTGATGGCCACCAACCCGCGGTGGCGCAAGCCGCGGGCCGCCTGGCTCAGCGAGTTCGGCGGCTGGATGGGTGCCCCCACGTCGGACGCCATCCTGCACTCGTCGATCTTCTTCGACATGCGTCCCGTCCACGGCGACGCCACCCTCTTCACCCACCTCCAGCGCCGCATTATGGCCAGCGCCCCGTCGTCGACGCGCTTCCTCGGCCACCTCGCCAAACACGCATCCGACTTCGAGGTGCCCATCGGCTTCCTGCGCGGATTCGTCGTCGAGAAGCAGGGCGAGCACCGCGACCGGCTCGACATCAAGCGCGGCGGCATCAATCCCATCGTCGACGTGGCCAGGGTCTACGCGCTGCGCTGGGGTCTGCCGCAGGTCAGCACCCGGGCGCGCCTGCTCGCCGCCGCGGAGCACGGGGCCGAGGTGGACAACCTGCTCGACGCCTTCGAACTGCTCGGCTACACCCGGCTGCGGCACCAGGGCAAGCTCGTCACGGCCGGCCAGGAACCCGACAACTTCATCGATCCGGACGACCTGTCCGAGCTGGAACGCCGCCACCTGCGCGACGCGTTCCGGATCGTCGCCCGCGCGCAACAGGCCCTCACCGTCGTCTTCCAGACGCAGTACATCAGCTGAGACCGGAGCCGACCCGCATGAGATGGCCGTTCAAGAAGTCGAACGCCGCGCTCGCCGGCCGGGTGCCCGACGGCGGCCTGCGGCGGTTCCTCGCCGCCCGCGAGCCCCGTCGCGACACGCCGCTGGCGGATCTCGCCCTCCTCGCGCTCGACCTGGAGACCACGGGCCTCGATCCGGCAACCGACCACATCATCTCCATGGGCATGGTCGACGTCGACGGGCTCCGGATCCCGCTGGGGACGACGGAGCACTTCCTGGTCGATCCCGGAAAGGGCGTCGGCCAGTCCGCCGTCATTCACATGCTCACCGACGACGAACTGCTCGCGCACGGCATCCCCGTCGAGCAGGCGCTCGACAGGGTGTTCTCCCGGCTCGCCGGCAGAGTGCTGCTGGCCCATCACGACGCCATCGAGGTCGGCTTCCTCACCACCTCGGTGAAGCGGCTGTACGGGGTCGCCATCGACATCCCGTCCATCGACACCCTGGAACTCGGGCACCGGGCGCTCGGCGAGGACCGCGACCACCCACCGGACGCCCTGCGACTCTGGCGGCTGCGCGCCCGGGCGGGACTGCCCAGCTACCGCGGTCACGACGCCGTGATCGACGCGCTGGGCTGCGCGGAGCTCTATCTCGCGCTGGTGCAGGAGCTCGGAGTGAAGGACCTCCGGTCGGCGCGGTGAAGAGCACCGGCGCCGAGCGCCGCGACAAACCGATGGCGGCCGGACCGGCAGCAGACGAACCGATAGGGTTGGCGCCATGGCGAGGCATGAATACGAGGTGCTGAAAGGCAGCCACGGCTCAAAGGTGAAGATCAACGCGCGCGGCAGCGACATCCTGCGCCACCCGCGGATCAACCGGGGCACCGGCTTCACCCACGAGGAACGCGAGAAACTCGGCCTCGTCGGGCTGCTTCCCAGCACCGTCACGCCCCTCTCCGCGCAGTTGCAGCGCGCCTACGCCCGGGTGAAGGGCGAGCAGACCGCGCTGGAGAAGTTCGCCTATCTCCAGGCGCTGCGGGAGCGCAACACCGTGCTGTTCTACCGCCTGCTGAGCGAACACATCGAAGAACTCATGCCCATCGTCTACACCCCCACCATCGGGGAGGCGATCAAGAACTTCAGCGTGTGGTATCAGAGGATCAGCGGCACCTTCCTCTCCATCGCTCGCCCGGAGCAGATCGAGCAGTCGCTGCGGTCCTCCGGCATGGGCGCCGAGGACATCGACATCATCATCGTCACCGACTCCGAGGGCATCCTGGGCATCGGCGACCAGGGCGTCGGCGGCATCCAGATCTGCCTGGGCAAGAAGTCGCTGTACACCGCCGCCGGCGGGGTCGACCCCGACCGGATGCTCACCGTCGTGCTCGACGTCGGCACCGACAACCTGCGCCTACTCAACGACGACCTCTACCTGGGCGCGCGTCACGGACGCGTGCGCGGCGAGCGCTACGACCAGTTCGTCGACGCCTTCGTCGAGACCGCCACCCGGCTCTTCCCCCACGCCATGATCCATTGGGAGGACTTCGGCGCGGACAACGCCCATCGCCTCCTGTCGAGATACCGCGACGAGATCTGCACCTTCAACGACGACATCCAGGGCACCGCCGCCGTCGTCGGCAGCGCGGTGCTCTCCGCCGTTCAGGCCAAAGGCGAGCGCCTCGCCGACCAGCGCTTCGTGATCCACGGCGGCGGCACCGCGGGCATCGGGATCGCCGACCTGCTGGTGGACCTGCTGATCAAGGAGGCCGGCATGACCCGGGAGGCCGCTCGCCGGCTGTTCTGGGTGACCGGCAGCCGCGGCCTGGTCACCGACGACCCGAAGATGCGCTTCCGTGACTTCCAGCTCCCCTACGCCCGTTCCGTCGACGAGCTGCCGGGATGGAACACCGATCATGAGGGCCGCTACCTGCTCGCCGACATCGTGCGCAACGTCCAGCCGACGGCGCTGATCGGCACCTCGGGCCAGGCCGGTTCCTTCACCGAGGCCATCGTGCGCGACATGGCGACCCACGTGCGCCGGCCGATCATCATGCCGCTGTCCAATCCCACCGTCCTGGCGGAGGCCACCCCCGCCGACCTGATCGACTGGACCGACGGGCGCGCGCTGATCGCCACGGGCTCGCCGTTCGCGCCGGTGGTGCGCGACGAGGTCACCTACGAGATCTCGCAGGCCAACAACGCGCTGCTGTTCCCCGGCATCGGGCTGGGCGTGGCGGTGTGCAACGCGAGCCGGGTGACGGACGCCATGATCACCGCCTCGGCCGAGGCGGTCGCGTCGCTGGTGCAGGTGACCAAGCCGGGCCAGGCCCTGCTGCCGGCGCTGGGTCACCTGCGGCACGTCTCCGCGGCGGTCGCGATCGCCGTCGCAGAGGCCGCCGTCCGCGACGGTGTGGCGCAGGCCCCGCTCACCGACCCGGTCAACCAGGTCTTCGAGGCGATGTGGCGACCGGTCTACCCCGAGTTGATCATCGAAGAAGACAACTGAGCGGACGAGATTTTTCGACCGTAACCGGGCCTTTTTGGCACGAGCGTGCCACTGAGGGGCAGTTACGGTCGAAAAATCTCACTCCGTGTCAGAGCCGGGCGCGCAGCGCCTGCAGCCGGGCTCGCGACGACTCCCGGCCCAGGATCTCCATCGACTCGAACAGCGGCGGCGAGACCCGGCGCCCGGAGATCGCCACGCGGATCGGCGCGAAGGCGAACCTGGGCTTGATCCCCATGCCGTCGACGATCCGCTCCCGCAGCGCGGCCTGGATGCGCTCCGTGTCGAACGGCACCGTCTCCGTCACCGCGATCGCGGCGTCGAGCACGGCGGCCGCATCGTCGGGCAGCGCCTCCACCGCGGCGGGATCGAGCGCCAGGCCCACGTCGTCCGCAAACAGGTAGTCGAGCTGCGGCAGCGCGTCCTTGAGCACCACCAGGCGCTCCTGGATGATCGGTACGGCCTGGCGCAGCACGTCCAGGGCGCGGTCGGACGGGTCGACCCATTGCCCGGTGGCCGACGCGAACTGCGCAATCCGCGCGGCCAGCTCGTCGGCGCTCAGGGAGCGGAGGTAGTGCCCGTTCAGCCAATCCAGCTTCTTGAGATCGAAGATCGGGCCCACCGCGTTGACCTTCGACCAGGAGAACCGCGCGACGAACTCATCGAACGTCGACACCTCCTTGTCCTCGTCGCCGGCATAGCCCAGCAGTTGCAGGAAGTTGACCACGGCCTCGGGCAGATAGCCCTCTTCCTTGAACCACATCAGCCTGGCGGCGGGGTTCTTGCGCTTGGAGATCTTCGACTTGTCCGCATTCCGCAGCAGCGGCATGTGGGCGAAGGCCGGCAGCTCCCAGCCCAGCCACCGGTAGAGCAGGATGTGTTTGGGCGTCGAGGAGATCCACTCCTCCCCGCGCACGACGGTGTTGATCCCCATCAGGTGATCGTCCACGACCACGGCCATGTGATAGGTGGGGAAGCCGTCCGCCTTCAGGATCACCTGGTCGTCGGGGCGTGGCGCCTTCACCTCGCCGCGGACGATGTCGTCGAAGACCAAGGGGGCGTCGTCGGGAATCAGCATCCGCACGACGGGGCGATCCGTGAAACCGGGCAGCGCGGCGCGCTCCTCGCGGGTCTTCCCGACGCACAGCCGGTCGTAGCCGGTCACCGACAGCTTCTGGCGCTCCTGCTCCTTGCGCAGCTCGGCCAGGCGCTCCGAGGAACACCAGCAGTAGTAGGCGTGCCCCGCCTCGATCAGCTGATCCACGTACGGCCGGTAGGTGTCCAGCCGCTCCGACTGGCGGTACGGTGCGTATGGCCCGCCGACGTGCGGTCCCTCGTCGGGATCGAGGCCCAGCCACGCCAGCGAGTCGTAGATCTGCTGCTCCGAACCGTCCACCAGGCGGGCCTGATCGGTGTCCTCGATCCGCAGCACGAACTGCCCCCCGGTCTTCCTCGCCCAGGCGAGATCGAACAGCGCCATGAAGGCGGTGCCGACATGCGGATCGCCGGTGGGCGACGGGGCGACACGGGTGCGAGCGGGAGCAAGAACATCAGTCATAGTGGCTCCCACTCTAGAGCCTCCGCCCCGCGGTGGCCTGCTGCGGAAACCCCGATACCATGTCGCCATGACAGAAGCCGCGATGCCCTCCAACTTCATCTACGACGCCGTGCGCGCCGACCTGAACAATGGGCGTTACCAGCGGCTTCAGACCCGGTTCCCCCCGGAGCCCAACGGATACCTTCACATCGGGCACGCGAAGGCCATCGTGACGGACTTCGGCATCGCCGAGGACCTGGGCGGCAGCTGCATCCTGCGCTTCGACGACACCAACCCGGCCGCGGAGGACGAGGAGTTCGTCTCCGCGATCCTCGAGGACATCGCCTGGCTGGGCTACTCCCCGGCGGACGTGCGCTACGCGTCGGGCTACTTCCAGAAGCTCTATGACTGGGCGGAGGTGCTGATCGCCAAGGGGCTCGCCTTCGTCGACGACCAGAGCGGCGAGCAGATCTCCGCCACCCGGGGCTCCTTCTCCGAGCCGGGCACCGACAGCCCCTATCGCGACCGCAGCGTCGAGGAGAACCTCGACCTGTTCCGCAGGATGCGGGCCGGTGAGTTCGACGATGGCGCCCGGGTCCTGCGGGCCAAGATCGACATGGCGCACGAGAACATGCAGCTGCGCGACCCCGTGATGTACCGCATCCGACGCCTGCACCACCACCAGACCGGCGACGAATGGCCGATCTACCCCACCTACGACTGGGCGCACGGCCAGTCCGACGCCATCGAGGGCACCACCCACTCCGTCTGCACCTTGGAGTTCGACTCGCACCGGCCGCTCTACGACTGGTTCCTGGAGCAGCTCGGCGTCCCCGATGCGCCCCGGCAGATCGAGTTCGCCCGGCTGGAGCTCACCCATACCGTCACCTCCAAGCGTCGCCTGGCGAAGCTGGTCGCCGACGGGGTCGTCGACGGCTGGGACGACCCCCGGATGCCCACGCTGCGCGGCATGCGCCGCCGCGGCTACCCGGCTGCCGCTCTGCGCGCCTTCTGCCGCGAGATCGGCACCACCCGCACGAACACCCGTCAAGCCGTCGAGGCGCTGGAGTCGTACGTGCGGCGCGAGCTGAACAAGACGGCCCTGCGCCGGATGGCGGTGCTGCGCCCCCTGAAGCTGACTCTGACCAACTGGCCGGTCGACGGGGCTGGGGCACCGGTGGTCGAGCACTTCGAGGTGGCCAACAACCCGGAGAACCCCGACGACGGCACCCGCCTGGTGCCGTTCACCGGCGAACTCTGGATCGAGCAGGAGGACTTCATGGAGGTCCCCGCACCGAGGTACTTCCGGCTCTCCCCCGGCCGCGAGGTGCGCCTGCGGGGCGCCTTCTTCGTCACCGCCGTGGACGTCGTGAAGGACGACGACGGCACCGTCGTCGAGGTGCGGGCCACCTACGATCCCGCCTCGAAGGGAGGCAACTCCCCCGATGGCCGCAAGGTGAAGTCGACGATGCACTGGGTCTCGCGTCCGCACGCCGTCGAGGTGTCCGCGACGCTCTACGACCGGCTGTACTCCGCCGAGGTCCCCGGCGCCACCACCGGGAACGCCGACGACGACCTCAACCCCGATTCCGCCGAGCATCTCTCCCCCTGCTACGCGGAGCCGATCCTGGCCGAGACCCGGCCCGGTGAGGTTGTTCAGTTCGAACGCCTCGGCTACTTCGCCGCGGACACCTACGACTCCTCGCTGTTCCACCGCACCGTCGGCCTGCGCGACGAATGGGCGGCCATCCAGAAACGAGCGACATAGGGAAACGACAAGAGGGCCAGGTGGGATTTCCCACCTGGCCCTCTTGCCAGCTCTCAGGCTTTGTCAGATCACTTGAGGATCTTGGTGACGTTGCCGGCGCCCACGGTGCGGCCGCCCTCGCGGATGGCGAACTTGAGGTTCTCCTCCATGGCGATGGGCTTGTTCAGGTGGACGGTCATCTCGGTGTTGTCACCGGGCATCACCATGTCGGTGCCCTCGGGCAGCTGAACGACGC
>DAOLFC010000004.1:0-58226 GCA_035326505.1 Arachnia sp.
GACACGCAGGATTTAGGTTCCTGTGCCTTCGGGCGTGAGGGTTCAAGTCCCTTCTTCGGTACCAAAGTTCCTTGTCAGACGCACTTCGGCGGTATGGATCGGCCGCCGTCGAGGCGCCCCCATTCCGCCTGGGTGCGGGCCCTGTCGGGTCAGAGGTCGTACAGGCTCGGATCCGCGTCGGTGGGCGGGCGCAGCCCGGCGGGCAGGGGCCACGGCAGCTCGTAGACCTGGGTGTGGATGTCGATGGCGCCGAAGTCCTCGCCCTTCACCACGATGCGCTCCGGTGCCACCTCGACGAAGCGCACTCGAACGGCCGCGCCGCCCTCCAACTCCAGCAGCCACGACTCCGCCAGGTAGGCTAGGCCATGCGCGTCGAGGAGTTCTTCGGCCTCGATCCAGTCGACGGGCTCCGAGAGTTCGCGGCCGAGGAGATCGACGGGAACCCACTCGTCGTCCGCGGGCCTGATCCAGCCCAGCTGCTCTCCGTCGTCCCGCCGGTGCGGTGTCCAGTCCTGCATGGCTTCAGCCTACCCAGCGGGTGCCCACCGGCTCCGCCCGCAACGACCCGGCAGAAAGGGTGGCCAGGGCGGTGTGGAGGTCGTCGACGTCCGGGTCCGGGACGGCCAGGCGGATGTAGGCCGCGTCAGACCAGTCCACCCCATCCACGACGACGGGGGCGCCGGAGGGGAGCACGAGTCCGCGCAACTGGTCTTCCACGACGCCCACCTCCGCGAACCCGACGCGCACGCTGAACACCCGGCAGAGCGTCACCCGCCGCACGCCGACGGCGGCCACGGCCGCGGCCACGGCGTCGGAGTAGGCCCGCACCAGCCCGCCGGCGCCCAGCTTGATGCCGCCGAAGTACCGGGTGACGACGGCGACCACGTCGGTGAGTTCGTTGCGTTGCAGGACGGTCAGCATGGGGATTCCCGCGGTTCCGGCAGGCTCCCCGTCATCGGAGCTGCGCGCGGTGCGGCCGTCGGGTCCCAGGACGAAGGCCGAGCAGTGGTGCCGGGCGTCGAAATAGCGCGAGCGCCGTTCCTCGATGACGGCCCGGGCGTTCTCCTCGGAGGTGACGCGGCGAATCCGCGTCAGAAACCGGGATCGTTTGATCTCCAGCTCCACATCGACGCCCCCGCCTTCGGGGGCATCGACGGTGCGGAACTCGGTGGTCAGCTCAGATGCCCAGCTCGCGGCGAAGCTTGGCCACATGTCCGGTGGCCTTCACGTTGTACTGCGCGACCTTGATCGTGCCGACGCCCTCGTCGTCGACGTCGATCACGAAGGTGGAGCGCAGAACGCCCTCGATCTCCTTGCCGTACAGCTTCTTGATGCCGTAGGCGCCGTAGGCGTTGAGCACCTTCTTCTCCGGATCGGCCAGGAGCGTGAACGCCAAGCCGGAGGTGGCGTGGAACTTGGTGAGCCGCTCGGTGGTGTCGGGCGAGCAGCCGAGGACGGTGTAGCCCTGTGCGGCGAACGCGTCGATGGCGTGGGAGAAGTCCGTGGCCTGGGTGGTGCAGCCGGGGGTCATGGCGGCGGGGTAGAAGTACAGCACGATGCGCTGTCCCTTGAAGTCGCTCAACGAGACGGGGGCGCCGTCCTGGTTGGGCAAGGTGAATTCGGGGGCAGTGGTGCCTGGTGTCAAACGAGCGGTCACGGGGGACATGCTACTAGTGTTGGGAACGCGCACGCTGTGCCGCTGCCACCACGGTGAGGAGTAAAGATGCCCGACGATCGACGCCATATCGACGATATCCGCGCGCAGATGGCCGCCAATCGCGTCAGCGTGGGGGTATCCGCCGCGAATCTGCGCGAGAGCCTCAGCCCCAAGAACATCGCCAAGAGCGGCATCGAGGAGACCAAGGAGTTCCTCAAGGGCGAGTACACCTCGGCCAAGGCGCAGTTCGTCGAGGCGGACGGCAGCGTGAATCTGCAGCGGGTGCTCGTGATCGGGGGAGCGGTGCTCGGCGCGATTGTGTTCTTCGCGACGCTGAACTCGATCGGGCATCGTCGCCAGTTGGGCAAGGCCCGCAAGCTGTTGCTCGAGGCGGCTGGTCAGTGAGCGACGAGAGCCTCCCCATCCGGATGCTGCACGACCGCGTCCTGATCGACGCGGAGGAGTCCGCGAAGGAACGGCGCAGCGGTGCCGGCATCCTGATCCCGGCCACCGTGCAGATGGGCAAGCGGCTCAACTGGGCCAAGGTGGTCGCCATCGGCCCGAACGTCCGCGCCGTCGAGGTGGGCGATCGGGTGCTGTTCGATCCCGAGAATCGCGCAGAGGTGGAGATCGGCGGCAAGGCCTGCATCCTGACCCGGGAGCGCGACCTGCACGCCGTCGCGGCCCAGCGCATCTCCGACGGCGGCACCGGCCTCTACCTCTGAGCCTCTGAGCGCGAGCTCATCGTCTGAGTTCGGGGAAGTCCTCGTAGCGGAAGTCGTCGATGTCGGCCGCCGGATCGTGCTCGCGGGCGCGTAGCACCACGCGACGCACCTTGCCGCTGATCGTCTTGGGGAGATCCGCGAACTCGATCCGGCGCACGCGCAGATACGGGGCCAGGTTGTCGCGGGCATGGGCCAGGATCGACAGCGCCGTCTCTCGCGTGGGCTCGTACCCGGCGGCCAGCGTCACATAGGCCTTCGGGACGGCGTGCCGGATGGCGTCGGGGGCAGGGACGATGGCGGCCTCGACGACGGCCGGATGCTCGATCAGCACCGACTCGAGCTCGAACGGCGAGATCTTGTAGTCGGAGGCCTTGAACACATCGTCGGTGCGGCCCACGTAGGTGAGATAGCCGTCGTCGCTCACGGAGACCAGATCGCCGGAGTGATAGCGACCATCGTCGCCCGCGGTCGCCGGGACGCCGCCGAGGTAGCCGGGCGTGAGGTTGAACGGCCATGGGCTCAGAGGGAAGGTGATCTCGCCGTGCTGCGAGACCTCGCCGGTGTCGGGGTCGACGACCTCCAGCCGCACGCCCGGCATGACCTTTCCCATGGAACCGGGCCGCACCGCCTCGCCGGGCGCGTTGCCGACGGTGCAGGTGGTCTCCGTCTGGCCGTAGCCGTCGCGGATCGTCAGCCCCCAGGCCCGCTCCACCGACGAGATGACCTCCGGGTTGAGCGGCTCGCCCGCGCCGACCGCCTCGCGCAGCGACGACGGCTTCTCCCCGAGCTGGGCCTGGATCATCATCCGCCACACCGTCGGGGGCGCGCAGAAGGTGGAGACGGCGGAGTCTTCCAGTTCCTTCAGCATCGCGGCCGCGTCGAAACGGGCATAGGAATAGCTGAACACCGTCGCCTCGGCCAGCCAGGGCGAGAAGAAGCTCGACCAGGCGTGCTTGCCCCAGCCCGGTGAGGAGATGTTGAGATGCACGTCGCCCGGTCGCACGCCGAGGAAGTACATCGTCGACAGATGCCCGACGGGGTAGCTCACCTGGGTGTGGACCACCAGCTTCGGGTCCTTCGTGGTGCCCGAGGTGAAGTAGTAGAGCACGGGGTCGGCGGCATCGGTGACGACGGGGCGAGGTTCGGCGGGGAGCGACGCGGCGTCCGCCATGGCGAGCCAGCGGTCGTGGGAGGTGCCCGTCGTGATGCACACGATGGCGTCGATCCCGTCGAACTTGTCCTCGTCGACGGGGTTCGCGATGACGGCGGCGACGCGCGCCCTCTCGATGCGATCCTCCAAGTCGAAGCGTTGCAGCGCCTGGGCGGTGGGCAGGATGATGCCGCCCACCTTCATGACCGCGAGCATCGCGTCCCACAGCTCCACCTGGTTGGCGAGCATCAGCATGACGACATCGCCCTTGCCGACCCCCTGGGCTTCGAGCCAGGCGGCGAGCTTGTCGGAGCGCTCGACCATCTCGCCGTAGGTGTAGCGCTCGTCCTGGCTGTGTTCGTCGCGCAGCCAGAGGGCGAGGTCGCCGCGATCGCGGCCGATGGCGTCGAACCAGTCGATGGCCCAGTTGAACGGCCCGCTGATCTCCGGCCAGGCGAACCCGGCACGCGCCTCGTCGCCCCGGCCGCGGAGGCCGAGCAGTAGGTCGCGGGCGGCGCGGATGGCTTCAGTGGCGTTCGGCATGTGTTGTTCCTCTCGAATGCGGCGCGTTCAATGATGCCCGCGTGCCTGAGCGGGGCGACGGCCGGGTCCGTGTTCATGTGTGGGGCCGGAGCTGTAAGGCCGGAGCGGGGCGACGTGCTACGAAACGACCTCCAAAGTATCCGTGGAGAAGACGGTAGCCGTTCCGTCGGGCATCTCGGCGCGGATGAGATGCTGCACCGGATCATGCCGGTAGGACACGGCCTTCCTCAGGGCCGGCAGCCCATCGTCGGACGGCCTTCATCCTTCCACGGTCGTCCTCTTTTCCGCACTCGGGGCGTCCCGCGTGGTTTCCCCTGCGACGGGTTGCACGGGCCGGGGGCTGTCGGCACTTTTACCGCGTCCGGTAAGCGGGAGTTCGTGGCGCTACCATCATCGTGTGGTGAAGTGGCGCGGACGCGGGAGCGCGGCGACGTACCGCGTGATCGCGATGCTCGCCGTGTTGCTATACGCCGTGCTTCCCCAGATCCCGGTATGGATGCGTGGCGAGGTCGGAGCTGTAGAGACCGCCTTGTTCTGGACCGCGGTGGCGGGCTACCTCTGGCTGCTGGCGGGGCGGAACGTCTGGCTTTGCTCGACCCTCCTCGTGTTGCTGCCCTTGTTGTTGCCGATTCTCAGCGATGTTCCGTCCACGACGGCCATCGACATCCTGTTGATAGCTGTGGTAGTCGACGCCAACTCGCGGCGGCCGGCCTGGGCTGGCGTCGCTCTGGCGCTGGGTCATGCCGGGGTGACATACATCGAGCTAGGTCGGCCCGAGATCGAAACCTACTGGATCTACCCGCTGCAGCTGTTCCTGGTGTCTCTCTTCGGGGCGTTTCTTCGGCAGCGCACAGAGGCCCAGCGGGCGAACGAGGTAATCCGACAACAACAGCACCGGCTCGCCGTAGCGGAGTACGCCCAGGACATGCACGACTCCGTCGCAGCGCACCTCACCCAGGCGCTGGGGCTCGCTCGCACCGGGAAGCTCACGCTCGACGGCGAGGCGAGGCAACTGCTGGGGGCCGTTGAAGCGGAGGCGGCCGCGGCCATGACCAGCTTGAGGCAACTGGCGGGGCGCATGCGCGGGGGCGCGCCGGATGCGGTGCGCGCGGTGACCTGGGAGGACGTTCATGGAGCCCTGGCCGCGGGCGTGCTCACCCTGCGGTATCTGGGGTTCGACGTGTCGGCCTACGCGGACCTGCCCGAGTGGGACGATCCCACAGCCGCAGCCACGATGATGACCGGCATCAACCAGGCGGTAGCCAACATCTGCGAGCACGGGGCCAGAAGGGGATCGGTGCTGATGACGCTGAGGGCAATCGATGGCATGGTCCGGCTGTCGGTCTCCAATAGCGTTGATGAAGACCTGGCCCCCGTCTGCTCGGGCCGGGGCACCGGCCTGGCCAGCCTGCGGGAGCAGGCCGAGGAACTAGGAGGGGCGGTGCGGGTAACCCGTGAGCCGGACGCGTTCCTGTTGGAGCTGGATCTGCCTCGGCCGGAGGCTCGATGACCGGCTCCGATGAGGTGTCGATCGCCCTCGTGGACGACGATCCGGGGGTGCGGCAGAATCTGCCGAAGCTGTTGGCGCGCTTCGGGCTGACCGTGAACTGGACGGCGTCCTCCGGGCCGGAAGCATTGGCGCGGTTGCGGTCCGGTGCCGTTCCTTCTCTGCTCGCCGTGGATGTCGATATGCCGGGGATGACGGGACACGATCTGGCGTTGCGCGTCGCCGCAGCCTATCCACAAGTCGTCATCGTGATGCTTACCGCACTCGACAGCCGCGCATCGCTGGAGAGCGCGACATCGGCCGGCGCCCGAGGGTACCTGCTCAAGAGCGAGAAGCCGGAGCTCCTCGCCATGCAACTCCGCTCGGCGATGATGGGGGCGCGCGTGGTCTCCGATCAACTGCTGGGCCGCATTCTCCGCAACGACCCTGAGGAGATCCTGGTCGAGACGCCGGCGCTGACCGATCGGGAATGGGAGGTGCTGGACGCGCTCCCCCTGTTGAGCACCAATGACGCCATCGGCAAGCGCTTAGGAATCTCCACCGAGACGGTCAAGCAGCACGTAGCTTCCATCAAACGCAAGCTCGGCGTCCACGACCGGGTACAGGCCGCTGTCTGGGCCGCTCGATACGGGAGCCGTGGACGGGAGTAGCCAGCAGGCCGGCCAGAGTATATGTCCGGGCTTGCACCAAGGAGGAGCCAATACGACTTCCGCGGGGACGGACGGGGGCGGTGGTTCGAAAAACATGGGTTCAGTCTCAAGGCAAGAGGCGGCTGATGGGTATGCCCCTTTGGGGGTAACTCCTTTGGGGGATACCTCAGGAGTGCGCGGCTGTGTTCGACTAAGAGAGAGACTGTCTTAAGGGGCGGAGCTGGCAACGCTTGATGCTGGATATCCAGCATCTGTGAGGCGTCCGGCCACGACGTGAGTGGTCCTCAACTATCCGGATCAGGACACTATGGGGGTGCCGCGGGAGACCTCGAAGGAGGATGGACGTGTTTACATGGACGACGACCGTCTCGGGAGACTCCGCTGAGTCGGTCTCCTCGATCCGGCGGATGACCAGTGCGAAGACCGACAGCACCGTCGAGACCAGGAACTCGCACATGGTCGCTTCACTGCATTCGGTCAGCTATTCGTACGGGCGTGGCACGGCGCTCGATCAGGTCTCCTTCGCAATCCCGGATGGGATAACGGGGCTGCTCGGGCCTGACGGCGCGGGCAAGTCCACGCTGATGAGGCTCCTCGCGACGCTGGAGTTGCCAACGAGCGGTGTGGTTGTGGTGCTGGGTCAGGCGACCTCGTCGCGCTGGGGACGGACGTGCATCCGGCGCCGATCGGGATACCTGGCCCAGCAGTTCCCCTTGGCCAAGAGGAAGCGGATTCTCGATTCTGTCGCCTATAGCGGTTGGGTAAACGGGTTGTCCCGAGACGAGGCGTTCGACTCGGCGGTGGCCGCCTTGGACGCCGTGGGTCTCTCGGGCATCGGGAACCAGCGGTGTCGGGCCTTGTCGGGCGCGGAGAGACAGCGGCTTGGCGTGGCGATGGCGATATCGCATCGCCCTGACTTCCTCATCCTGGACGAACCGACCGCGGGGCTCGATCCCGAAGCCAGGACGGACCTCAGGGCTGTCCTCAAAGACATCGCCGCCTCGACATCCGTGCTTCTGTCGACCCACCTCGTGGACGACATCGTCCACCTCGCTGATCAGGTCGTCGTCCTGGACAAAGGGAAGCTCCTCTTTTCCGGTCCCGTCCTGGAGCTTGAGAGAGGTGTGGTGGCGATCGAGGAGGACGGTTTCGCTACTCCCCTTGAGCGATCCTACGTAAGTCTGCTGCGCCGGAATCGATCGTGAACCCAGGGCTCCGCCCGGCGCGCGCGGCGCCGAGACTCGGCGATTGTTGAAGGATTCCTTGGGAGTTGGCTTCAGATCCGACGGATGCAGCCGCACAGAGGGCGACGAGGTGACCGGCTGACTCATGGGGGTGACTGAGGTAGTCCGCCCCCGCCATGGGGCTGAGTTTGGGGGACGAAGAAGCCCCGGCCGATGGCCGGGGCTTCTTCGTGGTACACCACCAGGGACTCGAACCCTGAACCCGCTGATTAAGAGTCAGCTGCTCTGCCAGTTGAGCTAGTGGTGCTCGCGAGGAAGAACATTACAGGTCGGGAGTGGAAACGCAAAATCGGCGGTCGCTGGGGCGCCCGTCGACTGGGGCGCCCGTCGAGACGTGTTCCTTCGTCGAGGGTGTCGCGGATCTGCTGACGGGCATGCCTCCTGCCGGGCGGTCACTATGTGGGATTGGTCGGTCCGGGGGTGATTCCGTTGGAGTTGACCTCGCGGGAGATGGTTCAGGTGGTCAACGTCAACGGATAGGTTTGCGTAGAGGGGGTCAGGCGGCCTGGGAGAGGCCCAGCTGCTCGGTGGGGACGTCCTTGGTCTCGCGGGCAGTGAGGGCGCTCAGCGTCGCGATCAGGCAGATTACGGCGGTGAAGGCCGAGATCACCACCCAGCCGCCCTCGCGCACGCCACCCAGGGCGGCGACGATCGACGGGGCGAAGCCGGCCATCAGGAAGCCCAGCTGCGTGCCGATCGCCATGCCGGAGAAGCGCACCCGGGTGCTGAACATCTCGCCGTAGAACGACGGCCATACCGCGTTGGCGGCCGCGTAGCCGAAGGAGAAGGTGAGGATCGCCAGCAGGAACGGCAGCAGGACGGTGCCGGAGCCCATCGACAGCATGTAGAACGGCATGAACACCGCCGACGACACCGCGCCGTAGATGAACACGGGTTTGCGTCCGATGCGGTCGGCCAGGACCCCGAACAGCGGCTGCGTGCCCAGGGCGACGATGTTGGCCGCCACCACCAGCCACAGTGTGATCGATTCCCGCAGACCCACCTCCTTGCCGTAGGCCAGGGCGAGGTTGCCGAACACCGTTGAGACGGCGGCGATGAAGGCGCAGAGAACCACTCGGATGACGTCGCGCCAATGGTCGCGCATCAGCGGGACGAGCGGCACCTTCGCGATCTCGCCGCCCTTCTTCGCGTCCTCGAAGGCGGGGGTCTCGTGCAGGCTGCGTCGGATGAAGAACGCCACCACCACGACGAGGGCGCTCATCCAGAAGGGGATCCGCCACCCCCAGCCGAACTTGATCTCGTCGGGCAGCGCCACCACGGGGATGAAGATCAGGGCGGCGAGGATCTGGCCGCCCTGGGTGCCGGTCAGCGTCCACGAGGTGAAGAACGAGCGACGGTGATCCGGCGCGTGCTCCAAGGTCAGCGACGAGGCGCCGGCCTGCTCACCGGCCGCGGAGAGGCCCTGCAGCAACCGGCACAGCACCAGCAGCGCCGGCGCCCACCACCCGATCTGCGCGAAGGTGGGCAAACAGCCGATGATGAAGGTCGAGCCGCCCATCAGGATCAGCGTGAACATCAGCACCTTCTGGCGGCCGATCCGGTCGCCGAAGTGGCCGAGCACCACGGCGCCGAGGGGTCGTGCGATGTAAGCGAAGCCGAAGGTGGCGAACGACATCACCAGCGATGCCTGGTCGTTGCTGCCGAAGAAGATCACCGGGAAGATCAGCGCCGCGGCAGAGCCGAAGATGAAGAAGTCGTAGTACTCCACCGCGCTGCCCATGAAGCTCGCGACGGCGGCCCGCACGGGGGTGCGGCGTGGCGGGGAAGGTGTCGTCGTCGACATCGGGGATCCTCCTGGTTTCAGTGGTGTTGCTCCGCGGCGAGCAGATGAAGGAAGTGCCGCCGCATGCGTTCGGGATCGGGCTGGAGCCCGGTGATCAATTCCATCGCCTCGACGGCTTGGAACACCGCCATCCGGCCACCGTCGAGCGTGGGGCAGCCCAGCCCCCTGGCGACGGTGAGCAGGCGGGTCTGAAGAGGCCGGTAGACGATGTCCGACACCCAGAGCCCCGGTCGGAGCAGGGCCTCGTCGAGCGGCATCCCGGGATGATGGTGCATGCCGATGGGGGTGCAGTTCACCAGCCCGGTGGCCGTGCGCAGCGCCTCCTCGAGGTCCGACGGAGCCCCCGCGCGCACCTCTGCGTCGTGGTGGTGCGCCAGAGAGGTGGCCAGTTCGCCGGCCCGTCGCGCGTCGATGTCGACGATGGTCAGCCGGGTCGCCCCCAGTCGCAGCAGTGCGTCGGCGACCCCGCTGCCGCCGCCCCCGGCGCCCAACAGGACGATGTCGCCCAGGTCGGCGCCGGGAAGCCCGGCCCGGAAGGCGCGCTCGTAGCCGCTGGTGTCGGTGTTGTAGCCCACCGCGCCGGCGTCGGTGAAGACGACGGTGTTGACCGAGCCGAGCCGTCGCGCCGTCGGGTCGACGTGATCCAGCAGCCCCATCACCTGCCGCTTGCAGGGAAAGGTGATGTTGAGCGCGTCGTAGCCGAGTGCGCGGCTCCACTCCAGGATCTCGGGCAGCTGGGAGGGGCTGAGGGCCAGCGCGTCGAGGTCGATCGGGCGGTAGACGTAGTTCACCCCCAGCGCGGCGGCCTCCGCCATGTGCATGGGCGGCGTGAACGAGGGGAGAACGCCCGAACCGATCAGGCCGACGAGGTAGGGCCGCCTCGGCGCGGCGCTCGGTGAGGTCACGAGCAGAGACTAGCTGACCCGGCACCCCGAGGGCAGGACGTCCCGCGGGGCGGTGGACCTCACTCCGCCAGTGCCGGCTTCGACCGATCCCGGCTGAACAGCGCCCACGCGACGACGGCGACAACCGCGACGGCGATCGCGATCACCAGGAGCGGCGAACGTCCCCAGAGTTCCCGGACCGCGACCCAACCGATGACGCCGACCGTGCCGTAGAGGAACGCCCAGGCGACGCCGCCCGCCGCCACTGCGGGCAGGAAGCGGCGCAGTGGCATCCGCGTCACCCCGGCGGTCAGCAGCACCATGGTCTGGAGCCCGATGGTGAGGAACGACAGCGTCACGGCCGGCGCGCCCCACCTGTTCAGCAGGCGGGTCGCCGTCGCATAGTGCGGGGACGACATCATTCGGGCCGCGCGGGTCTTTCGCGCCCCGGCGGCCATGGCGCGGCCCAGCCAGTAGGTTCCGTTGGCGCGCAGCATCACGATGCAGAACAGCGTCGCCACGACGACCCCGTAGGGCACATTCCAGGTGAGCGGGTTGAACACGGCCCTCCGAGGCGTGAAGGAGGTCTCTCGACGGGAGACCTCGGGGTGTGGGGTACCACCTCTCGGCAGCATTTCTTAGGTTAGCCTCAGCGTACCAAGGGTGTGACGGGCCGACGAGGCCACCGGGTCCTCCTCCCGCCAGAACGCGGAGGGGCGCCCCGGCCGTGTTGGCCGGGGCGCCCCGAGGAAAGGCCGGATCAGGCGGCGTGCATCAGACGCGGTACAGATCAGACGCGGTAGAGGGCGTCCTGGGTCCTCACATCCGCGCCGGGAGAGGCGACGATCTCGATCGCGTCGGGCTTCACGCCCATCACCACCACCGGGATGATCGGGTTGCGCTCCTTGGCCACCACGGCGGGCACGTCGTAGCGGATCACCGGCTGACCCTGCGTCACTCGGTCGCCCTTGGCGACAAGGGCGGTGAAGCCCTCGCCCTCCAACTGGACGGTGTCCAGGCCGAGGTGGACCAGGACGCCGACCTTGTCCTCGGTCACGATCGCGTAGGCATGCGGCATGAGCTGCATGACGGTGCCGGTGACCGGGGCCACCGCCTCGACGATGCCGCGCGGCGGGTCGATCGCCATCCCCGCGCCGACGAGACCGCTCGCGAAGGTCTTGTCCGGCACCTCGGCGAGGGCGACGGCGGTGCCCGGGACGGGCGCGAGGATCGTCGTGCGGACCGCTGCCCGAGCGGGAGCAGGCGTGGCCGCGGGGGTGGCGACGACGGGCGCGGCCTCGACCGGGACGGCGGGGGCGGGGCCGGACATCGCGGCGAGGATGTCGTGCTTGAGCGCCTCAGCCTGGGTGCCGAAGATCGCCTGCACGTTGTTGCCCACCTCGATGACGCCGGCGGCGCCGAGGGCCTTCAGGCGGCCGTGGTTCACCTGGGACTTGTCGGCCACCTCCATCCTGAGCCGGGTGATGCAGGCGTCGACGTTGATCAGGTTCTCGCGCCCGCCGAAGGCCGCGATCAGCTGCTCGGCCTTGGCCGTGCCGCCACCCGAGGCGGAGCCGACTCCGCCCTCGTCGGTCTGGTTGGCGGCCTGCTCGGCCTCGAAGTCGGCGTCGGAGAGTCGGCCCGGGGTGCGCATGTTCCACTTCGTGATCACGACCCGGAAGAGCACGTAGTAGAGCGCCGCGAAGGCGAGCCCCTGAACCACCAGCAGCCAGACGTTCTGGGCCGCCGGTGCGGTGCCGTAGAGCAGGAGGTCGATCAGGCCGGCGGAGAAGGAGAAGCCCAGGTGGATGTTGAGGATGTAGGCGACCGCCAGCGAGAGACCGGTCAGCAGGGCATGCACGATGTAGAGCGGCAACGCGATGAACATGAACGCGTACTCGAGAGGCTCGGTGATGCCCGTGAGGAAGGCGGTCAGGCCGGCGGCGGACAGGATGCCGATGGCGGCCTTCTTCTGGGAGGGCTTCGCGACGTGGATCATCGCCAGCGCGGCGGCGGGCAGGCCGAACATCAGGATGGGATAGAAGCCCGCGGTGAGCGCACCGGCGGTCGGGTCGCCCGCGGCGAAGCGCGTCAGCTCGCCGGTGAGAATGCCGTTGGGGGTTTCGAACTCGCCGAAGATGAACCAGATGTAGGTGTTCAGGATGTGGTGCAGGCCGATCGGGATGAGCAGGCGGTTGGCGAAGCCGTAGAGGAAGGCTCCGATCGCGCCGCTGGCGCCGATGAAGGTGCCCACGCCGGTCAGTCCGGTGTTGAAGATCGGGTAGAAGTAGCTGAGCGCGAAGCCGATGAACAGGCTGGAGAGGGAGACCACGATCGGGACGAAGCGGCGGCCGCCGAAGAAGCCGAGGTAGGTCGGCAACTGGATGTTGTGGTACTTGTCGAACAGCCACGCGGTGACCAAGCCGACTACGATGCCGGCGAAGACGCTGTAGTTGATCGTGGCCTGATTGCCGGCGCTGTCCGTCACGCCTTCGAGCACGATCGGCGACATCGTCTTGAAGACCGCGTCGATCACCAGGTAGCCGGCGACCGCGGAGAGCGCGGTGGAACCGTCGGCCTTCTTCGCGAAGCCGATGGCGACGCCGACGGCGAACAGTAGGGGCAGGTTGGCGAAGACCGCGCCGCCCGCCGCGCTCATGGCGTCGAAGAAGGCGCCGATGATCGGCCAGTCGAACTGGCCGAGAAGGTCGTCCTGGCCGAGGCGCAGCAGGATGCCGGCCGCGGGGAGGAGGGCGATGGGGAGCATGAGGCTCTTGCCGAGACGTTGCAGCTGCGCAAATCCGGGGATGCGCAGGCCCGAGGACTTCTTCGAATCCTCTTTGGTTGAGGTCATCCGGGTCTCCTGGTGGTGATCTGGCCGATCGCTCCCGATCGGCTGCGGAGTGCGGCCTAGTGGTCTAGACCAATACCCGTAGATTGGCATAGACCAATTTGGATGTCAACCCCTGCGTGATGAGCGTGAAAAAGAGATGAGCGCTATGATTCTGGTCTAGACCAATGGCTTCTCGGGGTAGGCTGAGCCAGCCGCATCGACGGACGTGAAGGAGGCGGAGAGTGAAGGTTCCGAAGTACTACCGGGTGAAGGGCGAGCTCCTGGGGATGATCGCCGATCTCCCCGCCGGTACGGCCATCGAGACCGAACGCGAACTGGCCGAGCGATTCGGCACCTCCCGCACCACCGTCCGCCAGGCGATCGCCGACCTCGTCGTCGACGGGAGGCTGGAGCGCACGCAGGGACGCGGGACGTTCGTCGCGCGGCCGAAGCTGATGCAGGTGCGCCCCCTCACGTCGTTCTCGCAGGACCTGGGCTCCGAGGGCTGGCGTCCCGGCAGCGTGGTGCTCGACAATCGCGAGCTGCTCGCCGACGCCGACGTGGCGCGTCACCTCCAGATCCCTGCGGGGTCGCCGGTGCATCGCGTGGAACGGGTCAGGACCGTGGGGGAGGAGCGGATCGCGCACGAGGTCGCCCATCTTCCGGGGCCGCTGCCCGGCTTGGCGAACCGCCTGGATGAGTTCGGCTCGCTGTATCGCACCCTGCGCGAGGTCTACGGCAAGGAGATCGTCACCGTCGAGGATGCGGTGGAGACGGTCCTGGCCGACCCCTTGCAGGCGAACCTTCTGGGCGTCGAGACGGGGCTGCCGATGCTGCTCGTCCACCGCACGGGCTGGGACGAGCGCGGCGCCGTGGTGGAGTGGACGCGCTCGGTGTTCCGCGGCGACCGGTTCCGCTTCGTCTCGCACCACCGCCTGCTGTCCCAGGCCGGCTCGGCCCCGGACACGGTGGAGCCGGGCCTTCGCCTGACCGAGGTGAGTTGAGGTCGTCGGCGCTGGCCGACGGCTCGGGGGTCAGCAGCGGCCGGGCGGGGTCTGCCAGCCGCTCAGATCGGGGCCCTTCGGCACAATGCCGTTGGGGTTCAGGTCGAGATGCACCTTGTAGTAGTGATCCTTGATCTGGCCGAAGTCGACGTTGTTGCCGAAGCCCGGCGTCTGGAACAGGTCGCGGGCGTAGCCCCAAAGGTTCGGCATCTCGGTGAGCGTGTTGCGGTTGCACTTGAAGTGGCCGTGGTCGACGGGGTCGAATCGCACCAGCGTCGTGAAGAGCCGCACGTCGGCCTCGGTGATCGTCTCGCCCATCAGGTACCGGGTGCGGCCGAGGCGTTCCTCCAGCCAGTCGAGCGCGGTGAAGAGCCGGTCGAAAGCCTCGTCGTAGGCCTCCTGTGAGCCCGCGAAGCCGCAGCGGTAGACGCCGTTGTTCACCTCGGTGTAGACGCGGCGCATCACCTTCTCCATCTCCTCGCGCGCGTCGGCCGGCCAGAGGTCCGGGGCGTCGGGGCGGTGGAAGTCGCGCCATTCGAAGAAGAGGTCCTCGGTGATCTGCGCGAAGTCATTGGTGACGACCTCTCCCGTGCCCTCGTCGACGAGGGCCGGCACGGTGATGCCGCGCGGGTAGTCGGGGAAGCGCGCGAGGTAGGCGTCCTTGAGCTTGTGGATGCCGAGGACCGGGTCGACGCCGCCCGGGTCGAGGTCGAAGGTCCACGAATCGGCGTCGTGCGTGGGGCCGGGGTTGCCCATCGAGATGACGCCCTGCAGCCCGAGCAGCTCGCGGTCGATGATCGCCCGGTTCGCCCAAGGGCAGGCGTAGGCCGCGATCAGCCGGTACCGGCCCGGCTCGACGGGGTAGTCGCCGGGCCCGGGCGTCCGCATGATGCGCGTCGTGATGTAGCGGGAGTCGCGGGTGAACTCCTTGCCCTTGACGGAGTAGACCCCGCCCGTCGAATGCTCGGCCTGCTCGCTCATTCCTCCACGCTACCCGGGCGGAAGATCAATGGGACACGGCGGGTTGCGCTCCGCTTAGGGTTGCGTCTTTTCCGCCGGTCTAGGAGGGTGGAGGAGAAGACCGGAATTTTTAGGAATGTGACTAGTGGTGAAGATCGCGGATACGGAACACATGGACGACTCGGCTCGGAGCGCTGCTGCCCCGGCCGATCCAGTTGGACAGGCAGGGGAAGGCCCGCACCAGGAGCCGACGGCGGCCGGCTCAGGCGTGGCAATGGTGCCCGCCGATATGCACATCGTGGAGCACGACTCCGATGAACAGATCGATGACAAGCTGCGCCGGCAGGGGGTGCGCCTGGGGCGAGGAGGGGTGGCCCCCGCCGTGTTCTGGCCGGCGCTCGCGGTGATCGTCGTGGTGGCGGCTGTGGCGATCCTGATGCCGGAGGCCACGGCTACGGTCTTCGGCGGTGTTCAGGACTGGATCGTCGCCAGCCTGGGCTGGTACTACGTGCTGCTCATCGGGAGCTTCGTTGCGTTCGTGCTTTTCATCGGTTTCTCCCGGCTCGGTACGGTCAAGCTCGGGCGCGATGACGAGGAGCCGGAGTTCGGCCTGCTGTCCTGGTTCTCGATGCTCTTCGCCGCGGGTATGGGGATCGGACTCGTGTTCTACGGTGTGGGCGAGCCGTTGATCTATGCCACGGTGGCTCCGAAGCCCGGCTGGGAAGGTGATCAGGCCGATCTCGCAGGGCTGGCCATGGCTCAGGTCTTCGTACATTGGGGTCTGCATCCGTGGGCGATTTACGCGGTGATCGGCCTGGCGCTGGCGTATGCCATCCATCGGCGGGGGCGTCCGGTGTCGATCCGGTGGGCGCTGGAGCCCCTCCTCGGTGACCGGGTCAAGGGGTGGGCCGGCGACCTGATCGACATCTTGGCGATCTTCGGCACGGTCTTCGGTATCGCCACCTCGCTGGGCTTGGGGGTGCAACAGATCTCGGCAGGCATGCAGGCGATCGGCATCGTCGACGAAGCGGATCTGAGCCTGCTGGTGATCCTGATCGTTGTGATCACGTTCCTGGCGACGTTGTCGGTGGTCAGTGGCATCGGCGCCGGGATCAAGTGGCTTTCCAACATCAACCTGTCGCTGGCGGGTCTGCTGATGATCAGCATGCTGCTTCTGGGACCGACGTTGTTCCTGTTGGAGAACTTCGTCGAGTCTCTCGGGGTATACCTCGGCAACGTGCTGCACATGACCTTCGATATCGGAGCATTTCGCGGCGACGAAGGGCACGCTTGGTTCGCGGACTGGACCATTTTCTATTGGGGCTGGTGGATCTCTTGGGCGCCCTTCGTCGGCGTCTTCATCGCTCGTATCTCGAGGGGGAGGACGGTGCGCGAGTTCATCGCGGGCGTTCTGCTGGTGCCCTCGCTCGTCGGCTTCGTCTGGTTCTCCGTGCTGGGCGGGTCCGGCCTTCACCGACAGCTCTTCGGCCAGGGCGATCTCGTGGAGGACGGCGCCGTCGCGGTGGACGGAGCGCTCTTCCGCCTGCTCGCGGACCTGCCGCTCGGAGGAGTTTTCTCCGTGATGGCGATCGTCCTGGTGGCGATCTTCTTCATCACCTCGTCGGACTCGGGCTCCCTGGTGGTCGACATGCTCGCCTCGGGCGGGCACCCGAATCCGCCTACCTGGTCGCGGGTGCTGTGGTCAGCCGTCGAGGGCACGGTCGCCATTGCGCTGCTCGTTGCCGGAGGGCTCGGGTCGCTGCAGGCCGCGTCCTTGGCGACGGCGCTTCCCTTCAGCGTGATCCTGCTCCTGATGTGCATCGCCACCCTGCGTGGTCTGCGTCATGAGGTGCGCAAGAACGATCGCGCGCGGAGGGCGGAACGGCTCTCTCAGGCTGCCATCCACATCTCGGGCGAGATCTTCGAGACCATGCCCGAGCATCCGAAGCTGAGGTCCTATCTGGACGATCGGATCGACTACCGGATCTCGCGCAGCCTGGGCTCGCTCCGCCCGCGGGTCTCCTGGCGGAGGCGTCGCACCCCGAAGCTGCGATGAGATCGGCGCCACGAGATCACATCACCAGGATCGCCATGGCGCCAAGCAACGGGGCTGGATCCGTCGCTATAGCGACGGATCCAGCCCCGTTGACGGTGTATTCGGGCTACTCGCTGGCTCCGCGATCGGTGAAGAGGGCGCGGAAGACGTTCAGGACGCCCATGACGATCAGGCCGATGGCCAACAGCCACCACAGGAACAGCGCGCTCCACAGCGGGCTGCTGAGCAGGGTGAAGCCGGCGATGATCGAGATGATCGCGAAGATCACGGTCCAGACCTTCGATGACGCCTTGCCCAGCGAGAAGAGGGACACGAAGCCCTCGATCACCCAGAGGACGCCGATCATGATCGCGATGAAGACGGCGAGCACCGCGGCGGCGGCCTGCAGCTGGAAGAAGGCGACGATGCCGCCGACGATGTACAAGACGCCGAGCAGGGAGTGGCCGACGCGGCCGCCCGTGCTGAGCTCCTTGTTGCCCAGGCCGAGGGCGAGGTAGAAGATGCCGCTGATCAGCACCTGGATGGCCAGCAGGCCGGTGACCACGACGGCGGTCTTCGTCGGCCAGACCAGGATCAGGATGCCGAAGATCAGCGAGGACAGGCCGGCGACCAGGAGGGCCGCGCGGCCCAGTTTGAAGATCGACGCCACGGGGGAAGAAACGGTGTCGGACATGATGCCTCCAAGACGAGTGTGACGAGGCCACTGTAACCATATATGCATGCTGTTGCGCGACCGTTCTCACAGTGTTACGCGACCGCAATGGAAGCTCCCCATGATTCCTTTCATGCAGACGCTTTTCGACGGCTACGACGTGCGTAGCGGGCCCCGGCGCCATCGCGGGCAGCCGTGGGACGAGATGTTCCCCGCCGCCGGCCAGGGAGCCGGTGTGCGGGAGCCCTACCGTGAACTGATCACCGCCCTGGAGCGGCTCGACGACGAGGAACTGCGCGCCCGCACCGATGCGCTCGCCAGTTCCTACCTCGCCCAGGGCGTCACCTTCGACTTCGCGGGGGAGGAGCGCCCGTTCCCGCTCGACGTCGTGCCGCGGGTGGTCTCGGCCGACGACTGGAGCTACGTCCAATCGGGGGTGTCGCAGCGCGTGCGCGCGCTCGAGGCTTTCCTCGCGGACATCTATGGGCGACGCTCGGCGGTACACGACGGCGTCATCCCCGCCTCGCTGATCAGCTCGTCGACGCACTTCCACCGCCAGGCGGCGGGCGTGACCGGACCCAACGGCGTCCGGGTCCACGTCTCCGGCATCGACATCATCCGCGACGAGGGCGGCATCTGGCGAGTCCTGGAGGACAACGCCCGGGTGCCCAGCGGAGTGAGCTACGTGCTCTCCAACCGACGGGTGATGGCGCAGACGCTGCCGGAGCTGTTCACCAGCCTGCGGGTGCGCCCCGTCGCCGACTACCCCGAGCGTCTCCTCCAGGCGCTGCGGGCGTCCGCGCCGCACGGTGTCAGCGACCCCACCGTCGTTGTTCTCACCCCGGGCGTATTCAACTCCGCCTACTACGAGCACAGCCTGCTCGCCCGCCTGATGGGAGTGGAGCTGGTGGAGGGCCGTGACCTGTTCTGCTCCGGCGGCCGGGTCTGGATGCACACGACGGCCGGCCCCACCCGGGTCGACGTGATCTACCGGCGCGTCGACGATGAGTTCCTCGATCCGCTGGCCTTCCGCCCCGACTCGGTGCTGGGCGCGCCCGGCTTGATGCTGGCGGCCCGTCTGGGCAACGTCACCATCGCCAACGCGGTGGGCAACGGGGTTGCCGACGACAAGCTCGTCTACACCTATGTGCCCGACCTGATCCGCTACTACCTGGGCGAGGAGCCGATCCTGCCCAACGTCGACACCTGGCGCCTGGAGGAGCCCGAATCGCTGGAGGAGGTGCTCGACCGGCTCCACGAACTGGTCGTCAAGCCCGTCGACGGCTCGGGCGGCAAGGGCATCGTCGTGGGTCCGGACGCGTCGCGGGAGCAGTTGGACACGCTCAGGAAGACCCTTCTGGCCGACCCGCGCGGCTGGATCGCGCAGCCGGTGGTGCTGCTGTCCACCAGCCCCACCCTCGTCGAGGACGGATTCCGGCCGCGGCATTGCGACCTGCGCCCGTTCGCGATCAACGACGGGGACGACGTGTGGGTGCTGCCCGGCGGACTGACCCGCGTCGCGCTGCCGGAGGGACAGCTGGTGGTCAACTCCAGCCAGGGCGGCGGTTCCAAGGACACCTGGGTGCTGGACCGGTGGCCGTCGCTCGCCAACGCCGCCAATGACGAGGCGGAACTCGTCGGCTCCCCGCTCCTCGGCGCCGACGGACAGGTGAGCGACCCCCACACCCCGTTCATGTCCTCGCCCCAGGACGAGGACGTCGAGGCGCGGCACCAGCAACAGCAGCAACAGCAACAACAGGGGGCAGGGTCATGCTGAGCCGCATCGCCGAGGCGTTGTTCTGGATCGGACGCTACGTCGAGCGCGCGGACGGCACCGCGCGGCTGCTCGACGTTCACCTGCAGCTCCTCCTGGAGGACCCCCGGGTGGAGGAACCCACGATGTGTTCGGCGCTGCTGGCCGTCATGGGCGCCCCGGCCGTCGACGGCGGCCGCGCCACTCGCACGGATGTCGTGCGCCAGTTGGTGCTCGACCGCGAGCACACCGCGTCGATCGCGCATTCGATCAGCTCCGCCCGGGAGAACGCCCGACGGGCGCGCGAGATCATCTCCACCGAGCTGTGGGAGACGCTCAACGAGACCAACAACCGTATGCCGCTGCGCATCCCTGCAGATCGTACGCACACCTTCTTCCGCTGGGTGCGCACCCGCACCGCGCTGGCGCTGGGCCTCGTGGACTCCGCGATGAGCCGCGACGAGGCGTGGCTCTTCTTCTCGCTGGGACGCTCCTTGGAGCGGGCGGACATGACGGCCAGGCTGCTGACGACGACCTCGGTCACCGGCGCCGGTGCGTCGAACTGGTCGGCGCTGCTGCGCAGCTGCGGCGGCTACGAGGCGCACCTGCGCAGTTATCGGTCCGTGCCGACGGCCTCGTCCGCCGTCGAGTTCCTGTTGGTCGACCGGCTCTTCCCGGGCTCGGTGCTGGCCAGCTTCCTGAGCGCGGAGGAATGCCTGCGCGGCATCGACCCGTCCAGCGGCACCGGCGCGCCCAGCCGGCCCCGGCGTCGCCTGGGGCGGATCCGCTCCGAGCTGGAGTACCGCTACATCGACGACATCCTGCGCAATCTCCCGGAGAGCATGAAGGACGTCCAGCTGGGGGTGGCGTCGGTGAGCGACGCCATCAGGGAGCGCTACTTCCCGTCGATGGCCATGCCGATCTGGATCGAGGAGGCGCTGTGAGCCGGCTCAGAATCGTTCACCGCACCGGTTTCCGCTACGAGAAGCCGGCCACCGCGTCGTACAACGAGGCGAGGATGCACCCGCACACCCGCGAGGGGCAGTTCGTGCTGGAGACCTCCCTGGAGATCTCCGCCGACGCCAGCCGCAACACCTATTCCGACTACTGGGGCACCACCGTCTCGACCTTCGAGGTGCTCACCCCCCACGAGGAACTCTCGGTCCGGGCGACCAGCATCGTGGACACCCGGTCCCGCCCGACCCGCCCTCTCGACATGGGCTGGGCGGAACTGGCCCGGCGCATCCCCACCTCGATCACCCTCACCGAGTGCCTCGAACAGACCGCCGCCACGGCCACCGACGACGACATGGAGGCCCTCGCCGCCCAGGTCAAGGCCGAGGGACACGACGTCGACCGGACGGCGTTGGCCATCTGCCAGGGCGTCGGTGAAGCGATGGAGTACCGGCGCGGCGTCACCGGGGTGCATTCCACGGCGCAGGAGGCCTGGCGCGCCCGGACGGGGGTGTGCCAGGACATCGCGCACGTCTCGCTCGGCGTCCTGCGGGCGGCGGGCATTCCCGCCCGCTACGTCTCCGGGTACCTGCATCCCGATCGCGAGGCGCCCATCGGCAAGCCCGTCGTCGGCGAGTCCCACGCCTGGGTGGAATGGTTCGCGGGGGAGTGGCGCGGGTACGACCCCACCAACCTGGTCGAGATCGGCGAACTCCACGTCTACGTCGGGCATGGCCGCGACTACTCCGACGTGCCCCCGCTGCGCGGCGTCTACGCCGGCTCAAGCGGCTCCGACATGTTCGTCTCCGTGGAACTCACCAACCTGGGTTAGCCAACCCCGCGCGCACGCCTCGTCGCGTCGATTTTTCGTACCGACGCGGGGAAGTTGCCCCTGGTCATGAGCCAGACTACTCGGAATCGATACATCGCCCCTTGTGGACGAGGGAGCGATGAGGGCAGCGAACGAGGTTGGTGCAGACGATGAGTGCAGGACGAAGCCAGGCGGGAACGATCGAGATGATGCCGCCGATTTCCAGAGTGATCATGATCGCCGTCGCCGCTGCCATGGGAGGTTTCCTTTTCGGGTTCGACACGGCTGTGATCAATGGTGCGGTCGGTGCCGTCGAGGTCTGGAGCGGAGTGGGCGAGGTGCTGCTCGGCTTCTCCGTGGCGGGCGCGCTCCTCGGGTGCGCCGTCGGCGCGTGGTTCGCCGGGCCGATCTCGGCCAAGTACGGCCGGATCAGGGTGATGCAGATCGCTGCGGTGCTGTTCTTCGCCACCTCTCTCGCCTGTGGCTTCGCCTGGGACATCTACTCGCTCACGGTGTTCAGGCTGATCGGCGGCCTCGCGGTCGGTGCGGCGAGCGTGATCGCCCCGGCCTACATCGCCGAGGTGTCGCCCGCCAGCATCCGAGGCCGGCTCGGCTCGTTGCAGCAGATGGCGATCGTGGTCGGCATCTTCGTCTCGCTGCTCAGCAACTACGCCCTCGCCCAGGCCGCGGGCGGCGCCATCAACGAACTGTGGTTCGGCTTGGAGGCGTGGCGGTGGATGTTCATGGCCGAGTGCATCCCCGCGATCGTCTACGGCGTGCTGGCATCGATGATCCCCGAATCGCCCCGGTACCTGGTGAGCCAGGGACGTCTCGACGAGGCCGAGCGGGTGCTGGAGCACTACGTGGGCGGCGACCCTCAGGCGAAGATCGCCGAGATCCAGGCCTCCATGGCCGCCGACGCCGGAAAGAAGCAGACCATCAAGGTGCTGCTCGGCGGCCGGTTCGGGCTGCTTCCCATCGTGTGGATCGGCATCATCCTCTCGATCTTCCAGCAGGCCGTCGGCATCAACGTGATCTTCTACTACTCGTCGGTGCTGTGGCAGGCCGTCGGGTTCGAGGAGTCCAGCGCGCTGCTCACCAGCGTCTTCACCTCCGTGGTCAACATCGTCACCACGGTCGTCGCCATCGCGTTGGTCGACAAGATCGGGCGCAAGCCGCTGCTGCTCATCGGGTCGGCGGGCATGATCGCCACCCTCGGCACCATGGCCTACATCTTCGGCACCGCGCCGCTGAAGACTCTCGCGGACGGATCGACGCAACCCGATCTGGTGGGCACCACCGCCGGTGTCGTCGCCGTCGTCGCCGCCAACTTGTACGTGGTGTTCTTCGGCATGAGCTGGGGCCCGGTCGTCTGGGTGCTGCTGGGCGAGATGTTCAACAACCGGATCCGCGCCTACGCCATTTCCGTGGCGGCCGCGGCCCAGTGGGGCGCGAACTTCCTGGTCTCGGTCTCCTTCCCCTCGCTGGCCAAGGTGGGCCTGGGCGTCGCCTATGGCCTCTACACGACGATGGCTCTGCTGTCCCTGATCTTCGTCTGGACCTTCGTCAAGGAGACCCGCGGACGCGAGCTCGAGGATATGCAGTAGGGCGGCCGGCTGTTCCCCACGGGAGGCCTTCCCGATCAGCGGTTTAGGTGGGCGGATGGTAGCTCCGGTGTGGTGCGTGACGTCTGGCTTAATGCGTGACGCCTGGCATAGTGCAAGTCGCCAGCCGTATACGGCTGGCGACTTGCAGTAACACTGGCGTCGAGCACCAAGGCTGGCGTCGAGCACAAAGACAGGCGTCGAGCAGCAGGGCTACGACGACACCATGCCGACACACAGCCCCTTGGACTCAATCATCTAGTCGCTGGTCTCCTGCTTGAGGATCTCGCCGGTGGCGGCATCGATGTAGAACTCCGTCAGTCTCACCCCGTCGCGCACGAGGATCTCCCAGACCACGGTGCCGCGCTTGGTGTCGAGATCGACCTCCCAGACGGTGCTGTTCGGCAGTGCGCCGAGGGCGATCTCGATGGCCTCGACGGCGGTGACCGCCGGGGCAGAGTCCCGGGCTTCGGCGGGCAGCCGCTGCGACTGCTGCCGTTGCACCACACCCGTGCTCGCCTCGACGTAGAGTTCGACACCCTCGCCCTGGACGGTTCGCACCTCGACGCTCCAGAGGTCGCGGCCTTCGCGGTCGATCGATATGACATCTCCGGGAACGGCGGCCAAGGCACCCTGGGCGGCGCGCGCCGCGTCGTCCGTGTGCGTCGGTGCTCCGTTCTCGGCGGGGCTGGTGGA
This sequence comes from Arachnia sp., assembly GCA_035326505.1. GTDB lineage: Bacteria > Actinomycetota > Actinomycetes > Propionibacteriales > Propionibacteriaceae > Arachnia. The sequence continues at coordinate 23,488 of DAOLFC010000004.1, forward strand.
GTCCTCGATAGAGGGGCTGGGGGTCTCCTCTGGCGCCTCCGAGGTGGGAGGCGCCTCCGTCTCGACGGGCGTGGCGGAGGTCTCGGTGGCGCTGGGCGGTGCGGCCGGGCTTTCCGCGGGACCTGTCGAGGGGCTCCCGCAGCCGGCGACGGCCAACGTCGCGGCCGCCGCCAACGCGAGTCGGGTGAGTGGGCGAACCGGCATGGACATGTGGCGTTCCTTTCCTCGAACTGTCCCAGTGTGGGACGACCAGATGAAACGACGATGAGCGCAAGATGAAATTATTTTCATCTCCGCGCTCGCCAGGACTCTAAAGTGAAGCCGTGAGGGGCCGGGGAGAGGACGTTGCGTGGTGGAGGCGCAACGGCGCCCGGCTGCGCCTGGTGATCTCGATCGTCGCCGTGCTGGTTCTGGGCACCGCGTTGGTCGTCGTCGCCGCACGCGCCCTTCTCTACGCCCAACTGGAGGACCGCACACTGAGCCAGCTCCACGCGGAGGTCGCCGAGATAAACCTTCTGTTCGACGAGGACGACGACGGCGCCGAGGGGAGGTTCGCCCTCGGACCCGGCGACGGCTTGCACGAGCTCTTCGACACCTTCCTCGCCGTCGATCCCCCGGAAACCGGGGAGTGGATCCTGACGCTGGTCGAGGGCGAGGTCCACGCCTCCGTCGGCGCCGGCCAGATGGGGCACGACCTCGCGACCGATCGGGCCTTCGTGGAGCGGATCGCGGCGGTGGATACCCGGGTCAGCGGCTCGCTGAACCTTCCCTCGGGGCAGGTCCGCTACGTGGTGGAACCGGTGACGTTGAAGGGGGAGAGCGGTCACTTCGTCGCCGCTGCCCATCTCGCCGAGGAACAGGCCGAGATCGGTTCGGTCACCCGAACCTTGATCGCCATGAGCCTCGTGCTGATCCTGGCAGGCTCGGTGGTGGCGTTCGTCGTAGCCGGAAGGGTGTTCGCGCCCATGCGCCGGCTGACCGCCACCGCGCGCCGCATCTCGGAGACCGACCTGAGCAGGCGTATCGCTGTCTCCGGCGCGGACGAGTTCGCCGAACTCGGGCATACCTTCAACGAGATGCTGGACCGGCTCGACACCGCCTTCGCCGCGCAGCACCGGCTGCTTCGGGACGTGGGACACGAACTGCGCACCCCGCTGGCGATCGCCTCCGGCCACCTGGAGTTCGTTGCGGAGACGGAGGAGAATCGAGAGTCGTTGGTCATCGTGCGCGACGAACACCGTCGGATGAGCAGGCTCATCGACGACCTTCTCACCCTGGCTCGGGCGGAGCGCCGTGGCTTCCTGCTGCTGGAGACGGTCGATCTCGCGGACCTGATCCAGGAACTCCTGAGCAAGGCCCGGCGCCTGGGTGATCGGGAGTGGCTCGCCGACTACGCGGAGGCCGGAAAGGTGGTGGCGGACCGGCAGCGACTGACTCAGGCCATGGTGGTGCTTCTCGACAACGCGGTGCGCTATACCTCTCCGGGTGATCAGATCCTCCTGGGTGCCCGTTGCACGGCCGGCACCGCGGTGCTCTGGGTCGGCGATTCCGGGCCCGGAGTGCCGGAGGAGGAAAGGGAGCGGATCTTCGCCCCCTTCAAGCGAGGGCGAGACGTGGGCCCGGGCACCGGCACCGGGCTCGGGCTGGCCATCGCCAAGACCATTGCCGAGACGCGCGGGGGCGGAATCGGCGTCGGCAGCTCGCCGTCGGGAGGGGCGTGCTTCACGATCACCCTGCCCGTCGATCAGCCCGATATACCGGAGGAATGATGAAGCGCGTGTTGGTCGTCGAGGACGAGCCGCGGCTCGCCTCGTTCTTGGAACGGGGCCTGCGATCCAATGGGTTTGCCGTGGCGACGGCGCCCTCGGCCAGGGACGCGAGGGGGGCGGCGCGCGCGGATGTCTTCGACGTGATCCTGCTGGACCTCGGCCTGCCAGACCTCGACGGTCTCGACCTGATCCTTCGTCTGCGCGCAGACGGCTGCAAGGCGCCGATCATCATCGTGACCGCGCGAGAGGACGTGCGCGACAAGATCGACGGACTGGACGCAGGGGCCAACGACTACATCACCAAACCCTTTTCGTTCGATGAGTTGCTCGCGCGGATCCGGGTGCAACTGCGCGACGGGCATTCCCCGGAAGCGACCGTCCTGTGGGGCCGCTCCGTGTCTCTCGATCTGCGCACGCGACGGGCGAGCGTCGAGGAGGAACCGATCGAACTGACCGCGAGAGAGTTCACGATGATGGAGGTCCTGCTGCGGCATCGCGGCCAGGTGCTGTCCCGTGAGCAGTTGCTCTCCCACGTCTGGGGTTTCGGATACGACCCGGGCTCGAACATCGTCGAGGTCTACATCGGGAGGCTGCGGCGCAAGCTGGGGCCTCGCGCGGTTCGCACCGTCAGGGGAATGGGATATTCGATCGACTAGTGTTCGGCGACGCGAGACGCCAGCTGTTCCGTTGCGGGACTGTTCCGGATAGCCTGACCGGACGCGACCCGAGCGCGGTCGCGTCCGGTTTCGATGGTGAGGAGCGCACATGGTTTATCGGGTACAAGGCGTCGTCGTGCGGGAGAAGGACGCGCCGGCGACCATCGAGACGGTGATCGTGCCGGACCCGGGCCCGGGGGAGGCCGTCGTCGACATCATCTCCTGCGGCGTCTGCCACACGGATCTGCACTACAAGCAGGGCGGCATCAACGACGACTTCCCCTTCCTGCTGGGGCACGAGGCCACCGGCAGGGTCGCGGCGGTGGGTGACGGCGTGACCGAGGTCGCCGTCGGGGACCGGGTGATCCTCAACTGGCGCGCCGTCTGCGGGCAGTGCCGGGCCTGCGCCAAGGGGCAGGCCAAGTACTGCTTCAACACCCACAACGCCACCCAGAAGATGACCCTCGAGGACGGCACCGAGCTGTCCGCCGCCCTCGGAATCGGGGCGTTCGTCGAGAAGACCCTCGTCGCGGCGGGACAATGCACCAAGATCGACGAGGAGTCCGACGCCGCGGCGGTCGGCCTGCTGGGCTGCGGCATCATGGCCGGCATCGGTGCCGCCATCAACACCGGAGAGGTGAAGCGCGGCGAGTCCGTCGCCGTGATCGGCTGCGGCGGAGTGGGGACGGCGGCGATCGCGGGTGCGCAGCTCGCGGGCGCAACGACCATCGTCGCGGTGGACATCGACGACGCCAAGCTGGAGCAGGCGCGGCGGTTCGGCGCGACGCACGTCGTGAACTCGCGTTCCGAGGACCCGGTGGAGGCCATCCGGGCCGCCACCGGGGGCTTCGGAGCCGACGTGGTCATCGAGGCGGTCGGCCGACCCGAGACCTACCGCCAAGCCTTCTACGCGCGCGACCTCGCCGGCCGCGTCGTGCTGGTCGGCGTGCCCACGCCCGAGATGCGGCTCGAACTGCCGCTGCTCGATGTGTTCGGCCGGGGCGGGGCGCTGAAGTCGTCCTGGTACGGCGACTGCCTGCCGAGCCACGATTTCCCGATGCTGATCGAGCAGTACAAGCTGGGCCGGCTCGATCTGGAAGGCTTCGTCAGCGAGCGGATCGGGCTGGGCGACGTCGAGGCTGCGTTCGAGAAGATGCATCACGGCACCGTGCTGCGTTCCGTCGTCGAGTTGTGAGGGGAGAGACCATGGCGGCGACCATTGAGAACCTGGTCACCAGCGGCACGTTCTCGCTGGACGGCGGAACCTGGGAGGTGGACAACAACGTCTGGATCGTCGGCGACGACGCGGAGGTGATCGTGATCGATCCCGCGCACGATCCGGCGGCCATCGCCGAGGCGGTGGGGAAGCGCAAGACGCTCGTGGTCCTGCTCACCCACGGTCACGACGACCACATCCGTGCGGCGCGCGAGACCGCCGGGCTGCTCGGGGCGCCGATCCGGCTCAACCAGGAAGACCGGATGCTGTGGGACTCCGTTCACGACGAGGCGCCCGATGGTGAGATCGCCGACGGGGACGTCTTCACCGTCGCGGCGGTCGAGTTGCACGCGCTGCACACCCCGGGCCACTCGCCGGGGTCGACCTGCTTCTACGCGCCCGCCCTGGGGACGGTCTTCTCCGGGGACACGCTCTTCCGGAGCGGCCCTGGCGCGACCGGTCGCAGCTACAGCGATTTCCCGACGATCATCGAGTCGATCCGGGAACGACTGCTATCCCTGCCCGCGGAGACCATCGTGCGCACCGGCCACGGCGACTCGACGACGATCGGCGACGAGGCGCCGCACCTGCAGGAGTGGATCGACCGCGGCCACTGACCCGTCGCTCTTCCCGATCTGTTCGAATCGACATAGCCCCTATGAGCTGTTCGTGGCGATCAAGGACCGGTTATGAGCGGCGCCGTCACTCTGAACTCGCTGCTCAAGTAACGCCGTGCTCTTGACATGCACCTCGCCTGCGTGAGGAGACCTGTTGGCGCTACCCCCGCGGCTTCTCCATGGGACGATCGGTATCCTGACGTGCAGTCGCCGTCTCGGAACACCGACGAGACCCCGAATCGTAGGATCTGAAACATGAACGCTCACGTCGGATTGCCATGGCGATTCATCACGCGTATGCTTTTGAGCGCTTTCGCGATATGGGCCGTCGTGGTTCAGTACCGACTCTGGTCGTCGGGTGAGGTCGTGAGCGCCGAATGGCTGCCGTTCGGGATCGCGATGACAGGGTTCGCGTCGCTGGTCTGGACGAACTGGTGGATTGTCGGCGTCAGTGCCGTTGTCGCCGGATATCTAGGCCTTCTCGCCTTTCCCGGTCACTTCAATAGCGGCCTATGGTTCGTGCTCCTGCCTCTTTGTGTAGAGGTCAACTTTCGACGGCCTGGGTGGCCTGGCCTTTGTGTAGCCGGAGTGCTTACTCTGGGTTCGATTGTTGATTGGATCGAGGATCCGGGTAGCTCCTTCGTCCTGGTGACCTATATCTGGTCCCTTTCCTTGTTGGGGATGTTCATTCGAGGCCAGGCTGAGGGCAAACAGAGTCTTCAGGAGTTGCACGCACTCCAGCGGGCAGCCGAGCGTCAATCGCTGGCGGCCAATATGCATGACGGAGCGGCCGCCGTCTTGACCCAGGCGGCCATGCTCGTTCGGGCCGTTCTGCGACGTGCGCCGATCAATGAAGACAGCAGGTCATCACTTGAGATGGTCGAGAGCAACCTCACCGTCGCGCTTGACGAGTTGCGATCCGTAGTTCGTGTTCTTGACGATGGTGAGTCGGTTCGGCCCACGGGGCGCGAGTCCTTGGTGATCAGTCTGATGCGTGCGCGTGAGACTCTGGAGAAGGCCGGATTTATCGCCTCGCTCGATGCGCAGGAAGGATGTGCAATCCTGCTTCCAGGACGCCACACCGCTCATCTCGTGCTCGGGGAAGCCGTGGCAAATGTACTTCGCTACGGTGCCCCGGGAGGACCTGCGCATATATCAGCGGACAATACGGGTGGGTGGTTGACCTTGGCGATGATAAACCAGTTGCCGCCCACGCCCTCCGTCGTCACGGAAGCCTCCGGCCTGGGCCTTCGTAGTCTGGCTAGACGGGTGCAGAGTGAGGGAGGTAGATTTGAGGCGAAACCTGAGGATGGTGCATGGATATTGAGGATGGAACTGCCGGTCAGAAGCGAGATGAAGAATGGGTGACTTGCGTGTAGCGGTCGTTGACGATGACCCCGTGCTTCTCGCCGAGTTGCCGGAATTATTGGCGTTGCATGGCGTCGAGGTGATCTGGGTCGCTACTGGAGCAGGTGAGGCTGCTGACTTCCTTTCTCGGCGGGATCAGCTGCCGGACGTCTTGGTCGTGGACGTGAACATGCCAGTGATGTCTGGGTATGAGTTCGCACTACGAGTAGGAGGTCTCCACCCGGAGTTGCCGGTCGTGATGTACACGTCGATCGATACTGGTGCGTCACTTCGTGACGCCTTGGATTGTGGTGCGCGTGGTTATCTGGTGAAACACGACCCGCCGGCTCGGATGGCTCTCCTCCTCCGTCTTGCTGCAACCGGCCAGTTGGTCTTCTCGGAGTCACCTGGCCGAAGATTGACAGAGGATTTCGCAGACCATGCTCCCAGCGTGGATCAGTTAACTCCACGGCAGTACGAGGTACTCAGGCTCGCCAGCCAAGGCTGTTCCAATGAGCTGGTGGCTAAACGACTCGGTTGTAGCATCGAGACCGTGAAGAAGCATTTCACCGCCATTTTCGTTCGGCTGGACGCTCGTGATCGCGCCTCTGCTGTCGCCAAGGCCATCCGAGTCGGAATCCTGTAACCGGGGCTTGGCAAGGAGCCGAAGCTCTGGTGGGAAACCGCCCGCACCTACCCTAAAGTGCTATAGCGGACCTAGTCGCGCGTCGTGTTCAATTCAAGGGGTGCGGCGACCGCGATCTGTTGACAACTCCTGAGCGGACGCCGCGCTCCGCGTGTGCCCTTCCGTGCGGAGGGCTCGTGGATAGCTGTGGAGTTTCGACGAGGGGCCCAGTGGGTCGCGATAGGTGGAAGTTGACGTTCGCCAAGCGTTCCGTATCGACGTTGATGCTGTTCTTGATCTCGTTGCTTGCGGCGGTTCTCTGTCTCTATCAAGATGCTCAGGAGTCCATCCGCCTTGAAGGTGGAAATCTCTATTCCGCGGATGCGGTATCTCTTGTCATGTCTCCTCGTGAGGCTGCCGAGGTGGTCAAGGCTGTCGGTGGGGATGCTCGGGCTTTCATCGAGTTGTCTGACGGTGGGCGAGTCAGGGCGGCTATTGCCTCGAATCCACAGGCCATCAGGTTTCCGCTCTGGCGTGGACGAGGGTTCGACGATGGTGACGTAGCTGTCGCTGCCGTTGGAGCCGCCGTCCCCATTCTCTTTGAGGATGGGCAAATGCTATTTGAGTATGGCGATACCGCATATGTTGTTGTTGGCGGCCTGGGAAGGACTGAGAATAGTCTCCTCTCCCTCGATGCCCTTGTTCTCGACGAGGAACTGTTCACCGGAGTTTCGCCGGTGAAGGTCGTTTTCGACGGGGCGCAGGTGTCGCGATACCTGGCTGACCATTACGACCTGACTCATATGACTGCGGCCGAACCGGGGGTCGCGGGCCGCAGCAACATAGATGTGGTGTCGCCGCTACTGGTCCGCCTGGGGGTGGTGTGCTTGGTGGTCGGAGCGGTTCTTGTCGGCCTGGTGATCGAATCCTACTTCGTCAAATGGGCTGAGGTGAGTTGGATCCTGGGGGTCAGGCGATACCGGATCGTTTACGCTTCGGCCGGTTTCTACCTATTGGCGAGCTGTGTCGCGTTCGGCTTCTCCTTAGGGATCCTGGCGTTCCTAGGAGGGTCGGCCTCGCAGAACCGGGGGGCAGTATTGGTCCTGCTGGCCTTGGTGCTTTCCCTGGCATCGTTTCTCGGTGCCCTCCTCCGGCGTCTCTTCGGAAAGAAGGAGCAATGGAATTACTGAATGAGATCAAGAGGGGGGCGCCGCTCCGTCTGTTGGCGAGCGGCATGTTGGCGGCTCTGCTCCTGGTGGCATACATCGTGGGAACGTTCTTCGTGACGATCGATCAGGGGTCTCGTTCTGCGCTCTCAGGCAGCGCAGAAAGAGAAATCGTGTCGATCACCGATACCCTGATCGAGCCGAGTTCATTCCATGCCTATTCCCACTCGCCCGAAGGTAGGAGCAGGGCAGTCCGCTTTTATGAAGAACTGCAGGAGTTGCGAACGGGGACGTTCTTGAGTTCTTTCGATCAGAATCTTTCTCTTGTGAGATTCGATGGAATTGATGATTTCTCTCCCTATGGTGACATCGACCTCCCCGCTCCAAATGTCTACTGGAACCCGGTGCTCAGCGGGGAGGCGAGCGACGTCATGGGTTTTCAAATGAACCGGGCGGTCTGGGAATTCTATGGTTTGAGAATAGAAGACGGTGCAGAGTTCGATTGGGACGCGGTGGATTATGCGGACGGGCGTCTTTCGGTGGTGCTTGGTAGTTCCTATGGCTCGTTATACGACGTGGGTGACGTGTTGTCCTTGGAGTTCTACGGCCGGCGGTTCGACGCGAATGTGGTGGGGTTCCTCATGCCGAAGGCCCACATGTACTACAAGGGGGAGATCAACTACTCGCTGGATGATCGTATCGTCCTGCCGTATCCCTCCCGCATCTCCGAACAAGATCTTGTCGGGGATGATTCAGATTTCTATCGCATTCTTTCCTTCGCTATGATCTCGGGTGACGTCGCATTGGCCGAGGACGCGTCGATTTCATCCCTGTCCGATGAGCTTGCGAGGGCGGGCAGGCGCTCTGGTTTCGAGTCCTATGCCGTTGTCGGAGTTCCTGACTATTTGGTGCAGTTTCGTCTTGTCAAGAATCTGGTCGATCAGAACCGGATTCTGGTCCTGGTCGTCCTGGGGGCGATGATGTCCATGGTTCTCTTGGTTCTCGCCTGGGCGGCGAAGTCCGTCGCCAGTAAACGTTCTCCTTGGGTCGGTGTGATGTGGAATATTGGGTACCCTCGGGGAAAAATTGCAGGGGTCGTCATGATTGGTTCGATGTCGTATCATCTACTGACCGCCCTTCTGTTTATTGGAGGATTCGGGAAGCTCGTCGGACACGACCTTGGCGTGCTGCTCCTGGTGAGTGCGGCATTCTCTGTTCTGGTGTTGGCAGATGTTCTGCTTCAGCTCAGGTGGGTGCGTTTATCGGCCTGGAATTCACGATCGATCTAGGAGGGCAATGTTTGAACTCAGTATTGACCAGAAGGTTGTCCAAGAGCCGGACGGGTCGGCGAGGACTTTGTTTAAAGATGTGTCGCTCACCATGGGTGAGCCGGATACATCGCTAGCGGTTCTCGGTCGTAGTGGAGTCGGGAAGACGACGCTACTTCGAATGCTGGCTGGTCTTGATGTCGATTATGAGGGTAGCTACTCGTTCCGCGGGAGCGTGTTGCCTAAGCAGCTGGATTTCATGGCGACCATGCGTGCGAGAGAGATCGGGTATATAACGCAGCGAAGTATCCTTCTGCGCGACATGAATGTTATTCAGAACGTTACTTTGGGGATGTCGCGGAGGCAGGTCTCGCTCGACGCTGTCGAAGCCCTTCTCCGGCAAGTGGGACTCTCGGGTGCAGAGAGAAAGAACGTAGGAAGGCTCTCGGGAGGTGAGGCGCAGCGAGTCGCGATAGCGAGGACTCTCGTGCGTAAGCCCCGGCTCGTGCTGGCGGACGAGCCGACGGGATCCCTGGACGAGGCCACGGAGTCGGACGTGCTCGATCTCTTTCAAGACCTACAGGGCCAGGGGGTCAAGTTCGTGATTGCGACTCACAGCACTCACGTGGCCGACTTCTGTGCGCGGCGCGTATCTATCCACAAAAGTGGCCTTCTTGAGGCGTAGATCCGCGTGACGCGGTGATGCTCGGGAACGGGCAAGACATCGGATCAGTCGTCCGTAGGCAGGCGATGCTGCGTGGCTTGACACCTGCTCGTGCGCGCACCTGGCCCGCACGCGGATGTGCGGGGGAAGGCCTCGTGGTGCGATCGGTCGACGAGGCAGTGGCGTCGACTCACGGAACGAAGGGTGCCTCTAGGTCGTCCAGCATGGGGAAGTGCCGAACGTTCAAGGTGGCGAGCGGGATGCCACGATGCAACGCGGTGGCGGCGATGAGATAGTCGCCGAGGCCGATCCCCGAATGGCTACGACGATATTCGCGCATGAGCCGACCGGCCTCGCGGGCGATGGACTCGGTGACGGGCTCGGTCCGGAAGGCGCTGAGCAACCGGTTGACGTCGTAGCGCTCGGCGGAGCGCATTCCGCTGGCCAGTTCGGTGAGCGTGACGACGCTGACCGCGAGGGGTTGTTTCTCGCGGGTGCGCCGCAGCCAGTCTCGTGCGGCGTCGAGTCCTCGGAGGTGGCAGATGAGAACATCGGTGTCGACCAGGATCACGGACGGTTCCACAAACTCGCGAGGTGACGGTCGCGATCATCGGTTTCCCGGGGCGCGTGTTCGATGGTGCGGATCTTCCCGAAAGACGCCTCGATGGCGTCGAGATCCGCCGTGCGGTCGTCTGAGGAGTCGCCCAGCGCTCGATCGATCAAGCGGCGGATCAGCTCGGCTCGCGATATCCCCTCGTCGCCGGCGAGGCGATCCAAGGCCGCCGTCTGCCGCTCCTCAAGGTAGATGTTGGTCCTCTGCATACATCAGATCATACATCTAGGGGAAGGGTCGGCCGGGAAGTCGCTGGTGCGTTTCCCAGTAGGTGGGGGTCAGAGGTCGGCGGTCAGCGGGATGGCGACGGGGCTGCGGTCGCGATCGATGGCCACTCGAGAAGGGTCCTCGGGATCGTAGAGCACGTACACCGTGCGGCCAGGGGAGAAGTTGGCGACCAGTTCCTTCTCGACGACGACCGGGACGGCGATCTCCCAGCGCATCGCCTCCGCGTCGATGGCGAGGGTGAGTCGCAGCGCGCGGTGGTCTTCGCAGCCCACGGGACGGCGCTCCCAGGCAGTGACCCGAGCCTCGGCCGTGGCGGCTCTTCCGGCGAGCGAGGCCGCCAGATCTTCCTCCTGGCGGAGCGGTCTCCGCGACGCGGAGAAGCCCATCAGGAGGACGAGCACCAATGCGCCGGCGACGACGAACGAGACGACGAGTCCGGCGTTGAGCGTGGCGGATACTTCCAGCAGATCAAACATGGTGACGCCGAGCCTAAGCACGTGAGGCGGACGCCCGGTGAATGTCGAATGATCATCCGGTGAACGGCGCAACAGCTCTTCGACACGTCGAACGACGAAGGGAACAAGGACAGCCGCGCCGGCGGGAGCGTCAATCAGCGCTTCCGTCGTCCTCCGGGAGATCGTCGAAGTCTTCGTGCGCCCAGAGACCGTCGAGGTCCTCGTCCTCCAGGTCGTCGAGGTCTTCGTCCTCGTCGAGCAGGTTGAGCGCGGACCCGACCGCGGCCACGGCGCGCAGCACCGTCAGGCGCAGCGCGGCGGGGATCTCGATGGTTCGATCGCGCGTGAGGCCGATGAAGCCCTGTCGAGCGATCCCTTCCAGTTGGATGTCGACGCGCGGGGTGAGCAGGCCGAACGGGTCGGGTGCCGCCGGGACGAACTCTGCGTCCTCCGGGACCAGAGCGGCGATGAGATTCATGAGGACCGCCTGCACCGTCAGTGTGTTCCAGCCGCCGAAGAACTCGGAGCGGCTGGAGGTCACCTCGTGAGTGAGCAGGGTCGCGAGGAAGATCCCGGCCACCGCTTCCAACGACTCCAGCGGGACATCGTCGTCGGAGAGCCAGACGGGGGCTGCCGGCCCGGGGCGCAGACGCGACGGGGTGGGGGCGATCACGCCCGCGGCCGTCAGCGCCTCCCACCAGGCGGTGAGCTCGGGCACCTCGTTCATCGCCATCACCTGGAGGGGCACCTTCTCGGACGACACGTCCTCGACATCGAGACCCGGCTCGGCCTCGTCGAAGGTCCGGGAGCTTCTGCGGTTGACCCCGACGGCCGCGATGCCGAGCAGCGCGGCGACCTCGGAGATATCGGAGCGACGGGCGCCACCGGAGGGGGCCGCCGGGCGTCCTCGGCCGATCCACGCCAGCAGCTTCGGAACGGCCGCGATGACGGGCAACTCGATGAGCGCGGCTCGACGGTCCTCGTCGGACGTGGTCTCCTCCGCCGCCAACTGCTCGAAGAGCACGGCGTACGGATCGCCCTCCGGGAAGAGCTCTTCTTCGAGCACCTCGTGCGCCGCGTCCCACGCATCCTGCTGCTCGCTGGTGTCCAGGCGGAAGTGGAGGTACTCGTCCAGCACGCCGAGCAGCATGTCGCGAACCTCCGGGTCCTCCGCCCTGCGGGGATCCTCGGCGATGGAGTCGTCCAGGGCGTCGATGAAGTCCTGGATGCTCTCGGGATCGTGCGGATCGACCTGGCCTTCGCGGGCGATGGAGAACACGAGCGCGAGAAGATCGACCAACGCGCCCGCCTCCGCCAGATCATCCTCGGAGGCATCGTCGGGGAGCGCGTGCTCCGCCCAGGCGCGGAACTCCTTGAGAACGCGACGGTCGTCGATCGAGGAAATATCGGAGCCGTTGACGACGGGAGGAGTCATGCCGGCAAGTCTACGGTGCCGGCTCGTACGCGAGGACCAGAGGCTGCCAGGGAGTAAGGGCGACTTCGAGCCCGTCTCGCGCGAGCGCGGCGCCGTCGTGCCGGGAGAAGCCGTTGTCGAGGAGATTGCGGAAGACCCATCGCACGCCGGCCCTGCGATCGTCGGGCCAGCGCCCGTCGAACCGGATCCGCGCCCGGGCATCGCCGTCGCCGAGGTTCACCACGACGAGGTGACCGCCGGCCGGCTGCCGCCACTGCCAGGCGAGGACCTGCCGGAAGGTGTCGTCCCCAGGGAGGCCTTCGGCGTCGGCGAGACCCCACTGCGCGTCCGGATCGCGCATCTCCGAGAGCGCGGCCAGGAGCCGCCGGTAGAACTCGGCGGTCTCCGCGTCCACCGGCTCGTCGGGACCGCGACCGAGGAAGACCGGGACGTGGATCCGCCGGCCCTCGAACTGGCCGTCGTGGAAGAGCCGGGCGCCGGGCAGCGTGGAGGTCACGACGGCCGCAGCTCGCGCCCGGGCACCGAAGGCGACCGTCGCCCGCTGCTCGTCGTGGTTCTCGGCGAAGCGCAGCGCCCGGTCCTGGTGTCCCGCCCAGGCATCGAGATGCCGCCGCACGTCCGCGGCGTCGCCGTTGCGCAGATGATCGTAGAGCCGCTTGTCGTAGCAGTAGTCGAAGCCCTGATCGAGGAGCAGCGGCTCCTTGTCCCAGTAGACCTCGGCCGCGAAGGTCATGTGGGGATGTGTCGCCTTCACCGCGCCGACCACCTGGGGCCAGTAGTCCTGCTCGGGCGGTGCGCCCGCGCGCCTTCCCCAGGTGCGGGCGAAGACCTCGTTGCACACCAGCATCGCCATGTCGCAGCGCACGCCGTCGCAGCGCTCGGCGATGGCCTTCAGCACCTGGATGTGCGCCTCGCGCAGCGCGGGGGCGAAGGCGTTGATCTGCACGACGTCGGGCCAGGCCGGGAAATAGGGGTCACGACCGCGGGCGAAGATGCCGTCGGGGGTGCGGAGGAAGGAATCGGGCCGGTTCACCAGGTCCTGCTCGGTGCCGCGGATCAGCAACTCGGGGGCCGTTCGCAGCCACGGGTTGTCCGGCGCGACGTGGTTCGGGATGAAGCCGAGCATCAGCCCCAGCCCGCGCTGCGCCAGTTCGCGCCGCGCGACCGCGAGCCCGGCGTCGCCCCCGAACCGCTCGTCGACGACGTACTCGCGCAGGCAATAGGGCGAGCCGATGATGTCGTCCTCGCGGAGGTCCGGCAGGGCGTCGCGCATGGCCGCCATCAGGTCCGCGTTGGCGCGCGCGATGGCGAGCCCGGCGGGGCTGCGCCGGCCGACGCCCATCAGCCACACCGCGTCGATCCGGAGGGCGGCCAGCCGGTCCCAGACCTCGCCCGGCACCTCGTCGAGACGCAGGGGGCTCGTGCCCCGCTCGTCGCCGAGCCGGCGCAGCCACACGGCGGTGTTGATCTCATAGATGGCGGGGTGCTTCGGCAGTCTCATGGCGCGACCTCCGTCCGTCGTCCGGGAGGGGCGGACCCGGGGCTTCTGAGCACAATACTGCCCGGGGCTTCGGGAGAACTGACGGAAAAGTGCGGCCAGGACCTTTTCGCGATGGCCTTTTCAGCGGAATCCCGATCTGGCTGCACTTATCCGTCCGGTGCCCTTCGAAGCCGGGGTCAGTCGTCCAGTTCGAGCCGGTAACCCATGCCGGGCTCCGTGATCAGGTAGCGCGGCGCGGCGGGCTCGGGCTCCAGCTTCTTGCGCAGCTGAGAGAGATAGAGGCGCAGGTAGCCGGTGTCCTTCGCGTGCCCGGCGCCCCAGATGTGGGTGAGGAGGGTCTGCCTGGTGACGAGCTTGCCGCGATGGCGCACCAGCAGGTCGAGCACCTGCCACTCGGTGGGGGTGAGCCGGATCTGGCGGCGTTGACCGCCGGAGGTGTCGATGGCGCTGCGGGCGGCGAGGTCGACCGTCACCTCCCCGATCCGAGCGACCGGACTGGGCTCGCCCTGCGGCGCGCGGCGGGTCAAAGCCCTGATCCGGGCCAGGAGCTCGGTGACGGAGAAAGGCTTGGTCACGTAGTCGTCGGCACCCGCGTCGAGGGCCTCCACCTTGTCTGCCGCGCCCGCGCGGCCGGAGACCACCAGGATGGGCGCCTCCGACCAGCCCCGGATGCCGTGGATCACGTCGATGCCGTCGATGCCCGGCATGCCGAGGTCGAGGAGGAACAGATCGGGCTGGCGATCGATCGCCGCCTGGATGGCGTGGGTGCCGTCGGCCGCGGCGATCACCTCGTAGCCCTTCGCGGCGAGCGTGATGCGCAGGGCGCGCACGAGCTGGGGATCGTCGTCGGCGATCAAGATCCTCATGGACGTCCCTCCTGCGGTGCGATGGGCAGCGACACCACCATGGTGAGCCCGCCGCCCGGGGTCTCCTCCGGGGCGAGGGTGCCGTGCATGGCCTCGACGAAACCCCGCGACAGCGCCAGGCCCAACCCAAGTCCCGTGCTGTTGTCGGTGTCCCCGAGGCGCTGGAAAGGTACGAAGACATCGTCGCGTCGGTCGGCGGGGATGCCGGGGCCGTGGTCGACGACGCGAATCTCGACGTGCCCGGGGGGAGCGCTCGTCACGATCCCGATGCGCCGCTCCGGAGGCGAGTAGCGCAGGGCGTTCGCCAGCAGATTGGACAGCACCCGCTGGAGCAGCACGGGATCGGCGAGCGCCTGGGTCGTGCCGTGCGCCAGAGAGAGGCATACCTCGTCGGGACCCAGGTCCAGCTCGTCCAGCGCGGGAACGATGGCGTCGCCGGGATCGACGGGCACCGTCGAGATGGTGAGGGCGCCGGCTTGGAGCCGGCTGACGTCGAGCAGATCGGTCACCAGGACCGAGAGCGCGCTGAGGCTCTCGTCGGCGGTCGCGAGCAACTCCCGCCTGTCCTCCGGGGACAGGGCGCCGTCGGCAGCGCGCAGCCCGCCGACGGCGGTGGTCGCCGCCGCGAGCGGACGACGGAGGTCGTGGCTGAGCGCCGACAGCAGGGCGCCGCGCACCTTGTCGGAGGCGGCCATGGGTTCGAGTTCGCTCGCGGTGGCGCGGAAGCGACGGGCGGCGTGGGCCTGCCGTTCTGCTCGGGTGACGACGAAACTGACCAGCGCCGCGATCGTCATGTGCAGGACCAGGGCGGTGATGTGCAGCGGGTCGGCGATCATGATCTGGAAATGGGGTTCCAGGAAGAAGAAGTCGAGCGTGAGCCCCGAGATCACCGCCGCGAACAACGCGGGCCAGAGTCCGCCGACGAGCGCCACGACCACCACGAGCAGCTGATAACTGAGCACCTCGGTGGCGATCGACTCGGGGCTGTGAATCGCCTTCAAGGGGACGATCAGCAGGGGACTGCCGAGGGCCGCGAGGGCGAAGCCCGCGAGCGTGCGCCGGGGGCTCAGCCCTCCCGGCGGTCCCGGGGATGTGAGCGTCGGCTCGGCGACCTGGTTCACCCCGGAATCGTACTCCCTGTGCTCGGGCGGTCGGCGGGCCGTCAGGCGACGTGAACCCATGGCCGTCCGGCGATCCGGGGTTCCGCCTCGCGGAGCACCTCGCGGGTCATGGGTGCGATCTCGCCCTCGCCGAGGATCAGGAACCGCAGCAGATTGGTGATCGGGTGCCCCTCCGTCCACCGGAAGTAGATGTGCGGCGTGCAGCCGTACGCGCGCTGGATGTGGAGGGAGACGGCGGCGATGCCGTTGGGCACCGTGCTGCCGCTCACCGTCAGGACCTTGAAGCCGTGCCGGTTCTCGCCATGCACGAGCAGTTCTTTCTCGAACTCCGAGCCGTCGGCCACGACGATCTCGATGAAGAGCACGTCGTTGTCGGGGAGCCGGTGGGCCAGCCGGGCGTGGTTCAGCTTCTGGCGGTAGCGGCTCGCCCGCACGTCGTCCGGTTCGTGTGCGACGAGCCGGACGACACCCCTCGCGGCCTGCTCGACGAAGCGGGTCGCGGGGGGATCGAGGCGCACCGAGGTGGCGCGCAGTTCCGTCGAGCGGGCGGCCCGGGAGATGAAGCTGATGCCCACGATGCCCAGGATGAACACCGTGGCGATCTTGATGCCGTCGGGACGTTCGACGATGTTGGCGACGGTGGTGTAGAGGAACACGGCGGTGACGGTGCCGAATCCGATCGTCGCCGCGCGCCGCGCGTGCCGGCGCGCGGTCAGCGTCACCGCGAAGGCCGCGGAGGTGATCAGGACCAGCACCCCGGTGGCGTAGGCGCCGCCCTGCGCGTCGACGCTGGCGTCGAAGGCGATGGTGATGACGAAAGCGATGACGGAGAAGACCAGCACGAGGGGGCGGGTGGCCCGGGCCCAGGCCGGAGCCATCCCGTAGCGGGGGAGGTAACGGGGAACCAGGTTGAGCAAACCCGCCATGGCCGAGGCACCGGCGAACCAGAGGATCGCGATGGTGATCGCGTCGTAGACGGTGCCGAAGCCCTCGCCCAGGTACTCGTGGGCGAGATAGGCGAGCGCGCGCCCGTTGGCACGGCCGCCCTCCCGGAACTCCGCGGCCGGGATGAGGGCGACGGTGGTGAGGGAGGACGCCAGGAGGAACCCGCTCATGATCAGCGCGGAGGTGGTGAGCAGGCGCCGCGCCCCGCGAATCCGGCCCAAGGGATGTGTCTGGGTGTCGTCGGCGTCGCCCCGGATCTGCGGCATCACCGCGACGCCGGTCTCGAAGCCGGAAAGCCCGAGTACCAGCTTCGGGAAGGCGATCAGCGCCACCGCGACCACCATCAGCGGGTCGCCGTGCTGGGTCGTGAGGAGGCTCCACCAGTCCTCGATCACCACCGGATTGCCGGCCAGGTGGGCGAGAGCGACGGCGATGACGACGAGGTTGACGGCCAGGAAGCCCGCGACCAGGACGGTGGCCAGCCGGATCGCCTCCTGGAAGCCACGCAGGAACACCACCCCGACGGCGGCGAGCAGGACGAGGGTGATGGTCACCTCCTGCCCGCGCAACCACTCGGGGGCGTACGGGTTCTCGATCAGGTGCGCGGTGGCGTCGGGGGCGGAGAGGGTCATGGTGATCATGAAGTCGGTGGCGGCGAACCCGAGCAGCACGAGGACCAGCAGCTTGCCGCGCCACCCGGGCAGCAGCGTCGCGAGCATCGCGATCGAGCCGGCGCCGTTCGGGCTCTCCTTCGCTACCCTGCGATAGACCGGCAGCGCGCCGGCGAGAGTCACCACGACGAGCAGGATCGTCGCGATGGGGGCCACCGCGCCCGCGGCGAGCGCGGCGATCGCCGGCTGGTAGCCCAGCGTCGAGAAGTAGTCGACGCCGGTCAGGCACATCACGCGGAGCCAGTGCGCGCGCCGCTGCCCCTCCGGCTTCCCGTGCGGGCCGGTCTGCCGGCCCGGCGAGACCTCCGTGTCGGCGAGCAGCCATCCGCGCAGGCGGCCGCTCGGTCGAACGGGCGAAAGATCGACGTCCACGGCCGGTGACGCCGCAATCGTGGTGCTCACCGCTCCATGGAACCGCCGCCGCCGCGATGAGCCTGCGATCCTTACGGATCCCATACGGCGCGCCGCGGAAAACTAACGCAACGCTAACGGCTCGCCGGCGAACGAGCCGGGGCCGCGAGAAGATGGGGCAACCACGACGAGGAGGTACCCGTGATCGAGACGCAGCCCGGCGCGAGTTGGTCGGCCACCCATGTCTACGAGGCCGAGCGGTTGGTCTTTCCCCGCACGATCGAGGAGCTCCGCCAGACGGTGCGCACGGCGGAGCGCGTCCGCGCCCTCGGCACGCGGCACTCGTTCAACGACATCGCCGACACCTCCGGCACGCTCGTGTCGCTGCGGGATCTCGAGGGCGAGGTGCACATCGACCGCGACGCCGGCACCGCCTGGGCGCCGGGCGGATGGGCCTACGGCACCGTCGCCGCGGTGCTCGAAGAGGCGGGGCTGGCGCTGCCCAACCTCGGTTCGCTGCCGCACATCTCCGTCGCGGGCGCGTGCGTCGTCGGGACGCACGGATCGGGGGTGCGCAACCGCAACCTCTCGGCCTCCGTGTCCGCGATCGAGATCGTCGACGCGGCGGGGGAGATCCGGGTGGTCGACCGCGCCGATCCCGACTTCGGCGGATCTGTCATCCACCTCGGCGCCCTGGGCGTGATCACGAGGCTGCGCCTCGACGTGCTGCCGACCTATCTGGTGCGCCAGGACGTCTTCGTCGATCTGCCCTGGCCGCGCCTGATGAGCGAGCTCGACGGCATCCTGTCGGGCGCCTACAGCGTGAGCGTGTTCACCCTGTTCGGTGAGCCGGCGGCGCGGCAGGTGTGGCTCAAGAGCCGCATCGAAGATGACCTCCCGGCCACGGACGACGGCTATTTCGGCGCGGTTCCCGTCGGCACCGGGCTGGCCTCGCCGGCCGACGCCGCCAACGACAACATGACCGTGAGGGGAGGCGTGCCCGGGCCATGGGCCGAGCGTCTCCCGCACTTCCGGTACGACGCGACACCCAGCAACGGCGACGAGATCCAGTCCGAGTACTTCGTCGCGCGTCCCGACGGCGCGGCCGCCCTCCAGGCGCTGCGGGGGCTCGCGGATGAGATCGACCCGCTCCTGCTGGTCTCGGAGCTGCGCACGGTCGCGGCCGACGACCAGTGGCTGAGTCCCGCCTTCGCACGCGACAGCCTGTGCCTCCACTTCACCTGGAGGAACGAGCCGGACGGCGTACGGCGCGTGCTCCCGCTCATCGAGCGGGCGCTGGCCCCCTTCGACGCGCGGCCGCACTGGGGCAAGTGGTTCGCGATGGATGCCGCGTCCGTCGCCCGGTTGTACCCGCGCCTGGACGACTTCCTCGCCCTCGCGGAGCGCATCGACCCGGGTGGCACGTTCCGCAACCGGTATCTCGAACGGGTATTGGGGCTGCGCGGGTAGGCGGCTTGACGGGTACGCGGTGGACTGAGGCGACCCCCGACGATCCGGCTCGGAGGCCTTCCATAGACTGGGCGGCGATGACGACGTTCGTGCAGCCCGGTTCGCCACCCCGCTTGAGGGTGCTCCGCCTGCTGCCCGGGTTGCTCCTCCTCGTCGTGGGTCTGCTCGGCATGCATGTTCTGGGGCTCCACGGCACGCCCGCCGCCCATGCGGCGCCCTGCGCCGTGACCGCGGGCGTCGTCTCCGACGAGCCGGCGTTCCCCGACGCCGTCGTCGGGGCGGACCGGGGCCATGCCGCCGACGGTGATTCCCCGGACGGAGC
Organism: Arachnia sp.; assembly: GCA_035326505.1. Classification (GTDB taxonomy): domain Bacteria; phylum Actinomycetota; class Actinomycetes; order Propionibacteriales; family Propionibacteriaceae; genus Arachnia. The sequence continues at coordinate 42,794 of DAOLFC010000004.1, forward strand.
TGCGGGGCATCTGCACGTCGCCATGACCTGCGTGTTCTTGCTGCTCCTCGCGCTGTCGGGCCTTATCCCACCCCGTGTCCGGCGGTCATGGATCCCGAGGGCCCTCCCTGCGACGGCGGCGATCCGTCCGGGTGGTCTGGTGAGGCCCGGCGCCCTCTCTCTCCACGCTCTCTGCATCAGTCGCACCTGAGGTCGAGCCGGGCGCCTGCGCACGCCGCGCACGCCGCGCCCCTCTCGCACCGGAAGTCCGCACCGACTCGGCGGGCACCTCAGATCGATCAGGAGAAACACCATGAGAATCCGTATCGCGGCCGCAGCCGCACTGACCCTTGCCGCCGGGCTCGTTCTTTCCGGCTGCGCCACCGACGCCCCTGGAGACAACCCCGGAGCGACGGTCACCACCTCCGCTCCGGACGGGACCGAGGCCGGTGACGCCGTCCTCGCCGACCACGGTCTCGACGGCCTCGACGCCCGCGGCATCATCGAGCGCCTCGACACCCTGCCCCTGGACGAGCGTCCCGACGACCTGATGGCCTCGATCAGGCCCACGGGGATCCTGCTGACCGACGGCCAGCAGCGCGAGACGACCGTCCCCCTGCCGGAGGACGAGCTCTACGTCTCCCTCGCGCCGTACGTGGAGCAGACCCACGACTGCCACTTCCACAGCCTCACCACCTGCACCGGCGAGCTCCGCAACGCGGACGTGCAGGTGACGGTGACCGACGCGGCGGGCGCGGTGATCGTCGACGAGGCGCTGACCACCTACGACAACGGGTTCGTCGGCCTCTGGCTGCCACGGGGCCTCGACGGCACCCTCACCGTCGCCTACGACGGGTTGGTCGCCACCTCCCCGATCTCGACGACGGGCGACGAGGCCGCCACCTGCGTCACCACCCTGCCCCTCGCCTAGCTAGCGCTAGGGGCCGTCGCGAAAGCGACGGGTGCAGGCCGTCAGGTCCTCGCCGGGCCGCGCGACCACGCCTCCCAGATCCGGGTGTAGGGGCCTCCGGCGGCGACCAGGTCGTCGTGGGTGCCCTGCTCCACCACCCGGCCGTCGTCCAGCACGACGATGTGGTCGGCGCGCTCGGCCTGGTCCAGCCGGTGGGCGATGGTCAGCGTCGTGCGCCCCGCCGTGACCTGGGCGACGGCGCGGTCGAGCGAGCGGTCGCCGCCGGCCGCGGCGGTGGCCTCGTCGAGCACCAGCACGTCGGGGTCGTGCAGCAGCAGCCGGGCCAGGGCCAGCTGCTGCGCCTCCACGACGGTGAGGCCGTGACCGCCCGCGCCGACCACGGTGTCCAGCCCGTCGGGAAGCCGATCCACCCAGTGCCGGGCGTCGAGCCGGGAGAGCACCTCCCGCAGTTCCTCGTCGCCCGCCTCCGGGCGGGCCAGGCGCAGGTTCTCCGCCAGAGTGCCGGCGAAGACGTGGGGCTCCTGGCCTGCCAGCCCCACCCGGGGCAGGGCGCAACCGGTCTCCGAGGGCGAGACGCCCCCCAGGAGCAGGCGCCCCGAGGCCGGGGGGAGGGCGCCCAGGACGAGGGCCGCGATCGTGCTCTTGCCGGCGCCGCTGGCGCCGACCAGGGCCGTGGTGCTCCCGGCGGGGATGGCGAAGCGCACGCCGTGGAGGCGGAATCCCTGCTCGTAGCCGAAGCCGACGTCCTCCAGGGCGACCTCCACCGGGGAGCGCTCGGCTCGCACGAGGCGTTCGGGACGCTCGGTCAGCGTCAGGACCCCGACCATCCGGGAGAGCGCCGCCGAGGCCTTCTGCAGCTCGTCGATCCCGCCCAGTACCGCTCCGATGGGGCCGAAGAGCGCGTGGAAGTACAGCGCCGCGGCGGTGGCTCCGCCGATCGTCGTGGCGCCGGAGCCCACCAGCGCGAACCCCGTGGCCAGCACCGCGGCCAGGCCGACCAGCTCCGCGACGTTCAGCTGGTTCCAGAACGCGACGCTGATCCGGGTCGCGCGCAGCTCGCGCTCGACGACGGTGGTGGCGGCCTCGTCGATATGCCGGTCGCGAGCCGACGAGGCGTCCATGGCGCGGATCGTGGCGGCCGCGTCGACCGATTCCAGCATCCTCTGCGAGCGGTCGCCTTGGGCGTCGCGGGCCGCCAGATATGCGGGCCGCGCGCGTCGCAGATAGCGCCGGGTGGCGAGGAACTGGACCGGGGCCGCGGCCAGCGCGGCGAGCGCGAAGCGGGGATCGATGGCGCCGAGCCCGATGAGGGTGACGACGATCGAGAACGCGGCGCCGGCGAACGCCGGGAGCAGGCTGGTCACCACGTCGCCCACGACGCGGGCGTCGCCGGCGGCGCGGGCCACCAGGTCGCCGCGCCCGGCCTTCTCCACCACGCCGGAGGGCAGCCGGAGCAGCCGTGCCACGACGCTGAACCGCAACTCGGCGAGCATCTCCTCGCCCAGCCGGGACACGAGCAGGCGCCCCAGGGCGGCGAGGAGGGCATGCAGGATGCCTGCGCCCGCCACGATCCCGATCAGCAGGGGGAGCCGGCCGGTGTCCGCACCGGCCACCGCGTCGACGATCCGGCCCAGGGTCGCGGGCAGCGCCAGGGCGGACACGGAGGCGGCGACGAGCACCACCACCGCCGCGAGCACACGGAGGCGGCGCGCGCCCAGCATGGTGCGCAGCCAGGCGCGGGTCTGCGTCGTGTCGGCGACGGGCAGCGCGGTCATGCGCCCACCTCCTGGAGCCGGTGGGACGACGGGGAGGCGACGCGAGTGACGGTCTCGCCGCTGTGCAGCAGAGCGGGGCCGGGGGAAAGGAGGATGGTCGTCAAGCCGGCGCGGTCGCTGCGCAGCCGGGCGGCGATGGCGGTCTCCGTCACGGAGTCGAGGGCGCTGGTGGGGTCGTGGAGGACGAGCCCGGGCGCGCACCCGGCGAGCGCCCGAGCGAGGGCGACGCGCTGCCGCTGCCCGCCCGACAGGGTCAGGCCGCGTTCTCCGATCGCGAGCTGCCACCCGCCGGCGGTCAGCACGTCCTCCAGCGCCGCCGTATGCGCCGCGTCGGCCAGGTCCTCGTCGGAGAGGGGGCGGTGGAAGGCGACGTTGTCGCGCAGCGTGCCGGCGAACACCGCGCCCTGGTGTGGCGGGGCGAGAATCGTTCCGGTGTCCCCGGGGCGATGCTCCTTCCCGGCGATCAGCACCCGCCCCCGCGTGGGCCGCCGCAGTCCGGCGAGGAGCTCCTGGAACTCGGTGGCTCCGCGGGGATCGTCGAACTGGAGTCCCCGGTGCTCGCCCGGCGCCACCGTCGTCGTCAGCGGCCCCGCGTGCGGGGTCTCGACGTCCTCGAAGACGATCTCCGGCGCGCCCGGGCCGCGGCTCGGGGCCGTGAGTCCCGGCGTCTCGTCGGGGAGAAGCCTCGGTTCGTCGATCACCGCGCCGATGCGTGTGGAAGAGGCGCGCACGCCCGCCAGTTCCGCTCCGACGAAGGCGAGGTCGCTCACGGGCCAGTGCAGGAACTGCGCGAGTCCCAGCACCGCGACCAGCTGACCGACGGTGATCGTGCCCGCCGCGGCGGCCGTGGCGGCCGCGGCCGCGATGGCGGTGAGCAGGATGGTGCTGCCGGCCATGCTGGCCGCGGTGTAGGCGGCCTTGGAGCCGACGGCGCGCCGGGAGGCGTCGAGCGAGGACCGGTTGGCGTGCGCGAACCGGGTGACGGCGGCCGCCTCGGCCTGGATCCCCGACAGGGCGCGCAGGCCGGTGAGCAGGTCTGCCGCGATGGAGCTCGCCTCCGCCGCCGCGGCCTGCTCGGCATCCATCCGGCGCTCCAGCGGGGCGGTGAACAGGTGCAGCAGCACCACCAGGACCGGGGTGGCGACGAGGACCAGCACGCCGATCGGCACCGAGATCGCCAGGAGAGCGACGGCGGCGGTGAGGATGGCAGCCACCTTCGCCGCCGCCGAGCCGACGACCCACACGATCCCGGCGGTGCGGTCGGCGTCGGCCTCCGCGATGCTCAGCAGCTCGCCGGGGGTGCGAGGCCGGACGAAGCCGGCGCGGGACAGCACCCGGGCGACCACCGTGCGCCGCACGGCCCGCGCGCCCTCCTCGCTGGTGCGCACCGCGCTCAGCTCGCCGAGCCGCCACGACAGGAACAGCGCGACGAACAAGGCCGAAAGGACGCCCAGCCACAGCAGGAGGGCGGAGGCCTCCCCCGGGGCGATCGCCTCGTCGAGCACCGTCCCGATGACGACGGGCACCAGCGCTTCCGCGATCTGATGGCCGACGAGGCCGAGGATGGAGAAGGCGAGAAGCACGCGCCGGCCGGAGAGCGCCGTGCGCACGGCGGAATATCGGGAAACCTGACTCACGGGCGTAAGCTTAGGCAAGGCTTGCCTATTGGTAGAAGGCGATAGGAGTACCTTTGATGTTGAGAACCGGACAAGAGTCGGTGCCGGAGGTGCTGATCGGCGACTACGGCATCACCACCTCGTCGTTCGCGGTGGTCCGGGACGAGGAATGGGACTGGCATCGCCACGAGAAGCACGAGCTGTTGTGGGGCACGCGCGGTTCGCTGGTCGTGGAGTGCTCCGACGGCGTGCGCGCCGTGCCGTGGACCGTCGGGCTCTGGATTCCTGCCGGGGAGCCGCACCGGGTGATGGCCGGGTCCGGCACCGAGTTCTCCTGCACCTTCCTCTCCGGTTACCTGGGTGTCCCGCCCCGTGACGACGTCGGTGCGGTGGGGGTCACGCCGGCGGTGCGCGCCTTGTTCTCCGAACTCACCGAACGCACCCTCGCCCCGGAGACCCGGGCGCTCGTCGAGCGGGCGGCGCTTCGGCTGCTGGATGCCGCGGATATGGTCCGCCTGGACCTGCCCATGCCGGAGGACGACCGGACCCGCCGCGTCGCGGGTGCGGTGCTGGCCGATCCGGCGGATACCCGGACGCTCCGGGAATGGGGGAGCCTGGTGGGGGCGAGTGAGCGGAACCTGTCGCGGCTGTTTGCGCGAGAGACGGGGATGTCGTTCGCCGAGTGGCGTACCAGGGCCAGGCTGCGGACCGCCGTCGAACTGCTGGCCGCCGACCATCCCGTGGCCGGGGTGGCGCGACGCGTCGGCTACGCCACGCCGAGCGCCTTCGTGCAGGCGTTCCGGCGCGAGCTCGGAGTGACCCCGGGGTTCTTCGCGCAGCACCCCCATGGGCGGCAGTCCCCGGGGTGACGGTCCCATGGGGTGGCGGTCCCTCGGGGGAAAGGCCGAGATTCGGCGGGTCCGCGGCGTCTGCTGGCGGATATGAAACATTTTTGTGGGTGATAATTGGCTGGCCTTTAGCTAAGGCTTGCCTTAGAGAATCTGCGGCAGGGCTCCCCACGAGGTGCCATCTCTCCGCGGAACCTCGCAAGGACCCCGTCGCGGGCTGGCCCCGCTCTCAATATCGCTCGTTAGTGAAGGAACCATGACGTCCATCTCCGCACGCCGGCTGCGCCTGGCGACCGCCCTCGCCGCGGCCTCCGCCGTTCTGCTCACCTCCTGCTCCTCCGCCGATCAGAGCGAGGAGGCCGCCACCGAGACCATCACCGTGGATACCGACTTCGGTCAGGTCACCGTCCCCGCCGAACCGCAGGCGGCGATGGGCTTCTACACCACCGACGTCGACATGCTGATCACGATGGGCTACCCGCTGGCCAAGACCCAGCCCATCCGCGACGACTGGGACACGTTCCCCAGCTTCTTCCCGCAGGACGCGCTCGAGGGCATCGAGGGCTTCCACAACTATCCCGAGTTCAACCTGGAGAAGATCCTCGAGGTGGGACCCGACTTCATCCTCAACGGCCTCGGCTATGAGACGGACCTCCACGACAAGCTCACGCCCATCGCTCCCACCTACACCTACAACGGCTTCGACGGCGGCGACTGGCGGGACAAGTTCCTGACCGTGGCCAAGGACCTGGGGCGCGAGGAGCAGGCGCAGGGCTGGCTCGACGACTATCACGCGCGCATCGCCGAGACGAAGAAGGAACTGGAGGCGCAGGGCGTCGCTCCCGTCGTGGCGGACATCTCCTTCTGGGACGGCGAGGTGAGCATCGGCTGTTACAGCATCTCCTGCCTGGTGTTCAAGGACCTGGGCCTGGAGATCTCCCCGCTCGCCGACGGCGATGGGGACGGCGAACCGGACAACACCGGGCGGACCTTGAGCATGGAGCAGCTCGGTCAGCTGGCGGACATCGACGTGATCTTCACCGGGGTCAGCGAGGACGGCTCCGGCCTGATCACCGAGGAGGAGGCGCTCCAGGCCAATCCGCTGTGGACGGCGCTGCCGTTCGTCGCCAACGGCGAGGTGCATCCGTACAACTACGAGATGTCCTACGGCTCCCCGAGCGGCCAGGACGCTCTGCTGGAGATCATCCACGAGGCGCTGCTCGGATGAGCAAGGCGGGGGTGAACAGCAAGGCGGTGAACCTCGTCCACCGCGTCGAGGTGATCGAGGTGACGCAGCTCACGCCCGGCATGAGGCGCATCGTCTTCGGCGGCGACGGCCTGGAGGGCTTCGTCTCCTCGGGCGTGGGCGACGAGTACCTGCGGCTCTTCCTGCCCAAGGAAGGCCATGACGAGCCGGTCCTGCCGGAGCCGACCGGCGACGGCTACTGGCGATTCCCCGACGGTGTCGACAGCACCGAGGTGCGCACCTATACGGTGCGGGCCTGGGATCCGGCTGAAGGACGGCTGACGATCGACTTCGTGGTACACGACGGTGGGGTCGCGGCCCGCTGGGCCCTGGGCGCGCAGCCCGGTCACGTCGCCGGCGTCAACACGCCGCGGGGGTTGTACGCGGCGCCGGAGGACATCTCCTGGCAGTTCCTCGTCGCCGACGCGACGGGGCTGCCCGCTGCCCTGCGGCTCGCCGAACGAGCGCCCGCGGGGGTGCGCACCCGCGTCGTGCTGGAGGTCGCCGATGCGGCCGACGAGCAGCCCGTCGCGGTGCCCGACGGCGTGGAGGTGAACTGGGTCCACGGCGGCAACGGCCACGGGCCGAGCCGGCTGGAGCACATCGTCCGCGCCGGAGACCTCCCGGCCGGCGCCGGCTACGTCTGGGTGGCGGGGGAGGCGAAGGCGACGCGGGCGGTGCGCAAGTATCTGCGCCACGAGCTGACGCTGCCCTCGACCGCCTACAAGGTGATCGGCTACTGGACGGAGAACGCCGAGCAGTGGATGGAGCGCTACGAGGCGCTCCCGGAGGAGCTGCGGGCGCGCCTTCGTGACATGTGGGCGGACGAGACGCGCGACCTCGAAGAGGTCACCGATGAGTACGAGGCCACCCTTGAGTCTCACGGACTCTGAGCCCCTCCTCGCCGGGGAGGCCGCCGAGGCGCAGGCCACTCTCGCGGCGTCGACGAGACGCCGCGTGCTCGGCTTCCTCGCCGCCGTCGTGGTGCTGGCGGTGTGCTGCGCGCTGAGCTTGGCGATCGGCTCGCAGCGCCTGAGCCTGGGCGAGGTGATCGCCGCGCTCGGCGGGGCGCAGGGCGATGCCGGCACGATCGTGCGGGAGCTGCGCGTTCCCCGCACCGTGCTCGGGCTCTTCGTCGGCGCGGCGCTGGGCGTCGCGGGTGCGGTGATGCAGGCCTTCACCCGCAACCCGCTGGCCGATCCCGGCATCCTCGGCGTCAACTCGGGCGCCGCCTTCGCGGTGGCCATCGGTGCGGCCGCGTTCGGGGTCACCTCGCTGAGCGAGACCATCTGGTTCGCTCTGATCGGCGCCGTCGTGGCCACCTTCGCGGTGTACTTCATCGGCACCGCGGGCAAGGGCGCGCCCGACCCGCTGCGCCTGACGCTCGCCGGCGTCGCGATCGGCGCCTTCCTGAGCGGTGTCACCTCGGGCGTCACGCTGCTGCTGCCCGAGGTGTTCAACCGGATGCGCGGCTGGAACGCCGGCAGCATCGCGAGCGTTCCCCCGGACCTGTTCGGCGGGGTGCTCCCCTTCATGATCGCGGGCCTGGTGCTCGCGTTCGCCGTCGCCAAGCCCCTCAACGCCATCGCCTTGGGCGACGACCTCGCCGCGGCGCTCGGTTCGCGGGTGGTGGCGACGCGGGTGGTCTCGATCGTCGCCACCACCCTGCTGTGCGCCGCCGCGACGGCGGCCGCCGGGCCGATCGGCTTCGTCGGACTCATGGTGCCGCACGTCGTGCGCTGGTTCACCGGCCCCGATCAGCGGCTGATCTTCGCGGGAAGCGCCGTCGTCGCCCCGATTCTGGTGCTGGCGAGCGACGTCCTCGGGCGGCTCGTGCTGAGCAGCGGGGAACTTCCGGTCGGCGTGGTCACGGCCTTCGTCGGCGGACCGGTGCTGATCGTGCTGGTGCGCAGGCGGAAGGCGAGCGGGCTATGAGCGCTCTTCCGGCTTCCCGTTCCGTGGCCGCCCCCGACGCACGGGCGACGGACCACGCGGCGCCGTCCGTCGACCATGGCTACCGTTCGGTCACGCTGCGCAGCCGGGGGGAACGGTTCAGCACCCGGTTCCGGCTGCGGCACCTCGTGGTGGTCGTGGTCCTCCTGCTCGCCGCGGGGGCGGTGGGCGTCGTCGCGCTGGGCACCGGAGACTTCCCGATTCCCGTCCGCGACGTGATCAGGACCCTGCTCGGCCAGGGTGACCGGCGGATGCAGCTGGTGGTCCTCGACTGGCGAATGCCCCGCGTGCTGCTCGCCCTGATCCTGGGCGCCGCCTTGGGGGCGGCCGGGGCGATCTTCCAGTCGCTGACCCGCAACCCGCTGGGCAGCCCCGACATCATCGGCTTCGACGCCGGCGCCTACACCGGCGCGCTGATCGTGATCACCACGATCGGCACGGGCTACGTCGCCGTGGCGGGAGCGGCCATCGCCGGCGGCCTGACGACGGCCGTGGTGGTGTACCTGGTGGCCTACCGACGCGGCTTCCAAGGCTTCCGGCTGATCATCGTCGGCATCGCCGTGGCGGCCATGCTGTGGTCGCTGAACACCTGGATCATCCTCAACGCCGACCTCTACGTCGCCATCGCCGCCGGCGCGTGGGGGAGCGGATCGCTCAACACCGTCGGCTGGGGACAGGCCGTGCCGGCGATGATCGCTCTGGTGCCGCTGGGGCTGGCGGCCGCGGCGCTGTCCGGCAAGATGCGGCTGCTGGAGATGGGCGACGACGCGGCGGTCGCGCTGGGCGTGCGGGGCAACCCGGTGCGGCTCGGACTCGTGGCGCTGGGCGTCGCGTTCACCGCGGTCGCCACGGCCGCCGCCGGCCCCATCGCCTTCGTCTCGCTGGCCGCGCCGCAGCTCGCCCGCCGGCTGACCCGGTCCGCCGGCGTCACGCTCACCGCCTCGGCGGCCATGGGAGCGCTCCTGCTCTGCGCGAGCGACCTGGCGGCCCAGCGGCTGTTCGCGCCGACCCAACTGCCCGTCGGCATCGTCACCGTCGCCATCGGCGGCATCTATCTGATCTGGCTCCTCGTCAGGGAAGGGAGGCGGCGCGGATGAGTGCTGTCCTGGAATCGTGGTCCCCCTCGCCGCTTCGCACCGATGGGGTCACCCTGGCCTACGACCGGCGGGTGATCTCCGAGGAACTGTCCGTCGCGGTGCCGGCCGACTCCTTCACCGTGATCATCGGCCCCAACGCGTGCGGCAAGTCGACGCTGTTGCGCGCACTCGCGCGGATCATGGCGCCTACCTCGGGGAGGGTGCTGCTCGACGGGAAGGAGATCTCCTCCTACCCCGCCAAGGAGGTGGCGCGGCGCCTGGGCCTGCTGCCGCAGAGCTCGATCGCGCCGGACGGCATCACCGTGGCGGACCTGGTGGCGCGCGGCCGGCACCCGCATCAGGGCTTGTTCCGGCAGTGGACGCGCGCCGACGAGACCGCCGTGGCCCGGGCGCTGGCCGCGACGAACACCGCCGACCTCTCGGGCCGGCTCGTCGAGGAGCTCTCCGGCGGTCAGCGCCAGCGGGTATGGGTGGCCATGGTGCTGGCCCAGGAGACGCCGCTGCTGCTGCTCGACGAACCCACCACCTTCCTCGACATCGCCCATCAGTACGAGCTGCTGGAGCTGCTGCGCAGGCTGCACCGAGATGGGGACCGCACCCTGGTCGCCGTGCTGCACGACCTCAATCAGGCGGCCCGCTACGCCGACCACCTGATCGTGATGTGCGATGGGGAGGTGGCGGCGACGGGGGCGCCCGGCGACGTGATGACCGCCGAACTGGTGGAGGAGGTCTTCCGGTTGCCCTGCACCATCATCCCCGACCCGCACACCGGTTCCCCGATGGTCGTCCCGAATCTGTCCTCCTGAGGACCCGCCCAGAGGTCGCGGTCCGGGCCGTGCTCCCGCGTCGCGATCACGCGGGATCGAGCACGACCGGAACCTTCGCCCATCCGCTCACCGGCGGGAGCTCGCGCACCGGGCCGCGTTCGGGGGACATGGCTATGTGCGATGTCCGGGACAGCAGCTCCCAGACGATCACCCTCAGCTCCATCAGGGTGAGGGCGCGCCCGGGGCAGACGTGCGCCCCGATGCCGAAGACCAGATTGGATCCCGCATTTCGTGCCGGGTTGAAGGCATCCGGATCCGGGAAGGCGCGGGGGTCGCGGTTGGCGGCGGTCCAGTTGAGGGTCACCCGGGTGCCGGCGTCGATGCGGTGGCCCTGGATGCTCGTGGCGCGCGTGGTGATCCGGCGGTTCGAGACGAAGGGATCGTCGATGCGCAGGATCTCCTCCATCGCGTCCTCGAACTCCCGGGTGGCATCCGTCGCGACCAGTTGCCGCAGATAGCCCTGGAGCGCCACGTCCGTGGCCAGGTGATGCACGATCACTCCCGCCGAAGCGGCGAGTGAACCGAGGTCGCCCGCGGTCCAGTTGCGCAGGATGGAGACGATCTCGCGATCGGGCAGCGGTCGCCCATCGATCTGCTCGCGCATGAGCCGGGAGGTGACGTCCTCGATGCCGCCGTCGCGGCGGGCATCCAGGAGGCGGGTGATGATGGCATCGAACCTCTCTGCGACCTCCGCCATCCGCTCCCGCTTGCCCGAGCGGGTGGCCTCCCTGTTGTCGGCCACCCAGGCGATCAGCTCGTCCTCGATGTCGGCCGGCCAGCCGAGCCAGGTGCTTTGCGCCCGCACCGCGTAGGGGGTGCCGATGTCGAGGACCGTTCGGACGGTGATGCCGCGAGGAAGCGCGTCGACGATCGCCGCGGCATGGGCGCGGCATTGAGGCTCCTGCGCAGCCACCTCCTCGTCGGTCAGGTAGGAATCGATGAGCGCCCGGTACTTGCGATGCTCGTCACCATCGAGGCTGTTGGGCAGCGCCCGGTGCGCGGAGACGGCACTGGAGAACGTCTCCGGGGCCAGGGCGGCAGCGCGAACGTCGGAGTGGGAGAGGAGACTCACGCTTCCGTCCGGTTCGCGCACCACCGGACAGGTCGCGCGTTGCGCGTCCAGCATGACGCGCAGATCGGGGCGTGTGCCGGCCTCGGCATGGGGGTCGACGTCGGGAAAAGAAGAATCCGCCATGGCACGAGGATATGACCTCTCGGGGGAAGACGGCGGGGCCTTCGGCCGGCTCAGGGCTTCGTCACATAGAGGCTGTAGCCCCAGCCGACGGTGGTGCGCTCGGTGCCCGGCAGGCCGGCGGCGGTGAACAGCGCCAGGTACTCGTCGTGCGTGCGGGCGCCGCCTCCTGTGAGAGCGAAGTCGATCAGGTCGTGCTCGTAGTCGTGCTCGTCCGACAGCTCGGCGACGAGCACGTCGCCGAAGACCAGTAGCGTGCCGCCGGGAGCCACGCCCGCCGAGGCCTGGCGCAGGGCGTAGACCGCGTCGGCGTCGGGAAGGCCGCGCAGGGCCTCGGTGAGCAGGACGACGTCGGAGGAGGGATCGATCTTCGACAGCACCGTCCCGGGCCGGTAGGCGAGCCGGTCCGGGGTGCCATGGATACCGGTGAGCACCTCGATCTCCGACGGGACGGCCACGACGGTGGTCCGCACGGACGGCCGCGCCGACAGCAACGCGGTGGCGAACACGCCCGCGCCCTGACCGATGATCGCGACGGTCTCGGCCCCATCGAAGACCGCCGCCTCCGCGACGGCTCCGGCGACGTAGACCGCGTGGTCCGCCTCCTGGTTCACCCGCTGGGCCACGAGGTCCTGGGTCGTCCGGGTCGCCCAATCGACGCCGAACCAGCGGGCGTGGTCGCCGGCGCCGGTGCGCACGGCCGACAGGAGCGACAGCGCGGCGCCGAGTTCGCGCTGCGCGGGAAGACCCTCGAGATGCAGGGCATCGTCGATGTCGTCGTCCTCCAACTCGCGCCCGAGACTCGTCAGGCGCCAGTGCTGCTCGCCGGCCGCCTCGGTGATGCCGATCGCGCCGAGGTAGCGCAGCAGCTTCGCCAGACCGAGCGCGTCGGCGCCGCTGCGCTCGGCCAGCTCGGCAACGGTGCGCGGCTCGCCGTTGAAGGCCGCCGCGAGACCGATCGTCGAGGCGACGCGCACGGCGAAGGCCGGCAGAAGCTCGGACAGCTCGTGGAATCGTCCCTCCTCGTCCTCCGTGGCGTCGAGGTCGGGCAGCGCCTCGTCCTCGCCGACCACCACCTCCTGCCTCCGCCAGTAGCCGGTCACCTCCACCTGCTCCTTGGCGAGGCCCTTGTCGTTTCGGAGCCAGCGGCGGATGGGGGTGAGGCTCAGCGTCTCGCCGGATACCCAGGCGAAGACCGTGCCCTCCCACCAGTCGGCGGCGCGGATGGCGTCGAAGAGGAGTGTCGTCGTGCCGGGCTCGGCGCCGTCGCGGCTGAGCCAGGTGATCTCGACGCCCTCAGGCTGCGGCAGATCCTGCCGATGCTCGGGCCGGGCGACCTCGATGAACACCTGTCCCCGGGCGCCCTCCGGCCACGACTCGAGCCACCGGCCGATCGACGGGAGCGCCGTTTCGTCTCCGGCGACGAGTGTCCAGTCGGCCCCCACCGGATGCGGCGACGACGACTTCGGGCCGGCGATCTGAACGCTCTCGCCGGGATGGACGGTCTTCGCCCAGGTCGTGGCGAATCCCACGCCGTGCTTCACGAAGTCGACGTCGATCTCCCCGGCGATTGGGTCCCACCGTCGTACGGTGTAGGTGCGAAACAGCAGGTGCTCGTCGCAGCGCGGCCAGTTCAGCACCCCGTCGGCCTGCGTGGGACCGACGGTCTCGGCGGCATCGGGGTGCGTCAGGATGATCTTGAACTCGTCGTCGAAGCCATCGGAGCGGAATGCCGCGACCGGGTAGCCGTTGGCGGCGGTATGCGCCGCCAGCTCCGGTCCGCTCAGCGTGACCCGTCGCATACCGGGGGTCACGTCGCGGACGCGGATCACCTCGAGCGTGCGGGTGGTGATGGGGAAGACGGTCAACGGGCGAAGGGTGCCGGGCATGGCTGTTCCTTGAGGGTGAAGCGACGAAGGGCGACGCCGGAAAGCGAGCCGGTCGCCCAGCTTAGGCAAGCCTTGGCTGGTTCGTGGCGCGGTTCGCGACAAGCCAGGCGCGTGACGCGACATCGTCGCGCAGCGCCTTCGCGGGGGGCCTCCCGTGGGGGACCGGAGATGTGTGGGCCGGAAATGTTTGGAACGGCGCCTTCCCGGGTACCGCGACGGGTCATAAGGAGGAACGATGCCCACACGCGAGGAACCGGGACCGTCGGTCAAGGACAAGGAACTCTACGAGGCGCTCCGCGACGACGGCGCGAGCAAAGAGAAGGCCGCGCGCATCGCCAACGCCGCGGCGGCCTCGTCGCGGGAAGAAGTGGGTCGCAGAGGCGGAACCGCGAAGGACTACGATGAGCGCACCAAGGACGAGCTGATGCAGCGGGCGCGCGAGTTGGGCATCGAAGGCCGCTCGAAGATGTCGAAGTCGCAGCTGATCGAGGCATTGCGCACGCACTGAGCGGCGCGGCCTTCGACGGGAGGGGAGACATGAGTCACTATGCGACGGAGCCGGATTGGCCGGAACGCGACGAGACGTCCGCCGAGCGGCTCGACAGGAACTGGAACGAACTCCTCCAAGAGCTGCGGGTGACTCAGACCGGCATCCAGATTCTCTCGGGATTCCTGCTCATCCTGCCGTTCCAGAGTCGTTTCCGGGAGCTCACCGCCGGGCTGGAGGGCGTCTATCTCAGCGCGCTGCTGTTCGGCACGCTCGCCACCGGGCTCATGGTCGCCCCTGTGACGGCCCACCGGCTCTTCTTCCGCCTGCACGTCAAGGATCACCTGGTGGCGCTGGGGAACAACCTGGCCAAGGCCGGGCTGCTCTGCGTTGCCGTGACGGTCGGCCTGGTGGTGACGCTCGTCGTCGGGGCGACCGTGGACATGCTCGTCGGGGCGATCGCCGGGGCGGGAGCGTTCCTCACCTTCGCCTTGCTGTGGGTCGGCCTGCCGCTGTTCGTCGTGCGCCGCCATATCCATGAGAAGGAGTGACGGCACCGTCCCGTCGACCCCGCCCCGTCGCGCCCTGAGTGTTTGAGCCGGCGCCGACCGGGTACGGCAGGGGCATGAACGAGAATGCGACGAGGACCAGCGCCGTCAACGACACGGCGGAGGACAAGGCCACCCGGGACGGCGGCATCCCCGCTCAGGAGCAGCAGCCCCCCGGCCTGACGAGCAAGATGATCCCCAGGCCCGACCACGGCGAGGAGAACTGGGTGGGGCGCGGCCGCCTCGCCGGCCTCCGCGCCCTGATCACCGGGGGCGACTCCGGCATCGGACGCGCGGTGGCCATCGCCTTCGCGAGGGAAGGTTGCGACGTCGCGATCAGCTATCTGGCCGAGGAGCAGTCCGACGCGGAGGACGTGGCGCGCTGGGTGGAGAAGGAGCAGCGACGCTGCGTCCTGCTGACCGGTGACCTGACGGATGAGCAGACCAGCCGGGATGTCGTCGACGCGGCCGCTCGTGAACTGGGCGGTCTGGATGTGGTGGTCAACAACGCGGGATATCAGTGGGCCCGTCGTGCTCACGGGCTGGAGGATGTGACGACGGAGGAGATGGACCGCATCTTCCGCACCAACCTCTACGCCCTCTTCTGGGTGACGCAGCAGGCCCTCCCGCATCTGTCGGAAGGATCCAGCATCATCAACGTCAGCTCCATCCAGGCCTACGATCCCTCCGTGGCGCTGATCGACTACGCCTCCACCAAGGCGGCCATCAACAACATCACGGTGAACCTCGCCGCGGAGTTGGGGCCGAGGGGCATCCGCGTCAACGCGGTCGCGCCGGGTCCGATCTGGACGCCCCTCCAGCCGGCCACCAAGGAGGGCGACTCCATGCCCGGCTTCGGAGAGGACACCCCGCTCGGCCGGCCGGGGCAGCCCGCCGAGCTGGCCGGCGCCTTCGTGTTCCTCGCCTCGCCGCAGGAAGCCTCCTACGTCTCGGGGACCGTATTGGGAGTCACCGGCGGTCGGCCGGTGTTCTAGGGAAGCACTGATTAATGCTTCCTCCGGCGAGGACGTGCCAGGCGGGATGA
>DAOLFC010000005.1:0-11160 GCA_035326505.1 Arachnia sp.
CTGTATGAGGAATCGTTGACCATCCGCCGCCGGTTGGCGAAGATCCGGCCCGGCGACCTGGAAGCCCAACGCGACCTCGCCGCCAGCCTGCACAATGTGGCGGGCATGCTGGCCAACAGGGACCCCGACCACGCCATGCGGCTGTATGAGGAATCGTTGACCACCTTCCGTCGGTTGGCCGACATCCGGCCTGACGACCTGCAAGCCCAACGCGAGCTCACCCTCAGCCTCGACAACATGGCGCGGCTGCTGGAAAGTCGGGACCCCGACCAAGCCATGCGATTGTATGAGGAATCGCTGACCATCCGCCGCCGGCTCGCGGAGGCCTGGCCCGACGACCTGCAAGCCCAACGCGACCTTACCGTCAGCCTAAACAATGTGGCGGGCATGCTGGCCAACAGGGACCCCGACCACGCCATGCGGCTGTGCGAGGAATCGTTGACCATCACTCGCCGGTTGGCCGCCAGCCGGCCCGACGACCTGCAAGCCCAACGGGACCTCACCGTCAGCCTGAGCAGTGTGGCGCTGATGCTGCGCGACGACGATCCAGGCCAAGCCTTCGAGCTGCACTGGGACTCCCTGGAGATCTGCCGGGAACTAGCAGAGAGAGCACCAACCATCCAGTCCGTGCAGGACCAAGGACTCTCCGCAGCACGGGTAGCCCAACTCCTAGACCCGGCCTCTGAGCCGGCACGACAGCTCTGGCACGAAGCAGCCACCTGCCTACGCAGGGCCTGGGAAACCATCCCCGACGACCCCGTCCTCGCCCGACAAGCCTGGATGTCAGCCTCCGCCTACCTCCGATGCCGACCGGAGGACGCCACCGACTGGCAGCGACTCGTCGAGCACCTCGCCGAGCAGTTCGGTTTCGAGTAGCAGTCGGGGCAGCCTTGGGCTGAGACTGTCGTGCGGGTGCGGGGCGCTCGCTTCGAGACGCTCGTACCTCGCTCCTCAACGAGCGGCAGCGGCTCGTCCTCCCGGCGGTGCAGTTCACGCAGTGACGCGCTCAACCACCTCGATGCCGGCTCCCTTGAGGATCTTCGGGACTTCGCGGACGATGTGGCGGTCGTATTCCTTGACGTCGTCGGTGAGCGGGTCCTTGCCGGTGCCGTCCCAGCGGCGCATCCAGCGGTGGCGCTCCGCGCCGTTGCGGCGCTGGAAGATGGCCCAGCGTCGGTGCTCCAGCTCCGCCATGCACTCCACCTGATCCTTGCTCCACTCCGGCAGGGCAGGGTCCTCGGTAGGTCTCCAATCGAATCCCAAGACGGCATGACCCAGGGCAGCGCCGATCAGCACGGCGCGGTTGCTGGCCTTCATGAAATCGGTGAGTTCCGACCACAACTGGTGCGCCACGGGCGAGCCGGTCGCGTAGTCGGTCTTGGCGCTGACGTCCTGATAAGCCAGGTGGACCAACGGCGCCAAGCGCT
Source organism: Arachnia sp. (assembly GCA_035326505.1). Lineage (GTDB taxonomy): Bacteria > Actinomycetota > Actinomycetes > Propionibacteriales > Propionibacteriaceae > Arachnia. The sequence continues at coordinate 1,428 of DAOLFC010000005.1, forward strand.
CCACCGACTCGAAGGACAGCAGCGGCTGAAAGTCGCGCGGACGCCGGCAGGCCCAGCCGGCGCGACTGGCGAGAGCAGGCAGGCGCGAGGCCAGTTCCAGCGCCGTCAGCGTTGTACCGTCGGTCGCCGCCGCACCCAAAACGTCGAGGATCTTCGCGGCGATCGCGGTCAACTCGTGCGGCGCCAGGATGATGGGGTCTTCCACCACCCTCGTCGCCTCCAGCACCACGTCGCCGGCGGCGAAGATCTCCGCCGCCGTACGCACCAACGCCTCCGCCTGGGCGCGCACCTCGGCGGGCTGGTCGAGCGGGGCGAAGATCGGTTCCGTGGGCGCCGTGACGTCCGCGGCGGGGTCGGTCACCCAGGCGATGTCGGCAAGTAGTTGCTCAACGAAGCGTCCCTCCGCCGAGTGGCGTCGAGTCGCGGTCGCCGCGCGGGCATCGTCGATGGTGAACACCGTTACTCCGGGCACCGCCGGCCAGATGGAGTCGTCATCCACCACCGCCACCACCCGAGCTTCGGGCACGGCGGTGACGACGGCGCCGGCCACGGTGAGCGTCGTCGCGGCATCCTCCAACGCCACCACGACGGCGACTCCACCAGGCTGGCCCTCCTTCGGCAGCGGACGCGTCCACTCGTCGACCAACCGTCGCACGCAGCGCACCACCGGGGACGGACGCGGCGCCAACCGGTGCCAGGCCAACTCACCCCGTGGGCTGGTGGCCTCTTCCGCTTCCTCGGCCCACGAAGGGTCGGCGCCCAGGCAATGCACCGGCAACGGCTGGCCCGGATCGGACCACCCGAGCACGAAGCCCGCCACGACATGCCGCGCCAGCATGCCGTCGCCCACCACGACGGGAGGCGGGGCGATCTGGCCCAGCGGATGCGGCGGCACCGCCGCAGTGACCTCGCGCGCCAGCGCCGGAGCCCACGCCAACGCGGTCACGTCCTTCAGATGGCGGAAGAGGTCGGCGGTCTCCTGCTCCGCGAACACCGCGGTCACGGGGGTGCCGGGATGCGCGGCGCGGAACTCGGCGAGGGCCTGCGCGGTGGCGAGGTCATCTCGCCCGGCGACGACCTGCGGCTCTGATGTGGATGGGCTCACGACGGGCTCCTCTTCTGCTGACAGACTTAGTCTCGCACTGCCAAGGGTGATGGTGAGTGAAGCATGGGGAGGCGACACGAATGGCACAACAAGAAACCCACACCGTCCAGATCGTCGGCGACGGGATGGACGGCCGGTGGATCACCTGGCGCTGGTCGGAGGGCCTGTTCCCCGCGGGCGTCGCGAAGACCGAGGGCCTGGACGACGCCGCCCGAGACTTCTCGAACGCTCTCCCCCAGAACCGCACCGAGGTTGCCGTAAGGAGGAGTCTCCGCGGCGGCCTCACCGTCCCGAAAACCGAAGCAAGAATCATGCGGGCCTTGTCCCAGGCGCTTCTGCCTGCCCAACTCCGCGAGGAGATCCAGCACTGCATCGACTCCGGAGCATGGCTCCGCGTGCAGGTGGCGCCCTCGCCACAGGCCGCGGCCGTGCCCTGGGGGCTGCTGTTCCTCGACGACAACCGGCGCCTCCTCGACGTCGCGGACATCACCTGGCTGGCGCCGGTGCTCCTTCGCGACCTGGGGGACTCCGAAGCACCCGCCGCGGCGACACCAGATGCCACACGAGCGCCAAGCCCATTGCACATCATCGACCCCAGCCTGGCCTGGGAGAAACAGTTGTTCAACGACCTCTCGGAGATCGACGGCTTCCTCGGCGAGCACGCCGTGGGTGAACGGCGGGAAGTCACCAGCGGCGGCCTCTCCAAGGCGCTCAAGGACGGCCCCACGCGCTTCTATTTCCTGGGCCACTGCTCGCCACCGTCCCAGCGATCAGACAGCACGGGAATGGTGCTCTCGAACCCGGGCTCAAGCTTCCAAGACTCGCTCACGGCCGACGAGCTGATGAAAGATCCTGGGCGATGGCCAATGCCCTCACGAGCAGCGGTGGTGGCCTGTGCGTCCGGAGTGGACATGGCGGACTTCGAGCCGTTCGGCCTTGCCACCGCACTCTTGAACAACGGAGCCGGCCTGGTGCAGGCGACCCTGTGGACCTTGCCCACCGACCATGCCCTCAAGAGACTCGGGCGAGTGAAGCGACGTCCGTTCCTGAGCCTGGCCATGGCTGTCGACGCCGCGCAGCGTGCCGACGACCCCGCCGCTCACCTGAACTCATGGCAGCGCCACCAACTCAGGAAATGGAGGGGCCGTCCTCTCAACCAGGAGTCCGTCGACTCCTCCCCACTCCTGTGGGGAGCGGCAATGACAATGACCGCTCCCCCACGCCGACTCGGCGCGGAGCACTAACGCGGTTGCGCGACTATTCGTCGACTACGGATCGCCCTTCGCCCTTCGAGACGGTGCCCGCTGCTCTCCCGATCACCTCACGATTCTGCCCGGGGCGGGCATCCCTCAGGGACCCGTGAATGAGTTCCCGCGAACGCACAACCACTAGCGCATCAGGCATTCGGCGCCGCTGCCCAGCGTCGACGTGGTGCCGTCGATGTAGTGCAGCCTCGGCACGGGGAGCAGCCGAAGCGCTCCGGGCGTTCCGGCAGTCCCGTCAGTTCCGTCAGTCCCCTCGGCCTTACGGACTCCCGCGGCTCGCGAGAAGATGACCAGATCAGAGGCCAGCTCCACCTTCCCGCAGTCGATGGCCAACTGGATCGCCAGCTCGACCGGGGGCTTGATCTTCTGCGTCAGCCATTTGCCCCGCCAGGGCTTCTTCTCCATCAAATAGCGCTGCTCGTCGAAGGTCTGCACCGCCTCGACGGCGAGCGGCAGTGCTTTCTCCGCACGCCCGTCGGCGGCCATGAGCTCTGCCAGGAGCGTCTGAGCCCGCGCCCGCGACAACTCCATCCCGCGCAGCCACACGACCCGCACCAAGGCCCGGCGCACGCATCGCTCGGCGTGCAGCGGGTCTCTCCGATGCGCGAGCAGGGCCTCGCCGGCGTCGATGAGCAGCAGCACCTCGGCTCGCTCTGCATCCGGCTGCCCCTGCAACTCGTCGAGCAGGTTGACGAGTTGGCCGACCTTCTTGTCGTCTCCCACCAGCTTCACGAGTCCCCGAACCTCGCCGACGAGATCTCGAGACACCGCAGCGTCGCGCGACCCCACACGCACGGGCGCATCGGCCGAGGGCACCGACGAAAACGCCCGCGTCTCCAGCACCCAGCCAGTCGGGAAACCGGCCAACAACCGGTCGCCGCGCGCATCCTGGTCGTCGGCCTCCTGCCCCTGTCCCCAGGTCCGCACGCACCTTGCGGAGAGATGGTGGTATCGGGCCTGCAGCACCTCCGCGCCGCGACAACTGTTCAGCCTCCCCTTCACCTCTCCCTCGAGAATCCGATACGCCGCATCGATGTCGCCCTGCTCGTAGCGCACCTCGGCCAGCGCCAGGTAGTACTCGACGTGCAGCCGTCGCACGCCCTTCGACGCCGACCACTCCTGAAGCTCATTGAGGACCGCCTCCGCCTGATCGACGAAGCCGCCGTGGCAGAGTGCCTGCGCGAGGCGGATCCTCGTGCCGATCTCCCGGTTCTCCTGCGCGCTGCGCTGGAACTCGGCGACGGCGTTGGCGTGGGCCACGACGGCCGCGCTGATCCGCTCCTGCGCCGCCCAGGCCTTCCCGATCACCAGCCACGCCCATCCCGACACCCTGGCCGTGCGGTGGACGCGCCAGGGCCAGGCCTTCTCCAGGGCCTCGTCGATCCTGCCGCCCTCCACCAGGCAGGTCGCGCACTCCAGTTCGGCCCGGCCGCGCAGCACATCGTCGGCGCCGAGGGCGGGCAACAGCGTCAGCTGCGCGGCGATCGTCGCGGCCGACATCGCCTCCGTCAGCTCGGCGGGGGTCTCGCGATGCCGCAGCACCCGAGCCAGCAAAAGCAGCGCCTCGACGCGCCGGCGCAGGTCGCCGGACTCCCCCGCGAGGAACAGGAACGCCCGCGCCTTCTCGATGGCCTGCATGAGATCTCCGTCGAGATCCCGCGCGACGACGTCTTCTCGGGTGACCGCTTTCGACATCTGTCTACTCCCCCATTCGATCAGTAATCCGCAGCTGCCCGGAGACGGGAAGAGCTCTCCCCTCGACGGCGAACCGCAGCGGCTCGTCGACGACCAGCGCCACCTCGCGTCGCACCGACGAACCGTCTCCGAAGCCCAGCACCACCTCGCACGCCCCACGAGGCCCGTACGAAACCACCTGCACCCACAGGACGCCGTCCGTCCGGCGAGCCGATATATCGACGTGCTGCGCTCTCATCTCGACCTCCCAGGCGTCGGAGGCCACGTCGTCGTCCGGTTGCTCGTCCACCGAGGCCGCCCAAGCGAGGTCCTGGTCCGACGGCCGCGCTTGGAGACGCACGACGTACGGCCCGGCCAGGTCGTCGTCGGTCCAGCCGTACCCGCAGGCGTGGGCCACGGCCAGGTTCCAACGATCGCCGCCGTCCCGGCGTTCCTCGTCGATCCGGTCATGAAACACCGGCGGAAGCTCGTGCCCGGTGGCGTCCCCGTAACTGGTCCAGACGCCGTTGAGGTAGAGCTGGGAGCGCGGGTCGAGCAGCACGGCCTCCGCGTCATCAGGATCGAACCCGACGAGCGCACCGCTGAGCAGCACCGGCTCCGGCACGAGCGGGCCGTCCCACCCGCGCACCGCCTCTGCGATGGCGTCGTCCCACGCCTCGGCCCTGCCGTCGGGGCTCACGTCGTGACCATCGTCATCGGTCATCGCGCGCTCACCTCCCTCTTCGGCCGCGCGGGAGATCCCAGCGTGCCCCGGAACTCCTCCTCCGCGTCACGGACGGCGTCGAAAGCCCCGTCGCCGAAGCCGAAGCCCCGCTCCTCGATCGCCCGGGACAGCTTCTCTGCGTCGCCGCCCTCCTCGTAGACGAAGGCCAGCAGATCGAGCCGCCGCACCTCGGCGCCGGTGTCGGTGGGCACGCTCACCCTGCTGGCGAGCTTCAGCACGGTGATCGTGTTGCCCTTCCACTGGCCGCGATACACCTCGTCCACCCGCACCGCCGTGGAATGCAGCCGTTTGGTGGTCTTCAGCGCGTCGACCGGCCCCAGGCCGCCCAGCAGGTACAGCACCTCGCCGAGCTTGCCTCGGGCCTCCTTCCAGAGCCGCATCGCTCGCGCCGCCGTGATCATTCCGCCCGATGAGGAGGCGACCTGCTCCGCGGCCTCTGCCAGCTCACTCTTCTTCCGGCTGTCCCAGCCCTTCGCCTCGAGGCGAGCCATGCCCATCGCCGCCGACTGCTGCGGATTGAACCGGAACACATGCACGTCGCGAGCCCGCCCGCTCGCCACCCACGCCACGACGGTGGTGATGGGCAGGGAGGAGTCGTCGACCTGGTCGAATCCGGTATCCGGTTCTCCCACCTCCGGGCCGGACGGCTCGTCGTCCCCGGAGAGCGGGTCGAAGGTGCCGGTTCGCCTCCACCGCCGCGCCAAACGTCGCACCCTTGCCGGGCCATGCGTCAGACAGCATCCGACGATCCAGTCGAGGGCCTCGTCGACGGAGAGCTCGGTCGCCGGGTTCCCCAGCCGGGCCCGCGTCAGCCACGCCTCCTTCTGCTTGACGATCAGCTCGAAGGCGAAACCCCAGTCCAGCCGCTCCTCCGCGCCATGGCCGCGCTCTTGGGTGACCCGCTCCCACTCGCGCCACACCATTCGGGCGACCTTCGTCAGCTCAGGATCACCCTCGCGAAGCCGCCTGGCAAGCTCCTTGTCCAGGTCGCGATCAAGCTGATCCAACTGCTGGTTCAGCAGCTCCGTGGGATCGTCCACGTGGGTCTCCCGTCGCCGGCAACGGTGGAGGGGGCAGGTACGCCCTGAAACTAGCACGCGCAGCGCGCGGCACCTGCCCTCCCCCACTATTGCCCGACGCTTCGGCCCCCGTCGAAGCATGTCCACGCCTCACTTCTCCAGCGTCTGACCCGTGGCGTGAGCCAGCGAGCGCCCCACCGCCAGGGCGACCTCCCCGGCGTCGGAGGGGTCGGCTCGGACGATCTCGCTCCAGCCGACGTGTTCTCGCCAGTCCGCGGAGACCGACGCCCCGTCGGGCACGATCGCGGAGACGGCATCGACCTTCAACTCCCGCAGCACCTCATCGAGGGCGCCCGGGGAGAGGTCTCCCACTTCGGTGTCGGTGACGACGACCAGCGTCGTGACGAGGTCGTCGGGCATCTCCCGAGCGGCGGCCTCCAGCCCGGGCCGGAGGTTCGTCTCCGAGCTGCCGAGGTCGCCGGAAGAGAGCAGGCTCGCGCCCGCCAGCTCCGCCACCGGCGTGGCGGGCAGGATCACTCCGGCCCGCTCCGCGAAGGCGATGACGGTGAGCATGTCGTCGTCGCGCAGGTTCGACGGCGTCCAGGCCATCACCTCGTCGAGGGCCTCCTGGCGCATGTCGGCGTAGTCGTAGAAGCTGCCGGACACGTCGAGCAGCACCACCACCCCCAGGGGGAGCGGCGAGCGCTCCCCCACGAGGTGGGCCTGGGAGAGCTCCCGGGGTTCGCGCCCCTCGAGCCACAGCACCAGCGGGAGGAGGAGGGCCGGCACGAGCAACGCGACGAGCACCCAGCGCAGCCAGCCGCGTCGACGCGGAGCGACGGGCTGGCGCAGGCCGCCGATCTTCGGGTTCACGGGCTTCAGCCCACGGTCGTCGAGCACGGCTCCTCCACCCCCGTCACGATCACGTCGACGCGACGCTCGGCCGCGGCGAACTCGTTCTGCATGCCGTTGTCATCCAGGTCCTCGGCCTTGGGTTGGGTGTCACCCACCCCCTTGGCGGCCAGCCGGCTGGCGTCGATCCCGGCCGCCTGCAACGCCTGGGAGACCGCCTTCGCCCGAGCCTCGGAGAGGTCCGTCAGCTCCTGCGCGGTGTAGCGGGTGGAGCTGGCGGTGTGACCGACGATCTCCGCCGTCGCCGACGGGTGCGCCCGAAGCAGCGCGATCGGCTCGGCCAGCGCCTCCGCGGCGGCGTCGCGAAGAACGGCGCTATCGCCGGCGAACAGCAGCGCGGAGGGCACCTCGAACTCCCTCCCCTCGTCCGTGCAGAGCACCTCAGTCTCCGGGAAAGGGGGCACCACGTCCTCCGGCAGGTCGACGGACGCCGGCTCGGTCTTGGCGGGGTCGAGTTCGATGCTGTCGCAGCCGGTAGCGCCCCACGCGACGCAGAGCTCCCGCGCGTAGTCGCGCAGCCACTCGCGGTGGAGCGGGTCCAGCGGGGTGGAGGTGTTGGCGACGCCCACCACGTTCAGCTCGGCGCCGGCGAGGTCGATGGGACGGGCCTGCGCTGAGGCCTGGGCGGCCTCCTGGGGGGACGTGCTGAGCAGGTCGGCCGTCAGGGCACCGTCGCCGCTGGTCCACACGAAGTCGGTGAGCATCCAGACGATGGTGCTGGCGTCGGTCATCTCGGCTGCCGTCGCCATCGCGCGCCCCAGGTCGGTGCCGGGCGCCGTGGGGGCGGTGCGATCGAGGTAGCGCGTCGAGACGCACGCCGGCATCCGCTTCGCGTGCCGCTCGACGGAGGGACGGTCGCGCTCGCCGTCGGTGGACAGGGGCAGGCGCTTCGCCAGCAGGTTGGGGGCCACGCCCTCGCCGTCCACCGCGATCACCGACACCGAGCCGTCGTCCTTGCTGACCTGTTCCAGGTCGTCCTTGAGGGCCTCGGGCATGGACTGGCGATCAGCGGTCACCGTCGCGGTGGTGTCCTCCACGACGATGACGTGCTTCGGCGACGAACCGGTGCGGTCGGCATCGAGGATGATGGTGCAGATGTCGGGCTCGTCATCGCCGCAGGAGGCCAGGCCCAGCAGGGCGGATGCGGCGACGGCGGCGACAGCGATTCGGGCGCTGGAGTGTGTGGTGAACATGTCCATTCTTCCTTGTCAGACGGCTTCGGGGGTGAGGTAGGTGGGGTCGTCCTCGTCGGGGACCGCCGGCGGCGGGACCGGCGGCAGGTACGTCGCCGTGTCCGCGATCTGGCTGGCCTCGTCGCGACGCTGCCGCCACAGCTCGGCGATAGGCGAGTCCTCGGGGATCTGCTCCAGGTCGAAGTAGCGGTCGATCGTGTCGGCGACCTTGGCAGTGACGACGCGCAGGCCGGGCAGGAACAACGACGGCGGGCGGCCGCTGTAGTCGATCTCCCGCTCCTCCCTGGTGCCCTCGGCGACCGTCCGGAACAGCTCGGCGATGGGCGCCACGTCGGCCAGCCCGTGCTGGGCGGCCTCGGCCGCCTGGAAATCGGCGCGCAGCACGACGGCCGCGAGGTTGTCGACAACGCTCAACACCGCCAGGTGCGCCCGGCGGATGGCGCGACGCTCCCCCTCCAGCAGCCGCTGCTCGACGCGGATGTCGCGCTTCTCGGCGCGACGATGCCGGCGCGCCAGCCGGGCGACCTTCGCGATGTGCGCCTGCTGCGGCGAATGGGTGAACGTCTCCAGAGCCGCGATGATCGCCGGCAGGAGCGTGATCGCCCACACCAGGGTGGTCGCCACCGCGTACACAGGGCCGTCGTCCGCGACGAAGTCCGCCAGGAACCTGGCCTTCGCATAGGCGTGCAGCATGAACGCCGTCGCGATCAGCAGCATGGCGCCGACTCCCGACATGATCGCGAGGTGCCACCCAGGGTGCTTGGAGTGCGAGTCCTCGGCAGCCGGGAATCGGTCCTTCTGGTTGGCCAGCTGCGGGCGGAACAGCAGCGTGCCCAACGGCCCCGCCAGCAGCTTGACGCCGCCGAACACCAGGAGGGTCATCACGAGCGCCCACCCGACAGCGATCAACAGCTTGTAGTGGTCGGGGTGCCCGAAGTGGTAGAGCTTGACGGCGCCGGGCACGTCGAATCCCTCGCGCACGCTGGCGTAGACCGTCATCGGGTCGTTGAACAGCACGCCGAGGAGCAGAGCCCACACCACCCAGCCCGCCACGAAGAGCGCCAGAGCACCCATCCGCACGGTGCGCACGTCGTGTTCGGCCACCTGCACCAGTCCGGCGCGGGTGCGTTCGCTGTTGATCTGCTGCGCGCGAGCCTCGTGCCAGTCGCGTCGCATGCGCTGCGCCCGGCGGCCTCGCTCGACCAGGGCACCCGCACGTCGAGCAGGCCACATGACCTCGCGACGCGCAGACGTCTCGGTCTTGAAACCGTGCGACGCGAACGCGCCGTCGTTGCCCGAGTCGCCCGCTGCCGCGGCCTGCTGGGTGAAGTTCTGCTCCTCAGGCTTGCTGAGCAGGCCTCCCCCGTCGCCACGCACGGCGCTGGGCACCAGGTGGATTCGTCCCTTCTGGGTGTCGTCGCTCATGAGCGACTCCTTCCGTAGGTAGAGGAAGCGCACGGTTGCGCCTCTACTCAGAAAGGCCGTCTGCTACCCAGTTCGCGACGAAAAACGGCGGAGCAGTTTCGCCCACCCCCCCCCACCTGGTCTCCGACCCCACCTCCCACCTGGCCTTAGGAGTTCGCTATTCCACCGAAGACGGTGGGATCGCGAACTCCTAAGCGCCGTGGCGGGGCAGCCCCGCAGAAGTCGCCCCACTTTCTTCCAGGATCCCCCGCCGCTTCTCCGTATGCGGGTCAAAGGGCAACAGCCCGAGACCCGAGAGGAGCACCCATGTGGTGGTACTGGTGACCGGCCGATAGACCCGGTGATCGCAGGTAGGACCCGTGGGGCGCGTCGCACGACGCGCCCCACCTTCACGT
>DAOLFC010000005.1:11260-58014 GCA_035326505.1 Arachnia sp.
CGAGAGGAGCGCCCATGTGGTGGTACTGGTGACCGGCCGATAGACCCGGTGATCGTAGATAGGATCCGTGGGGCGCGTCGCACGACGCGCCCCACCTTCACGTCGCGGCGAAACCCTTGGCCCGCTCGATGATCCCCGCTGCGACCTTCAACCAGTTCTCTCGCACCTGCTCATAGGGAATGAGCCACTGGGTTTCGACGGGTTCCAGCGGGTAGCCCAGTTCCTCAAGCCACACCTCGACCGGAATCGACACCGCTCCCCGAGGACCCGGACGGACGCTCTCGTAGGCTACGCGCGCATGGTCCGGATCGTGCGTCAGCAAGGCGCGCAGCGCGAGGAGATGCGGGACAGTAAGACCGTTTGTCTCATCCTCATCGATGCCCCTTTTTATCCGCGCGATGATCTCGTTGAGCTTCGACTCGTCAGCCAGGTGGAAGTAGGCGAGGACTCGTAGACAAGTCCGTATGCTGCCACGGTGTTTCCTCCGAGTCGACCGATCCAAGAGTTCCAGAACCTCCGTCTCCCCGACCCGACCTTGGTACGCATCGACGACGAGCCAGCTCACATCTTGCTCCAACTGCACGCGAGCGCTCTTCGTCGCTCTACGGTTCGCAGCACGAGCAGCGGGAGTATCGCTTGAGAAGTCACCATGCCGACGATCACAGATCGCGCGGAATCGACGAGGCCTCGACTCTGCCGGAAGTTCCGCTTCGAGATAGAGCAGCGCGTCCTCGAACCGGCGCGCCGACCGGAGCGTCATCGCGTACTGCTTCTTCGTATAGTTCGCCTCTTCAGGAACGGACGCGATCACTACCGCAAGCAGTTCCAGCGCTTCGTCATAACGGCTCAGAGCCCGCAAGCGGTACGCGGCAAAGCGGCGTGCGATCACCGCCGCTCGACCCGGCGCATTCCCGAGTTCCTGCAGGGCCTCGATGCCTTGTTCGTAGGGAAGCCCTGAAGCGTGTACAAGGCGGATCAGAGTCTCGACGGGCGAAGCTGGCTCGCCGGAAGACGGCGGAGGAAGCCGGTGTCCGATCAGCACTATGGACGGCGCCCTCGTGACCATCCGCTCAAGCTCGGTCTTTTCCTGCCGCTCTCGATCAGTAGTCTCCAAGCCCCACTCTGCGGCAATCCGGATCGCTAGCGCAATAGCTTGCGTCTCTTCGCTCTCAGCTTCCGCATCATGCGCCGCGACGATCCGCCGCTTCGCCTCGTCCAGACCGCGCCTCGCCGCGGCGAGCCACGCCTCGTCGCCCCAGTAGCCCTCGCTGGCCCGGTCCTGACGGACGAGCTTTCGGATCTCGTCGTGTACCCGATACGGGTAGCTGCTGTCGCGATTCTGCTCCACCAGTGCATAGGTGATGGCGTTCGCGACGTCTCCCGCATGCACGTCGCCGATTACTTCCACCAAACGGGAGTCGAAGAAGGGCAGGACGCACGCCGCACGGAACGCGTCGCGTTCCTTCACGCTCAACACGTTCATCAGACGAAGGACGACCTCATCGAGTTCCTTATCCAACTCCTCGGCGGTCAACTCGCGCCCCGGCGCGCTCTCGTTGAGAGAGAAGGTCAGCTTGAGGACGGCCTCGATGTGGAGCGGCAGGCCATCCGAGCGTCGCACCAGGCGCTCGATCAGCTCGTCCGACATGTTCCAAGAATAGGTATCTCGATAGTTTCGGTAGAGGTCGGCGGTGTCCTCCTCACTCAACCTGCCCAACGAGTGCTGACGCGGCTCGTTCATCTCCTGGTCAGTGAGCCATGGCCAGCGCGTAGGCCCACGGAAAGCCAGGTCGGTTCGTTTGGGGTCGGCCCAGTGCAACTTGTTGCGACCGGTGACGACGAACAGGCTGTACGGCAGGTACTTCACGATGCGGGTCAGGTTGCTCTCATGAGAGCGGCCGGACTCTCGCTGCACCTTCTCGAAGTGGTCGAGGAAGAAGACCAACGCCGGTCGCTCCGCCTTCGGCATTCGGTAGATCTCTTCGGTGAGGATATATACCAGCTTCGCCACCAGTTCTGGGGCGTCCGAGCCCTGCGGAATACGTTCACATTCTTCAAGAAATCCTCGGAGCGAGAAACCTTGGAACAGGCGCTCCGGCCCCTGATGCAGGGCACGCTCGACAACCTGTTGAACATTGGCCGCGTTCAGCTCGGCGGGGATACCGGCCTTCTGGATCGACGAGAGCTGCTGCAGCGATGCCAGCAGATCTGCGGCAGCTTTGCCAGTAAGTTCCAGAGACTGACGGTCTGGAGCGGTCACGGCCTCGAGATAGGCCGCGAGCGCCAGGTCGAAACGAAGGAACCGTCGCGTGATGAGCGGGCGCGAGACGCCGTCGTCGCCCTTCACCTCCCGCGCCAGGGCTTGACGCAGAGTGCGCATCAGCTTCGCGAACTGAATATCGCCCTTGGAGTCGTTGAAGTCCCAACGCACTGGAATGACTGATCCACCGACCCATGGACCCCAGTGAGATATCTCCGCTCCTTCTCCGGCGACCCAGCTCTCCAGCTTCTGGGAGAGCCCAGACTTCCCGACGCCTCCACCCCCATAGAAGACCAGGACGTTGGTGGACTCCTCACCGTCGACGCGCCTCTCCCCCAGGAGCGCACGGCGCATATGCGCGACAGAGTTGGTCAGCGCTTCGCTCTCGGGAACACGATCTGCGAATGCGCTGGTGAGCGAGGTGTCAACCGTATCCATACGGGGCTTCGAGTCGTCGGGATCCGGTTCTTCAAGCAGATCCCATGCATCGTCTTCGTCGGCACCCTCCTCCACAGCAAGCTGGGAAACGTCGTAGGCCAGGAGTTGGCCGCGCACCTTCCCCAGGGCGTCTTCGAAAGACCGCTTCCAGACCTCGATTCCCTGCAACCTCCCCAGGAACCGAATCCGCTCTGGCAAGGCCGTATCGTCAAGGTACAGGGTAAGAATCGGCTTACCCAGATCCTCTGCAATCAAGACCTCTTTGAGCACTTGCTCTCGGTTCACCGACACCCGCGAGATGAGCATTACAAAAAGCGCGCAATCCTTGATCGTCTGCCGCAGCTCCTCCTCCCAACTGACGGTGGGAGTGAGACCTTCGTCGTACCAAAGCTGATAGCCCTCCTTCGCGAGCGGCGCAAGCAGCCCGAAGCCCCGGCCTTGATCGATATGCGAGTGCGAGATGAACGCGAAGCGCCCCTCACGTCCGGGCTCGAACTGTCGACTATTCAACCCGCCACCCCGCGATCTCGGCCAGGAACGGCACCGATGACAGACCCCGCAACTCGTGACCGTCTCCGGTGATCGCGTCGTAGACGGCCTGGCGCGCGGTCAGCACCGCGTCGATGTAGTCGCGTGTCGCCCGCACGGCGTCGGGGCTGCGCAACGGGCCGGTGTGGCCGGGCGCGTGGACATACACCTCAAGTCGCTGCGGAGCGATCAGCACAGCGAGTGCCCCCAGGTAGCCGTCCTCCAGGAGTGGCAACTCGACGGTGTGCCGGCTCCCGTCGACGACGAGCGTGGCCACGAGGCCCGGGACCGGCTGGTCGCCCAAAGCGACCAGGACCCGCACCTCCGTTCCGCGCTCTCCCTCGGCGACCTCAACCAGCGCGTTCGTCGACCCAGAAGCGACGCTGCGAGGGGGCACCACGGCAGGATCGACGGTGAACTCCACGGCCTGGTCACCCACGCTGATCCCCGACGCCGCCAGAGCCAGATCATCCTCCCCCAGTGGCGCGAGCCGCGCCCAGAACTCGGAGAGGTCGGCACCCACCCGCTGCGCGACCTGCCCAAGCCGTCGGACCTCGTCGGCGTCGGACGCGTCCGGGAACAACTCGAGGTAGGCCTGACACGCGTCGTCGATCACGGCGTCGGCGAGTGAGCGTCGCCACCCGGTCCAGTCATGAATCTCTCGCGTGAGCCCGACGATCTCCCGGCCGGCGCCATCGAGCCAGCCGGATGCCGCGGCCGTCGACCCCAACAGGCCGGCAGCGCGCCACGCGAGCACACCCAACTCGACGCGAAGCCACCCCTCCGCGAAGGGCTGCCGATAGGACCCACCCGGATGCCACCGATGCAGCCACAGTCCCAGCGCGTACCGGCTGAGCAGCGCGGAGGCCGGGGTCTCGTCCAGGAAGAGTTCGTCAGCACCGGCCGCGATCTCCTCCACAACATCCTCGCCCAGCACCTCAGCCACCCAGGTCGGCGCCCCGGCGTACTCGACTCTCGACGGCACCTCGGCCTCCCGTGATGTCCAGGAAACCCCACCATCGGCGAGCCCCAACGTGACGGCCTCGGCGACGTCAACCCGCTCCGGTCTCCGAAGCACCGTGGTGACATCCGCATTCCGAACGACCATATGCCTATCGTCCGCGCGCTGATCCCGAACCGCCAAAGCCCGCAGCAAGAGCTGCCGGTTCAGCCTGCCCGTCTCGCTGGGTCTCGCTGCAGCCAGATACCACCCTCTCCCGGGCTCCACGCTGACAACGATTTCAGCCAACTCACGGAAGCGCTCCTCTACATCCAAGAACATTCGGGCACGCTCAGCCGAGAAACCCTGCTCAACTTCTGAAACCAACTCGTCTGCCGCTGCGCCACCAGAAAGCAGCCGCAGGACTTCAAGATCACTGAGTGAAAAGTCGTCGTTCGTCATGATTAGTCCTCCTTTGACGGGCTGTGTTCGGCGCAGCGCGTAACGCAGCGGAATTGAGGAGGAATAGTCTGCTCAGGAACTCTCACACTATAGAGCATCTCGGAGTCGTGCAGGCGAGCGATGATTCCTTCATCGCCCTCACCCTTCATACGCCCCAGCTTGCGCGCATCCCGGAGAAACCTTTTCTTGTCGATCGTCCACTCCCACTCGACCCGCTCCAACCGACTACCAGCCTTCTGGAGCAGCATGCGAGCGGTAGCACTGAGGCCATTCCCGTCCAAGTGCGTGAGGCTCAGGAGCCTGTCCATCACGTCAGTGTCGACGACGATCTTCGTCCTCGGCGCGAGAACGATGAACAAGTAGAAGCCCTTCTTCACCTCTCGGAGGATGCCCGCCGTGGCCTCGTACACCACTTCCTTGGACACCTTCAAAGCTTCCGCAAGATCGTCGCGCCACCCTTCCTCATCCACATACGCCAGCGGATCGCCCTCCGTGCCCGCCCCGATGCTATCTCCCCACTCCGCAGCTGCGTAGAAGAGCGCCACCGTAGCACGCAGCTCATCCAGCTGAGGCTTCACCGTGCGCTGGGAGATGACGCGCAGAGTCCGAGTGGCGACGGCGGAGAGCAGGCGTTGAGACTCACGCACCCGGTTCAGCCGTTCCACCATGAGCTGATCAATCTCGCGTACACCCGTATCGTCGTAGTACTCGGCCTGTGGCGCCGTGAGGCTCTGGCCAGTACGCGAAAGCTCCCCACTGAACCACTCAAGCCCATCGATATCCAGGGGAGACTCTCGGTGACGGGCGCGCCAGTTGTCGATGAGGCAGTGCTCAAGGGTTCGCTTGAAAACCTGCTCCGATGCATCCCACGGGCGAATGGTTTCATCCTCTTGCCATCGCCCAAGCACCGATTTCAGGAGCTTGAATTCAGCATCAGAGGCCGCATCAAGCAAG
Organism: Arachnia sp.; assembly: GCA_035326505.1. Lineage (GTDB taxonomy): Bacteria > Actinomycetota > Actinomycetes > Propionibacteriales > Propionibacteriaceae > Arachnia. Next base: position 16,843 of record DAOLFC010000005.1, read on the forward strand.
TAGGTCCTCGACTCTCCGCTGCGCAGTCGCAGAAGTCTCTGCTCCTCTTGCTCGCGATTCTGAGTTATCTTGACAAGGTGCTCCTCGAACTCCTCATCGGACACCGTCCGAGGGCGACGAAATTCTTCCATCTCCGCATCGGAATACCTGTGGAATCTCACGGTCGCCACCTTCCCCTGCTCGGCACGTACTCGATTACATCGGTCACGGATAGCCTCCCGTCGGCCAAGAGTTGGCGTGCGATATCCAGGTGATCAACGCCCCATTTCGTTGCACGCAGCAGCCGGATATCGTCGGCGGGGCGTTCGGCCAAATGCAGCAAGCCGGTCAGATAGCCATGGTCCTTCGTCAGCCCGCCGGGAGACTCGGGATCAGTGATTCCCCGACGCAGACGCAGGGCCAGATCTGCGGCGTCGTCAGCGTCAAGGTAGGCGAGCAAGAACCTGGCCAACGACAGCAGCCCCCGATGTTGCGCTTCGACGACGCCGAGCACGCGAACCGCGTATCGGCGCAGGTTCTCCGCGCTCTCCAACCCCTGCTCGCGCTCCCGAAGCACAGCAAGCCCCTCTTCCGTCGCCGGCGTATTGCCAAAGGTGAAGGCCACCAACGGCTCGGGCTGGCGTCGGGCGTTCTGCCACCGCAGCACATGCCCTCCCACTTCATGAGCGACGAGGCGGCGCACGTCCCGCTCGGTGAGGGCGACGTCCGCGCGGATGGAAATGCGCTGCTGCCCGCCATTGACGCTGGCCATCGCGGCCATTCCGGCGTTGATCTCGGTGAACCAGCCCTCGATGCCGTGACGCTGCAAGGCGTCGTGAACGGCGTTCTCCAGTGCGTAGGCATCGCAGGTTCGCGAGGCTTCGTCCAGCGGAACCGGTCGCTCGAGGATGTCGAGCGCCACCTGGAGAGTCGCAGGCGTGGGAAGTCCGGAGTCTGCGACCGACCACGCCGTCAACCGGGCATCGTCCCGCGAGGCGATCACCGCGGCTTGGGCGGAGGTCTCGTCGGCATAGGTATGCACGAGCGCCTTCAGCTCGGGCGGCAGCGGCGCTGCTTCTTCATTAACCGCAGCGAGGGCCGCCTCAACGCGGGGCACGTCCACGTCCGGGAAGGTGAAGGGCTCACGATAAGGCCCATCGTCACCATCGCGGAGCATGGCCGCGAGCACCACTCGATGGTGTTCCAGCCCTATCGGAGTAATCAGTTTCGTTGGCAGAAGGGCTTCACCCAGATCTTGCAGGGCGGCCACCAACGCTGCGCGATCAGTCGTCATGCTGCCTTCTTCGCCCTCTCGATGATGCCTTGCGCGATGTCCAACCACCGCTGACGGATCACGTCCTCGGGTTCCGGCCACTGCGTCGGGTCCGGGACGACAGGTTGTCCGAGTTCCAGGAGGTAGGTCTCGACTGGGAGCCAGGAGCTGTTCCTCACCGGTGCCGCCTGCCAGAGGGAGAAGGCACGCTCGGCATCGGCAGACGACCTCGTGAGCAGTGCTCGCAGAGCCAGTATCTGGGGCTGATGAGAACTGGGTCTGACCGCCCTGGTGTCCAGAGTCTCCAGCTCTCTGATATCCGCAACCACAACGTCGTCGTGGGCGAGATGCATACATGCGTGAGCGAAATGACTGTTGCGTTGCGCGCCAAGATGACCGGTATTGACTGCCCTCACGAGGGTTGCATCAATCGCCGATAACTCCGCGACACCGATCCTTACTTCCCACACTCGTCTCGCGCCGAGCAGCTCAACAGCAAAACGAGTGCTGCCGGTCGTGCGCGATTCCCAGGACATCACGCGCTCGTCAGTGAGCCTGCCTGTATTAAGACATACGTTATGGCGCACATAGCGTTGGCTGTTTTCAGGGATGGTTTCGGCATAGACGAGCGCGTCAACAAATCTCCGCGCTTCGTTCATGGTAATCCCGATCTGGCCAACAGGGATTCGCCACCAGGGATGCTCGACGGTTAGCAGCCGTAGCGCCTCGATCGCTTCGTCATAGAGGCCGGCGGCACGCTGTTTGTATGCCACCCAGAGGCGTGCTTGCCTAGCGACCAAGGAATCCCCATCGGCCACCTCAGCGAGTTGCTTCACAGACTCCTCGTGGACACGATTCACCCTGGCTGCGTAGTACCGGAGCAGAGCAGAGGTCTCCGGGTGTTTGGATTCAGCGGGCAGCAGAGGGGCAAGCACCTCGGCAGGAGCTGCCGCATGCACTGTTTTAGTAATAGCAGGGTTCACAAACCAGTCGGCCCAGGCGTCGTTCTCCGCAGCAATCCGGATTCCCAATGCAGCCGCGCGGACAGTCTCGATGTCGTTCTCCGCCGCGACCGCCTCCCGGAACCGCCCCTCCACGTAGTCGATGGCCCGCTTCGCCGCTGCCTTCCAGTCGTTCGGAGACCATCCCCCAGAGATCTCCGCGCTCGACTCGCGGACGACACCTCGGATAGTGTCATGCACTCGGTAAGGCCACTTCGGGTCGTCGCTGGGCTCGATCATGGCGTGCCGTCGCATGCTCACGACATCGCCTTCATCCACCCCCGCGGCAGCGGCGGCCAAGGCATCGTCGAAGTAGGGCAGCAGGCAGGCCCCTCGGAAGGCCCTGGCCTGGCGTTCGGTCAGGTTCTCCTGCACCCTACGCACCACCCAATCGAGCGGGCGGTCCACCACATCGGCAGGTACTGGCGCCCCGGTGCCCTGACTCTCCCCTGCGGCGAGGATGCAGATCGCGTCGATATGCAACGGCCATCCGCCGGTGCGCCTGACGACGCGGGCCAAGGCGTCGTCATCGAGGGAGAACCCCTGCCTCGCCCCGCGGCGCAAGAACACCTGCCTGGTGTCCTCTTCGGACAGCATTCCGATCCGGTGCTGACGCGGGTTCTCCCGCGCCCCGGGAACGAGTTGCGGCCACGTCCTCGGGCCGTGATGGGGCAGCCAGATTCGGGCGGAGTCGTCCCAGTCCAGCCGGTTGCGTCCGCTGATCACGAACAGGCTCTGCGGCAGCGCCGCCACGAGCCGATTCAAAGCTTCCTCGCCGACACGGCGGTCGTCGCGCTGAAGCTTCTCGAAGTGATCGATGAAGACCACCAGAAGCGGCCTATCGGCGGGGCACTTGATCGTGCTCAACTGGTAGTTCAGCACTCGCAACACGTCAGCGGCCAGCTCAGAAGACGGCGAGGCGGAAGCCTCCTGCGCGTTGCAGTTATCGATCAGCCGCGCCAGCCTGGGAAAGTTCTTGATCTGATGCTGCTCGTACTTGCGCCGGGCCAGCGCCACCAATGCCTTGACCGACTGCGACGCGATTCCCGTACTGAAATCCAGGAGACTGCCCACATCGTCCGCGAGCGCCTGGAACGCATCGGCAAGGGCCTCGCCGTGCTCGGACTTGCCGGCCTGAATGCGCAAGTCCTCTCCAGGGCGCGCAGACTGGACGAAGCTCAGCAGCGCCATGTCGAAGAACTTCCAACCGCCGGGCACTCGGGGCAGAGCGGCACGCAGGCTCATGATCATCGAGACGACATCGATCTCGCCTTGGGAACCGTTGAGATCCCACCGCACACAGCGCACATTGGGGACGGCGGGCGCCTCGCCCCAATGGTCGTCTACGAGCTTGCCTTCCAGCCATTCCTGCAGGCGCACCGACAAGCTCGACTTTCCCACCCCACCGCCGCCGTAGTAGGTGAGGACGTGGTGGAAGACGCTGATGTCCCGCCGGTCTCGCAGCACGTCATCCATGAACTGCAGCGATGCGGCTAGGGCCTGAGACTCCTCCTCCCGATCCGCGAACTCCACTGTCGCCAATAGGCCGCGCCCCTCGTCGGCTCTTACCTCGTCGTCACCCGTGAATCCCATCGCTCCCCCTCCTCGGGCAGATCTCGCTGTTGCAGACATAGGTGGACAGCACCGCTGCCAGCTCCATGTCGGTGAGCAGATACCCCTTCGCCGCCGCGGCGTCGAGGGTGCGGATGAGCTTGTCCTCCAACTCGACAGCGAGCACGTTCTTCCCCAGACGCGACGCCTCGCGCCGGGCATCCGCGACGAGACATCGCAGCATCCCGTCGTCGAGTTCCTTCCGCCAAGCGACCACTATTCGTCCTCCTCATCAACTGCTCACTCCCCTCTGACGGACAGGATTTTGAGCGCACGGTGTCCACCATCCAGCGGACCGTGCGGCGATGCGACGAGCCGCCCGATACGATCGGCGCAGACATCATGAGCACGGACGAGACGAAGAGCGTCGCGGAGGAGCTGAAGGACGCGATCAAGCGCCTGGCCACCCGCGGGTTTTCGCGTGCCAAAAGCTTCCCGGCCGAGCTCCTGGAGGCCCTGGAGATCGACGCCACGGCGCCCGAGCCGGTGGTGCGCGAACACGTTGGTCGCCGGCTGATGGCCGCGTCCGAAGAGCTGACACCCGACCGGCGAACCGTCTTCCGGACGGGACTGGGGCTACTGCCGGGCTCTCCCCTCACCGTCGAGGAGCGATTCGATCTGGCGGGCGACCAGATACAGCGGTCCGGGCGCACCGCACGACGACACTTCGAGGATGCCGTCGAACAGATATGCATGACGCTGGCCGTCCGCGGCAACGAGTCGGTTCTCGCCGACATCGACTACGCCTTCGTGCGGGCGCGCACCAGCATCGACCTGCGTCACGAGCGCCCCGTCATCGCCAACACGCGCGTCATCAGCGTCCGGTCCCACAGCATCTCCTATATCGACGAGCGGATCGGGCTGCGTGCCTATCAGGGCGACACGCTCCATCTGCGTGCGGTCGAAGGATGCGACGCCGTCGAGACCAAGCGCGTCGGCCCGGGCCTGTGGTCACTGCGGCTGCGGTTCCCCCAGCCCCTTCGGCGGGGCGAGCAGCACGGCTTCACCGTCTCCTTCGAACTCCCCGATCAGGACTCCCTGGAGCCCATCGCAGGCTTCCTTCCGTACACGGCCAGCTACGACGCCGCCATCGTGCTGCGGTTCGGCGCCAAGAGGCCCGCGATGCTGGAGCGGTTCTGCACCCCGCCGCCGGCAGAACAACTCGCCGTCCGCTTCCCCGGCTCCGAGTTGATCACGCCGGATCGGTCCAGCTACGAGTTCGTCTTCGACCAGATGCGCGTCGGCTATTGCCACGGCGTGAGATGGCACTGGGACGGCCCGCCGGCCGAAGAATTGACAATTCCCTGACAATCCACGCGGGGACCAGCACCTGACTCAAGGGGGCGTCTGCATGCTCCTCGCATGACGATGTTCGCGCTCCCACAGGCCGCCCCCCAGGCCGACGAGCCCTCCGTGTTGCAGCAGGTCGCACAGGCGGTCTGGACGGCGACGCGCGACTAGCGGTCGGATGGCTGCCACGACGGCTTCCGCTGCCCCACCCGAAAGGCCCCCTACGGGGTGGGCGATCCCTTCGGCCAGGCCATGCATCCGGCGTGCGAGGCCACCGGCTGCATCGACCTCCTGCACGACGTCATCGCCCGCACGCTCTCGAAGCTCGAGGCGTCGCGAACACGGATCGAGAGCCTGCCCGGCTTCGCCTACCGCACCGCCTGCCACGAGCTGGTGGAGCTGAAGCGCTCGACCCGCACACGGGAAGGACTCCCCGCGCGTCCCGGGCGCGCCGACGGAGTGGCCGGCCGCGTCGACGATGCCCTCCGACGGGCGCACGGCCCCGCCGCGGAGTGGCTGGTCGCGATGTTCCGCATCATGCGCTCCTACCCGTTCAGCTCGCTCCACGCGCCGGGGAGGTGGCCGGTAGACGGCCTGACGAGGGAGCGCGAGATCCAGGTCCCCCACGAGGCGGCGTCGCCGGCGATCGTCCAGCGCGAGATCGCGCTCGTGCTGGTGGTCGCCCGGCGGGTGGCCGGCGAGAGGTGGGTGTACAACAACCTGACGATGCCGCTCCTGGCGCATGGCCGCCATTGCCAGCTGCCCGAGTACCTGGCCGCCCCGCCCGAAGACCTGGAGACGATGGTGCTGAGCCAGCGCCTGAAGGAGGCGTACCGGGGCCTTCGCCTGGCGGGATTCGGCCCCGAAGAGGCTCTCCAACGGGCCACCCGCACCGTCACCGGGCGCGCAGCCCCGCATCTCACCCCGGACCTCGCGGAGGCCCTGGACGAGCTGGACGCGGAACTCGGCGTGGACGCCCTCGACGCGGAGTTGGCCGTCGTCGCCTAGCGCGAACAGCACGCTACCGCCACCGGTCCAGGAAGCCCGCCATCCGGCCTCGCACCGCCTCCAGGAGCTCGTCGATCCGCCCGCACCCAGCCGTCCATGAACTCGCGGCCCGAGGTGCCGTCGTAGACCTCCTTGAGCGCCACGTAGCGGCCGGCCAGCTCGGCGAAGGCCTCGCTCACCACCTGCTTGTTGGTGGCGAGGAGCGCTCGATAATCGTCCAGCGCCTGCGCGAGGCGCCCGAGGTCAACGGCCGCCATCGAGATACCTCCCCAGGCCGCCGATCTGCCGGTCGACGAAGTCGTGGCACTTCTCCGCCCCCGATTGGGCGAACCGGGCCACCGGCTCGCGCAGTTCGTCGTGCCGGGCGATGAAGTCCTTGGCGAAGGCGTCGCCCCACAGCGGGGTGAGGGCCTCCGACGCCTCCTCTTCGGCCTTCGTCGCCTGGGCGAGCACGTCGACGAAGCGTTCGAGCGCGTCCTGGAACTGGATCAGGCGCTCCCTGGTGAGGTCGAGGTTCATGGCTGGGCCTCCACTGCATCGACGGGATGGGGATCGATGAGATAGGGAAGGAAGGGCAGCGGGCGGCCCGTGCGCACGTCGAGGTAGCCGGCCCTGACGGGCCGCCCGTCGAGGGGCAGGGTCGCCGGCGCGTCGGGAGGCCCCAGGATGTCGCCGACGCGCACCTCGGCCAGGCCGTCCTCGGCGAAGGCCCAACCCTGCCAGGCGGGATCGGCCCATGCCGCGAAGGCGGGGAGAGGACGCGCGGCGGCGCGTCGCGTCGCTCTCTACCCGGCGGCACTCCTCGCCGTAGCGCACGGCGATCGCGTGGAAGGCGCCCCGTGCGGTCGCCATCGCTTGGGTGATGACGTGCTGGGCGGTGCCGTAGGAAACGTGTACCTGCTCGACGCGGTGGCGCAGGTTCTCGCGCTCGGAGGCCATGTCAGAGCACCTGCCCGATCAGCACCGCGAGGACGATGAGCACGATCGCGCCCAGCAGCACCCACTTGCCGTTGGCGGTTTTGCCGGCCTGGGCGAGCGCGGCCTCGACCTCCGGCAGTGCGGCCACCGCTGCCGCGGCCTGACGTTCTGCGGCCTCCACGCGATCCAGCTCCTGCGCGATGACGCCCAGTTCCGTGCCGCTCGCCCCGGCGAACGGCGTCGGCGGCGGGGCGGTGTGCGTCGCCACGAACCGGTCATAGCGGTCTTCGAGCGCCGCCAGGGCGTCTTGGTCGATCAGATTTCCCACGCTCGACGGCGGAGTACAACGTGGGCTCGTTCATGCTCTCTCGCCCCCTACGCACATGGCTCCCTTGGCCGACCCTTGCTTCACTATCACGTCACTCTCTGACGGACAGACCCCAGGAGACCTGACTTTTCCCTCGCCCTGCAGCCTATTCGGGATCGACGGCCACCCACGCCGGTGTCATCGACGTGCCTTTCGTCCGTGGGGAATCGCATACTGGCCCGAGCCAGGTGTTCATCCTTGCCACCGCCTCACCAGACGCGCACTAGGCTCGCGTCATGCGGGTGTTCATCAGTTGGGCTCACAGCGGCGAGGACTGGACTGATGAGCGCGCACAGCTGTGGGAAGACCATGTGGAGTACTTCGCGAGGCTTCTCGCCGCTTCGGATGGGGCAGAAGTCACCCTCGACCTCTGGTTTGCGAACGACCCGGATGTGAACTGGAACAATTGGGGGCCCAACCAGATCGACAAAGCTGATTTCGTCCTCGTCATGCTGAACGAACCCTGGGCACAACGGTGGTCCGGCACGAACAGCCCGACGCGTGGGGCTGGAGCGACTGCGGAAGCCAACGCACTCCACGGCTTGTTCAAGGACGATCAGCACGAGTTCCAGCAGAAGGTGCGCCTGGTTCGCCTGCCCGATTGGCCCACCGACCCCGTCCCGCGCAACCTATCGGGCGTGAAGGTGCTCGCGGCCAAGGCACTATCGCCAGAGGGCATCGAGAGCATCATCCGCGAGATCAAAAATGACCCGTTGCATCCTCGACCTGAGGGAGCGGGCTCTCAACAGCCCACCGTCCCAGCCGCTCTCCCGTCAGCGATCAGCACCTTCAGGGATGACGACATGCTTCTCCTGCGGTTCCGCAACCTGCATGCTGGAATCGCAACGCTCGACGAACACACGAAAGTCATCGTCGCCAACTCTGGCCACGGCGCCTGGTGGGGATGGTGGAAGAAGCCGCGCGAAGACGCCCAGCTACCGCTTTGGGACACATTCCGAGAACGGCTCAGCCGATCCCGCGGGCTCGTAGGCTTGTTCAACTCTGGATCACGGGCGGGCGACGTGACCCGAGCGCTTGCCGTAGAAGTCCTGCCACCGCAACCGAATGAGTTCGACGACACCCCGCCCTTCACACCACCGCCTGACGAGTGGTCCAGCATCCCCGAGTATTACCGTCCCACACACCCAGAACACACCCAATCGTGCGCATGGATACGATTGGTGGGAATCGATACAGGTCCCTGCCAGTTCTACGGGGATCACCACTTCGTGTCGAACGATCCCAAGTACGCCGGGGTCGTCATCAACAAACCCGATACTCTTCTGGACTAGAGCGATCGCTCATTGTGGCACGTACGGAAGGTGTCCCGATGACCGACCTGCCACCCGTCGGGGAGTCCCCAAAAAAACCTCCTGTCCGCTTGGTCGTCTTCGATTTTGACGACACGCTCTACGACTGGATAGGACACTTCGTCCCCGCCCTGGAAGCCATGATCACGGCGGCGGCACCCCTGCTACAGACCAGCGCCCCCGCCCTCCGCGAGCAGCTCAAAGCCGTACATGAACGCTACGGCAATACTGAGCAACCATTCGCCTTGCTTGAGACCGAATCAGCCCAACGGCTCTTCGGCGATCTCCCCAGGGGCGAGCAGCGTCTCGCTTTGGCCCCAGCATTCGACACCTTCGATCACATCCGCAAGCGCACCTTGCAACTGTACGACGACGTGCTTCCCACCTTGACCCGGCTACAGCAGGAGAGGGTGTTGCTGGCGGGGTACTCGGCTGCACCATCCGTCAACTTGGCGAAACGCATCAAAATGCTCGAGCTTGCCGACTCCTTTTCTCGCATCTACGCCGCGCCATTCGCCGGGAAACCCTATCCAGGCATGTCCGACGGCTTCGAAGAAGACTTCGACATCATCGAAACCGAGAGACCCAAGCCCGACGCCGCGACGATTCCCCGCATCGCCCGAGACTTCGCCGTCGCTCCCGGCGAGGCGCTCTTCGTCGGAGACAGCATCGCGTCGGACATCGAACCGGCGATCGTCGGAGGCGCACGAGCGGCGCTGCTTCGACGGGGGGCCAGTTCGGGCAAGGACTGGCTACCCGGCCTGCTCCGGGTATCGCATCGCCGCGCGGAGACCAGGGCCGACTCCGTCGCCCTCGACGACGCTGCGCTTGACCAGGTGCCGGTGCTTGAGAACTTGCATCAGCTCTGGGACCACTTCACCTTCACATCACATGACGATCCACCATGTAGAAAATGAGCGAGGTGGGGACCGAGCATTGACACAGAACGCGTCTGCGGTTGTCGCGGAGGCGGCGGTCGGCGACCTCATCACGCCATCCACCGCGACCTTCGAGACGGCCGCGCTCAGAGGCAGGTGTCACTTTCTGTTGGTCTTTCCACAGAAACTGACACCTGCCTCCGCTGCCATGTCGTAATTCTGCGAGGAACCGGCTCACCGGTGCGCCATGCTGGGGTCATGCACACCGACAGGGAGGCCTGCCTCCGCGCGATCCAGGCGAAGGACGCGCGCTTCGACGGCGTGTTCTTCACCGGGGTCACATCGACGGGGATCTTCTGCCGACCCTCCTGTCCCGCGCGCACCCCCGCGCCCCACAACGTCGAGTTCTATCCCACAGCAGCGGCCGCTCAGCTCGCCGGGTTCCGGGCCTGCAAGCGGTGCCTTCCCGCGGCCTCCCCGGGTTCGCCGGAGTGGGATGTGCGGGGCGACGCCGTGGCGCGCGCGATGCGACTCATCGACGACGGCATAGTCGACCGCGAGGGCGTCGTGGGCCTGGCGGCTCGGCTGGGTTACTCGCCGCGCCAGGTGCAGCGGCTCCTCGCCGACGGGACGGGCGCCGGCCCGATCGCTCTCGCCCGGGCGCGACGGGCGCAGACCGCCCGCACCCTCATCCAGGCCACCGACCTCCCCATGACCGACATCGCCTTCGCCGCCGGATTCTCCAGCGTCCGGTCGTTCAACGACACCGTGCAGACGGTGTACGCCGCCTCGCCGTCGGAGCTTCGGCACCGACGCCGCGGCACCCCCACCACCTCCGACGCGGGTCTGACCTTCGTCACCCTGACCCTCGCCACGCGCGCGCCGTTCTGCCCCTGCAACGTGCTGGGCCACCTCATCGCCACCCGCATCGACGGCGTGGAGGCCTTCTCCGACGGCACCTACCACCGCACCCTGCGCCTACCGGTCGGCTGGGGTGTCGCGTCGCTGACTCCCGTCGACGCCGGGGTGCGCGTGCGGCTCGGCCTCACCGACGTCTCTCAGCTGCCCACCGCCATCGCGCGGCTGCGCCGGCTCCTCGACCTCGACGCCGACCCGGTGGCCATCGACGACTTCCTCTCCCACGATCCGGCCTTCGCGCCCCTCGTCGCGGCCCATCCCGGGCGACGGATCCCCCGCGGGGTGGACGGCGAGGAGATGGCGACGCGCATCGTGTTGAGCCAGCAGGTCTCCACGGCAGCCGCCCGCACCCACGGCGCCCGGCTGGTGGCGGCCCTGGGCACCCCGATTACCACGGGTATCCCCGGGCTCACCCACCTGTTTCCCACCTCGTCGGAGATCGCCGAGGTCTCCGACGATGCTCTGGCTTTCCCGCAGTCGCGGCGCGACACCCTGCGTCGGGTGGCCGCGGCCCTGGCCGACGGGCGGGTCGATCTGGGTCCGGGCGCCGATCGCGACGAGGCCCGCGCGTCGCTGCTCGCCCTGAAGGGCATCGGTCCGTGGACCGTCGAGATGATCGCGATGCGCGCCCTCGGCGACCCCGACGCCTTCCCCACCACCGACCTCGGCGTGGTCAAGGCCGCCCGCGACCTCGGCGTCGTCGACCTGGCCGCCCACGCGGAACGCTGGCGCCCTTGGCGCTCCTACGCCACCCAGCACCTGTGGACCCTCACCCCGCACGCCGTCAACACCATCCCGGGCCACCCAGGATGTCTGGCCTGATCATGCCCATTCCGGACCTGACACGCTCACCCCGACTCGACGCCAGCGCTCTTGCTCGACGCCAGCGCTTGGTCGTCGACGCCAGCGTTACGGCAATCCGCCAGCCGTCTACGGCTGGCGGATTGCAAGAGTGCTGGCGTCCGCACCAGAACGCTGGCGTCGAGCAGGAACGCAGGCGTCCTGCAAGAGAGCTGGCGTCGGACAAGAACGCTGGCGGATTGCCAAAGCGCTGGCGGATTGCCAAAGCGCTGGCGGATTCGGGGCAGCGGAGGGCATCCAACGCCAACACCAACGCCAACGCCAACGCCAACGCCAACGCCAAGAGGAGAATCTCATGAAGCACTCGATCACCGACTCCCCCCTCGGGCCGCTGATCCTCGTCGCAGACGACGGCGCGCTCGTCGGGCTGTACATGGAGAACCAGCGCCACTTCCCCGCCACCGGCTTGGGGGACCGGGTTGACGATGCGATGCCGGCGGTTCGGGAGCAGTTGGCCGAGTACTTCGCCGGGCAGCGTCGCGACTTCGACCTCCCGCTCGCGCCCGTCGGCACGGCCTTCCAACAGGAGGTGTGGGCGCTGCTTCGCGAGATCCCCTACGGCGCGACCACCACCTACGGCGACCTGGCCCGGCAGCTCGGCAAACCGCAGGCCTCCCGCGCCGTGGGAGCCGCGACGGGACGCAACCGGATCAGCATCGTCATCCCTTGCCACCGACTGGTCGGCAGCACCGGCAAGCTCACCGGCTATGCCGGTGGCGTCGACCGCAAGGAGTACCTGCTGGCCTTGGAGCAGGGCACGAGCATCCCTGCGCCCAAACACCTGAGACACGAGCCCCGGGAGTCGGCCTGAGCCGTTTAGGAGTTCGTTTTTCCACCAAAGTCGGTAGAAAAACGAACCCTTAAGCGGTGGTGGCGGGAGCCGGACAACAGTTCCTGCCCACCGTCGCGGAGCACGGCGAGGGATTGCCTACACGATGACCATGCGCCGGGTGTGCTGCGGCGCCGACGGGGCGTCGTGGCGACGGGAGGCCGGGATGCAGCGGGTGGTGCCCCAGGCGCGGATGTAGGCCAGGTCTTCGGGGTTGGTCTGGGAGTAGGGCACCACGTTGGTGAAGAACTGACGGATCTCGGCGTGGTCGGGCAGGTCGAGGCGGTATTCGACGTACATCTTCGTCGCGATGTCGTGGACGACGGCGTCGAGGTCCGAGCCGGAGAAGCCGTCGGTCATCGCCACCAGCTCGTCGAGCAGGTACGGGTCGGGCTGCGTCGAGAGGTACTTGTGGAAATACATCGTGAGGATCTCGGCCCGATCGGCGCCGTCGGGGAGGTCGACGAAGAACAGCTCGTCGAAGCGCCCCTTGCGCAGCAACTCCGGAGGCAGCGTCGCCACGTCGTTGGCGGTGGCGACCATGAACACCTTCGCGGTGAGCTCCTGCATCCAGAACAGGAACTGGCCGATCAGCCGTCGCGTGGTGCCGCCGTCACCGCCCCCGCTGGCCAGGCCCTTCTCGATCTCGTCGATCCACAGCACGCACGGCGCCACCCGTTCCGCGGTGGCCAGGGCCTCCCGCAGCTGGCCCTCCGACTGTCCGACATACATGCCGAGCACCGACGCCATATCCAGACGGTAGAGCGGCAGCCCCCACTGCGATGCGATCGCCTTCGCGGAGAGCGACTTGCCGCATCCCGGCACCCCCACCAGCAGCACGCCCTTCGGCGGATGCAGGCGGGTGCCCGACAGGTCCTGCTTCATCAACTGCTCGCGCGGATGCAGCCAGGCCTTCAGGTTGCCGAGGCCGCCGACGGCGAAGCCCTCGCGCAGATGGATGCGCTCGATGCCGTTCAGGTCGCCGAAGATGCGGTCCTTGAACACGCTCAGCTCCGCCAGGTCCTCGTTACGCACCACGCCCTTGGCCATCAGGGTCGCGAGCACGTTGATGGCCTCCATCTCGGTGATGCCGGAGAGGATCTCGGAGGCCCGGCTGATCTCGGGATCGCCCCATTCGATGCGCACCACCTCCCGGTGATCGTCGAGCATGCCGCGCACCATGAGTTGCATCTCGTCCTTGCCGGGAAGGTCCAGCGCGACGCTCATGCCCAGCCGCGACAGCCCCGTCCACACCGGCGACGAGGTGATCAAGATGATCGTGCCCTGCCGGGTCTCGGCGAGCCGCACCATCTCGGCGAAGTGGCGCGCGGTGGAGCTCTCCTGGTTGAGGTCTTCGACGTCGGTGAAGACGAAGTTGGCGTTCGCGCGGGTCTTGAACGCAGTGCGCGCCTGTTCCAGGGCGAGCGCCAGCGAGACCTCCTCCGACACCAGGTGCCCGGTGAGCAACTCGCGCAGCCCGTCGGTGCGGGTGTGCTCGAAGAAGGTGAGCGCCCGCATCTCGGCGGCGCAGGCGCGCAGCAGCGACATGACGCGCGTCGGCTCGATGGATTGCACGACGATCAACGGCACCCGCGCGTTCAGGTAGCGGCGCACGATGTCTTGGGTTTCGACGAAATTGGGCATGACTCACCTATCCGGGGATGATGCGACGGTGCCCCCACCGGCTGGCAGTGGCGGCCGGCGCGGGGGCGGAGGGAGGGGGCGGCGGGCCAGGCGTCGCCGCAGGCAGGATGCCGGTGAGGGGGTTGGTGCGCAGCACCTCCAGGTGGCGATCCCACAGCGACGCGTCGGCCGGCGACTGGGCGCGCGCCTGCCGGAAGGCCGTCTCCAACTCGTCCTGCAGGCGCCTCACGTCGCGCGTGCAGGCGTCGGACAGCACGGCGCGAAGCGGCGACGGGAGCCCGGGATGATCCGCCAGCTCCATCCGTCGCGCCAGGTGCCGCCGCGACGCCACCAGGGTTTGCGCGAGCTCGAAGTCGGAGCGCGCCTCCGCGATCTCCGCCTGCAGCCGAGCCAGCCAGGCCTCGTTCACGGTTTCGAGCGCGGTCTGGATGTGGGTGATCAGCCGGTCGAAGACGGTGGCCGGGTAGTCGTCCTCCGCCAGCGCAGGAAGACCCGAGAGGCTGACCTGCGGGTCCCGGGCCCAGGCACGAAGCGCCAGCACCCAGGACTCGTAGGCGGAATCCGTCCGCATCGGCCTCAGACCCCGCGCCGGACGAGCAACTCATTCGGCGGCAGCGGTTCCCAGTCGGGCAGGTTGCCCGCGATGCGACGCTGCCGGCTGGTCAGCTTCTTGTCGCCGCGGCTCGGCTGCAGCACATTGCGCTGCACGACGATCCCGCTGTCCCTCGGCGCCTCCGCCTTCGGCAAGAAGCGCCCGGCGCCGGGCCGCTGGATCGGGGGCGCGGCCTGCGGCGACGCCGACGCCGGCGGGGCCCAGTTTGCCGGCGGGCCCCAGTTCTGATCGGTCATGCTCATGCCTCCTGATTCGCAACGGGCCAGCCGTCGATGAGGTCGAGGACCCGCGCCTCGTAGGCGTCGAGTTCGTTGTAGAGGACGCGAACGTCGGCGAGTTCCGCGGTGGCCTGGTGCAGGAGCTGCACGGAGCGTCGGTAGCCCTCCTCCCGGGCGTTCTCCAGCGCTTGGACCTCCTGCTCGGCGGCCTTGCGCTTCTGGTCGCCCAGGTACCACACCACCACGGCGGACGCCGCGAGCGCGAGCAGTCCGATGATGGGGTCGAGCAGGAACAGCACCACCACGACCGCCGCCGCGATGGCGGCCGGCTTGACGTAGTACTTGTTGTCGAAGCGCGCCTTCTGGATGTGACCGGCCATGGTCTTGTCCCACGCTGCGCGCAGCATCGACGTCGACCTCTCCTCCCCCAGCGACGCCGGGAAACTCACCTTGTCGAACCCGTATTGCGACGCGGTGCTCGAGTGATCCGACGTGAACGTCAGGGCGGCGTCCTGCAACGCGGCGGAGCGATAGGCGGCGCTGTAGCGGCCGACGGCGCTGCGGAAGTCCTGCTGCGACACCCCGATGGCGACCCGCTGGGTCTGCACGCTGACCCCCACCAGTTCCGGACTGATCGCCCCCATCGTCTGGAGGCTCACCACGTCGTTGGTCTCCTGCACGGCCTGATGCAGCAGGTCGGCCTTCGCCTGGGCGCGGTCCAGGTCGCCGTGTTCGTCGATCACGGCCTCGTGGTAGATCACCTCGCGTCGCAGCGGCAGTTCCTCCTCGTCGTACTCGCTGACCAGCGAGTCGAGGATGTCATCGAGCAGGTCCTCCAGACTGCTGGGGATCTGCGCCTCGAAGTCGCGCACCTTCTCGTACTTGACGAGCACCTCCGGCAGTGCAGAGGCCGCCTCCAGTTGTGTCTTCCACCGGAGCCAGTCGCCGCTGACGGAGCGCAGCGTCGGATACTCGTTGGCCGCGACGGACAGCTGATGCGAGCGGATCTCGTCGAACCAGCGCTGGACCTGCTCGTCCTCGGTGCCCGGTCTGTCGCGCAATTCCGACGACCACTGGGACAGCTTCTTCGACAGGAGCTGCTCGCCCTCGGGCCCGAACGCCTGGTAGGAACTGGCCTCCAGGATGATCGCGAACTCGCGGGTGAGCGCGCTCGGGTCGAGCGAGGCGACGTAGTGCCGCAGCCAACGCACCGAGCCGCTCAGCCGCCCCTGCCGGCGCAGCACCAGCGCGAAGAACAGGCTGGTCTTGTGCCGGTCGCGGTTGAAGGCCTCGCGCACCGACCTCTCGGCCATGTCCTCGCGGTCGTGCGACCACGCGGCCAGCGCCACCAACGCCGGCGCCAGCCAGTAGCGGGGCGTCTGCAGCATCAGTTCCTCCGAGATGCTGGTGGCGATCTCATCGGAGATGTTGCCCACGTCGAAGGCCTGCAGCAGCCCGACGGAGGTGCGGCGCACCACGTTGTAGTGCCCGAACTCGCGGTCGAGCTGGGCCTTCAGGTCGACGACCTTCACCTGCGACTGCTGCACGTGGGCGACGCGTCCGGCCTCGGCGACGTAGGCCTGGAACTCGTCGCGCAGGGCCACGAGCTGAGCGCGCGTGGTTTGGACGTCGTGGCTGACGGTGCCCACCTGGGTGCGCACACCGTCGATCTGGGTTCCGAGGGTGCGGACAACCTGTGCCCCCATCTCCTGGATGCTGCGATGGATCGGACCGAGGTCAACGCTCATGATTCTCCTGGATTTTCGATGGTCGTCAGGCGACGGGGGTGCCGTCGGCCCGGATGGGGATCACCTGGCCGTCGGAATACACCTCGATGAAGACGTACGCGTCGCTGCGCGCGAGGGGCCGGGCCGCGGCGTACACCTCGGGCACCTTCTGCAGGTGGGTGAAGTGTTCGACGACGTCCCCCGAGAAGTCGACGATGTGGTCGAGGTAGGCGCCACCGAGGTAGCACTTGCCGAACAGCCCGATGGGCACGCCCCCGCCTCCCGCGTCGTAGAGGGAGCCGACGAAGTCCATCAGCTCCCGGCGCGCCCGCTCGTCGGTCTTGGCGTCGAGTTGCAGCACGGCGTCGACGAGTTCCTTCTGCCGGGCCTCCTTGCGCCGTCGCGCTGCGTAGGGGGACACCGTCGTCTCGCGCGCGACGGTCTGCGGCGCGACGCGGAAGGCCGTGGGCGCGGCTGTCGTGCGGTGGGCCGTCGGCCTGCGGATGAGCGCCATGTGTGGTCCTCTCTCGGGGTCACAGGGCTATGACGGACAGGATTTCGGCGTGGCGCCATGGACCTGGAGGCGCAGATCATCTCTCCTTTCCCCCACACTTCGGCTCCGGGGCTCGGAGCCGCGCTGACCAGGGCATTGCGGGCGTCCGGGGCGACGCGGCTACGATTGCGCTGCACAAGGCACGGCGCTGGCCGAGCGCGCTCCGGCGCTGCTCGCCCTGTATGGCGTGATGAGGGACTGTACGACGTGATGAGGGAGGTGGCTCGCAATGAGGGTCGTGCGTGAGATCGAGGCGTTGCGGACGGCGTTGGCGGGCGCGGGGCGCGTCGGTCTGGTTCCCACGATGGGCGCCTTCCACGACGGGCACCTGTCGCTGATCCGGGCGGCGCGCGAGGCCTGCGACCAGGTCGTGGTCTGGCTGTTCGTCAATCCGTCCCAGTTCAACGACCCGGCGGACCTCGACCGCTATCCCAGGGACGAGGAGCGGGACGCGGCGCTGGCGGCCGCGTGCGGCGCCGACCTGTTGTTCGCGCCCCGAGTCGAGGAGGTCTACCCGAAGGGCTTCGCCACGACGGTGTCCGTGGCTGGGCTGGGCGACGTCTTCGAGGGCGCCCACCGGCCCGGGCATTTCGCGGGCGTGGCGACGGTGGTGACGAAGATGCTGAACATGATCCAACCCGAGGTGGCGTTCTTCGGCGCGAAGGACGCCCAGCAGGTGGCCGTCGTCCGTCGTCTGACAGCGGATCTCGACATCCCGACGCGGATCGAGGTGCTGCCGATCGTCCGCGAGGCCGACGGGCTCGCCATGAGCAGTCGTAACGTCCGGCTCGATCCGGACGAGCGGAAACGAGCGACCGCCCTGTACCATGGCCTGCGCGCGGCGCGCGCTGCGCTCGCCCTCGGCAGGCAGGACGCGGCCGGCCTGGTCCGCGTGGTCGAGGAGGTCCTGGTGCAAGCCGATGTGACGGTCGACTACGTCGCCGTCGTCGATCCCGACACCTTCGAACCCGTCGGACGGGTGGAGCGGCCCGCACTGATCGCTGTAGCCGCCTGGGTCGGGTCGACCAGGCTGATCGACAACCTGGAGGTTGCCCCATGATACGAACGATGCTGAAAAGCAAGATCCATCGCGCCACGATCACCGACTCCGACCTGAACTACGTCGGCTCGATCACCGTCGATCCCGATCTCCTCGACGCCGCCGACATCAGACTGCATGAGCAGGTCGCCGTAGTCGACGTCAACAACGGGTCGCGCTTCGAGACCTACACGATCGCGGGTCGCCGCGGATCGGGCGAGATCAAGGTCAACGGCGCCGCCGCGCGCCTCGTGCATACCGGCGACATCATCATCCTGATCTCCTACGGTCAGTACTTGGACGAAGAGCTCGCCTCGTACGCCCCGCGGGTCGTGCATGTCGACGCGGCGAACTCGATCCTCGCCGTCGACGCCGACCCGGCGTCCTTCGGGCCTTCGGACGAAGACTGACGATGTCGTCCGGGAGACGGGACAAGACGGCGCGCGCCCGGGTCACGCCGGAATCGCTCGCACAGCTCAAGGCCGTCGGCCAGTCGATCGTGATGGTGACGGCCTACGACTATCCGAGCGCGGTCATCGCCGACGAGGTGGGAGTCGACGTCGTGCTGGTCGGCGATTCCGCCGCCAACGTGGTGCTCGGCTATGACTCGACGGTCCCAGTGACCGTCGAGGAGATGCTCGTCCTGACGCGAGCCGTCCGACGGGGCCTCACGTCGGCGATGCTGGTGGGCGACCTGCCCTTCGGCTCCTACGAGGCGTCCGACGAGACCGCCGTGCGCACAGCGCAACGGTTCGTCAAGGAAGCGGGGGCCGACGCCGTCAAGCTCGAACGCGGCGGCACCTCGACGGACCGGGCGCGCGCGATCGTCCAGGCCGGCATCCCCGTGGTGGGTCATCTCGGGCTCACCCCGCAAGCCGCCCCCCGTCAAGGCGGCTACAAAGCCCAGGGCCGCACCGCCGCGCAGGCAGCGCAGCTGTTCCAGGATGCGCTCGCCCTCCAGTCGGCCGGCTGCTTCGCGATCGTCCTGGAGGCCATCCCCGCCGCTGTCGCCGAGTTGCTCGCTCCCCGTCTGGACTGTCTGACCATCGGCATCGGCGCTGGTTCTGCCGTCGACGGCCAGGTCCTCGTCTGGCACGACGTTCTCGGCCTCACCACCGGCCACGTCGCCAAGTTCGTGCGGCCGTTCGCGGACCTCCGCGCCGCCGCCGTCGACGGCCTGACCGCCTACGCCGATGCGGTCAGGCAGAAGGACTTCCCCGGCCCAGAACACACCTACGCCATCACCCCGGCCGAGTTCGCCGGCCTCCGCGACAAACTCGCCGCGCTCGAAGGCTCGGGCTCCTAGCTAGCTAGACCTGGTCGGTCGTGGTGATCGCGTCATCGCGACGCCGTGCCGGCCTGCCTGGACCTCGGCTCGCATTCCCGGGTTCCGGAAGACCGCTCACCTGCCTCGGTGCGAGCCGAGCCGGACGATGCCATGCTCGTAGGCGACGATCACCAGCTGTGCGCGGTCCCTGGCCCCGAGCTTGGTCAATAGCCGACTGACGTGGGTCTTCGCCGTGGCATAGCTGATCACGAGCCGCTCGGCGATCTCGACGTTCGACAACCCGACTGCCACCAGCGCCAGCACCTCGGCCTCCCGTTCGGTGAGCACATCGAGGGACGCGACCGGCGTCGGCGGGGCTGCGCACCGGAACTCTTCGATCAGCCGACGAGTCGCGTGCGGGGCGAGCAGGGCCTCCCCCGAGGCGACGATGCGCAGGGCTTCCAGCAGGCGGTCCGGCTCGGTGTCCTTGGGCAGGAAGCCCGAGGCACCGGCGCGCAGGGCGGCGAAGACGTTCTCGTCGTGATCGAAGGTGGTGAGCACGAGCACCCGAACGCCCGCCGTGTCGGGGTCACCGGAAATGCGACGCGTGGCCTCGATGCCGTCGACGCCCGGCATCCGGATGTCCATCAGCACCACGTCCGGACGGTGGTCCCGCGCCGCGCGGATGGCCGAGAGACCGTCCGCCACCTCGTCGACCACCTCGAAACCCGGCTCGTGGCGCAGCAGCACGGCGAGTCCGCGACGCACCAGGGCCTCGTCGTCGGCGATGAGCACCCGGATCACGACGGGCCCCCTGACAAGTCGGCGTCGGGCGGGTCGTCGCGCAGGGTATCGAGCAGCTGGCGCACCTGCCGCAGGGACTCCCGGCTGGTCTCGGCGATGGCGTCGAAGGCCGCACGGGCCTCGGTGGGATCGTCCTCCACCACCCGGGCGCCGACGCCAGCCTGCAGCGCGATCACGGCCAGCGACTGGCCCGTCACGTCGTGCAGCTCCCGTGCGATCGTGAGCCGCTCCTCCGCCAGCGCCACTCGGGACCGCTCCCGCGCCGCCTGCTCCACCAACACAGCCCGCTCCGCCTCCAGGCGGAGGGCCGCCCGGTGCGTGCGCGCGCCACGGCCCAGCACGAAGGCGCCGACGAACAACGCCAGGTTGGTGGCCCCCTCCCCCAGGCTCATCTGCGGAGAAAACGCCACCACCACGACGAGGAGCAGTACCAGGCAGAATCCCGCGCCCCACAGCATCGGCCGCAGCGGCCGGTGCGCGGCAACGGTGTACGCGACGAGGAACAGGCCCGACCCGATCACAGCGGTGCTGAAACCCAGGCCGATCATCGCGACCACGAGCGTTCCCGAGACGACGAGCACCGTCAGGGGGAAGCGGCGACGCCACGCGTAGCAGGCCGCGATGGCGATGGTCAGCGTTGCGGTGATGCGGCTGGAGTGGGTGGGCTCGATGGCGAGCAGAGCCGCGACGAGCAGCGCGAGGGCCAGCACCAGGTCGAGCACCCAGGGCCGCTCGGCGTCGAGTTCACGCATTCTGCGCCACATACCGAAACGCTATCCCTCGCCGGCGTGGGCCCACAACGGTCTGGGGAAGGATGGGGCGATCAGTCCCGAGACGTACGCGCCGCCTCCCACGGCGGCCCCGGATGCACGTCGCAGATCGGGCTGAGGCCCGACGCGTTCCGCGGCCGCCCGGCGGATCCTGGCACCATGACCACTTCATCTCCCGCCCCCATGGCCCGGCGACGCGGATGGCGCGCCCTCCTGCCGCTGGTGTGCGGCGCCGTCTTCGGCATCGTCGCCGCCTGGCTCCAGCCCCGCGGCCCGGTGACTACGACCGATGCCTTAGCGCTGCTGGCCGGCGGACTCGCGACCGGCCTGATCGCCGGCGCCACGACGCGCTCCCGCTGGGCCATCGTGCTCACCCCCGTCGGCTTCCTGCTGCTCTTCGAGATGCTGCGACTGAGCTCCACCCTCCCCACCGTTGGGCCTCTCGACGCAGGATCGGTGTTCGGGGTGCTGGCCTTCGTTCTCGGCCGCATCGTCGCCTGGCCGCTGGTGTGCCTGGCGGTGATCGTCGGTGCGATGTGGGGCATCGGCAGGCCCGGGCTGCGCGTCGGATTGATCGTCGCGACGGTGGTGACGGCCCTGATCGCCGGCTCGCTCCTCATGGCGCCCAGCTCCCCTCCCCTGCGCGACGAGGAAGGCCACGCGATCGTCGGCGAGGTCTCCGAGCTGATCCCCGTCGAGCTGAACGGCAGCGAGCAGTGGATCGAGGTGCGGGGCGCCCGCGACGACCTGCCCCTCCTTCTCTATCTGAGCGGCGGGCCCGGTCAGAGCGACCTGGCCTACTCGCGGGTGCTCTTCGAGCCGCTCACGCGCGACTTCCTGGTGGTGGGCTGGGACCAGCGCGGCACCGGCAAGTCCTACCCGGCTCTCGAGGCTGGGTCGCTCACCCTCGACGACGCCGTCGCGGACACCGTCGAACTCGCGCGTTGGCTGACGCAGCGCTATGGAAAGGAGAAGGTCTACCTGCTGGGTGAGTCGTGGGGGTCGTTGCTCGGGGTGCTCGCCGTCCGGGAAGCACCGGAGCTGTTCCACGCCTTCGTCGGCAGCGGGCAGATGGTGGCGCCGCGGGAGACCGACGAGGGCATCTATCGCGACCTGATCTCCACGGCCATGGGACAGGGCGACGGCAAGCTGATCGCGAAACTCGTCGCCATGGATCCCCCGCCCTACGCGAGCGTCTTCGACTACGCGACGATCATGTCGCTCTACCCCCTGCTGGAGGGCCCGTACACGCCGCCCGCCGAGTACCTCCGCCGTGGCCGGGAGGCCAACCTCGGGCCCTATGGGGTGTTCGGTCGCGAGTATTCGCTGGTGGAGAAGGTGAACGTGCCGCGCGGCCTCCTGGATGTGTTCTCGGAGCTGTATCCGCAGCTCCAACAGGTGGATCTGCGACGCGACGCCGCCGCGCTGGAGGCGCCGGTGGTGGTGCTCGCGGGTGAGCATGAACTGGCCGCCCGCACCGTTCCGGCGCGCGAGTGGTTCGACGCGTTGCAGGCCCCGGAGAAGCGGTGGGTGGATCTCGCCGATGCCGGCCATTCCGTCGCCTTCGAGCAGGCCGACGAGCTGCGCCAGATCCTGCTCGACCTGGCCTCCGGCTAGCGGCGTTTCCCGGCCATCCGTCCGCATCGCCGACTTATATCTGGCTCTGCGTCGCGGCGCATACCTCTTGCACGCGCCGCGCGGTATAGCCAGATATCCGCACGGGATCAGCGGGTGTGGAAGGCGACGATGCGCTCGATGGCCTCGGCGATGGCCTGTTCTCCGGCCGCGAAGCTGATCCGCACGGTGCGGTGCCCCAGTCGGGAGTCGAAGTCGGTGCCGGGCGTCAGCGCCACACCGGTGTCTCGCAGCAGCGCGGCGGCATAGGCCGACGAGCTGCCGAAACGCTCCAGCTGGGGGCCGAGGTCGGCGTAGTAGTAGAACGCGCCGTCCGCCGGCGCGGCCACGCCCCAGCCCAGGCGGCCACGGGCATCCAGGAGCAGTTCCCGGGCGCGGGCGAACCCCGCCACGGCCGCGTCGCACTCGGCATAGGACTCGTCGCTGAACGACGCCAGCGCCGCCACCTGGGCCGGCGCGGGCGGGCAGAGCGCCAGGTTGCCGGCCAGGGCGTCGACCGCCGCGATCAGCTCCGCCGGGGCCAGCATCCACCCGAGCCGCCATCCCGTCATGCCCCAGTACTTGCTCCACGACGACACCACCACCGAAGCCCGCCCGAACTCCCGGGCCGATGCCCCGCGCGAGTCGCCGTAGGTGACGCCGTGATAGATCTCGTCGCTGATCAGCAGCACGTCGTGGCCCTCGCACCAGCTCACCAGCGCGGCCAGCTCGTCGCGGGTCACCATGGTGCCCGTCGGGTTGGCGGGCGAGGCCAGGATCACCCCGGCCAGCGGACGCACCGCGTGTTCGGCGTCGAGTTGCGCGACGGTGGGCTGGAATCGCACCTCCGGACCGCAATCGACGTCGACCACCTCGCAGCCCAGCGAACTCAGGATGTTGCGATAGGCCGGGTAGCCGGGACGGGCCAGCGCCACGCGGTCGCCGGCGTCGAAGGCGGCGAGGAAGGCCAGCAGGAACGCCCCCGACGAGCCGGTGGTGATGGCCACCTCCGCGGGCGAGACCTCGATGCCGTACCAGCGCCGGTAGTGCCCCGCGAGGGCCTCGCGCAGCGGCCAGATCCCCAGCGCGGGGGTGTATCCGAAGGGCTGGGCCGACGAGTGGAACTCGGCCGCCGCCGCGCTCACCGGCGACGGCGCCCCTCCCGCGGGTTCCCCGGCGCAGAGCGAGATCACGTCGGCGCCTTGGGCGCGCAGCGTCGCCACTTGGTCGAGCACGGTCATGACCTCGAACGGGGGCACCTCAGATCGCTTCGACGGCATGCCCCCGAGGCTACCGGAGCCCTCCGATATCACCTCGGGCACCACTCGCGGGGTTTGCGGCGCGGGAACGGTGTTGAGAGTAGAACGAGGAGACCGAGAGGAGGTGAGCGCATGAGCAGGGTTGAGTCGCGTAAGTGCGGCGGCTGCGGCCAGTCGAACAACGCCAAGAACACCGTCTGCGTGCGCTGCGGCATCACGCTGTAGTCCCGGACGACGGGTGGGGTGTGGCGCTGCAACCCGGCATCGCCACGCCCCACCCGGGGTAGATCGACCAGCGACGAGGCTGGACAGACTAAGGACCCGTCCAGAGGATCGACGATCGTCGCTGCGTCTGTGCTGGCGGTGCCGAGCTGTATCTCGGTCAGACCTCGTGCTTCAGCACGGAACGATGTGTGATAATCACACACATGGATGCGTTGACGTTAGGACGACGAATCGCCGAGGTCCGCGACGATGCCGGGATGACTCAGGAGGGCCTGGGTCGAAGGGTCAACCTGGATCGCTCGGCCATCTCACGCCTTGAAAAGGGCGAGCGCAAGGTGAACGTGCCAGAGCTCGTGCAGATCGCCGCGGTTCTCGGGCGGCCGCTGGCGTACTTCGTCTCCGAACCGGTACCCGCCATCGTCAATCGTCGACGCGATACCGCGCATGCCCATCCGACCACTCGACAACTCGATGGGGAACTGGAGCAGTTCGCCGACGACGTCCGCACGCTCCTCGCCCAGGGGGTCCTCCCCTCACCCGCCGAGCGTCCGAGCCTCACGCTCCCGCGGGACCATATCGACGCAGAGCACGCCGCTGCGACGGTACGTTCCTGGACCGGGCTCAGGACAGGGCCGATCACCGACCTCACTCAGACCTCCGAGCGCCTCGGGCTTTACGTCTTCGCCGCTGCCTTGGGACAAAGCGGAGCCGACGGCGCATGCGTCGAGGTCGAACACGCGGGCGCGTTCGTCGGCGCGGCAGTGCTGAACGGCGATGTCCCCGCAGGCCGTCGACGCATGACACTCGCTCACGAACTCGGGCATTGGCTCTTCGGGGACGCCTACGACTCGGAGGCGTCGCTCGACAGCGAGCGAATGATCAACTCCTTCGCGATCCATTTCCTCGCACCGCGAGCAGGCGTTCTGGGGACGTGGAACAAGCACCCGGACCGGGCGGTCCGCGATCGCGCGCTGGCGGTGGGGGCCACCTTCCGGCTGAGCTGGTCGGCCGCCATCGGTCAGCTGCGAAACCTGGACCTGATCGACTTCGACCAGCATCGTGTGCTCGCCGAATACGAACCCAGCCGCGGAGACTATCTCCGGCTCGGGCTCACTTGGGCAGAGGAACTCGAGGCGCCGTACCTGTCGCCGTCGTTCACAGCCTGCGTCCTGAACGCCTACACCCAAGAACACCTGACCGGCGACCGCACCGTGGAACTCCTGCGAGGAACCCTCGACGAGGCTCAACTCCCCACCCGAGACCGCGGATCGCTTGAGCTTCTACGACGCTCCTTCCTCGGTCACGATGACTGACCATCCAGACCAAGTGGAGACCGCACACTATCCAGGACATGACGAAGATCATGGGCACTGATCGCTCCCGCTGGGTGGTCGACACCAGCACCTATACCCATCTCTGCCGGGCCGGCCACGCTGACCTCCTCATTCAACTCGCGCCAGGCGGCGTTGTCGTGGTCCCCGCCGAAGTGAACACCGAGATCGAAAACGGTCGTCTCGCATACCCAAGAATCCCTGCCGTCGCGAACGCGGCTTGGGCGGAGCTGGCCGTGCTCAGCGATGACGAGCTGTGGACCATGCTGTCGGTGAAGGCTCAGCTTGGCGGAGGCCCTCAGCAGCACCTGGGCGAGTGCGCAGTGATCGCTTGCGCACGCCACCGCGGTTTCGTTGCCGTTCTCGACGAACGCGAAGCGATTGCCCAGGCCGACGCTCACGGGGTCCCGAGCATCGACACGCTGTGGATCGTCGTAGAGGCCTACAAGACCATTTTCGGTCGCGATCGAGGCCGTGCGGCAAAGGTCGTCGACGACCTGCGCGACACCGGGATGTACCTCCCAATCCGCTCAGGTGAGAGCCTCTTCGCCTGGGCGTACGAACAGGGCATTCTGCCGTAGAGCGACCGCCTTGGCCGGCGCCCGCGCCACAGGTCCAGGCCTAGCCGAGCGATCCCCGTCAAGCCGGCACTGCGGCCGACGCCGGGCGCAGCGGCGATCGCCTGACCGTCAAGACGCAGTTGGGTCCTGGTACGAAAGTCGCCATTCCGCGGCACAAAGCACTATGGGTGCCAGGCCAGCAGCTCGCAGAGGAACGGGCCCACCGGGTTGGTCAGAGGGGTCACCTGACGGGCGGCGACGATCCGTCGCACGTAGTCGCGGTCGGCGGCGGGGATGTCGTCGAAGCGCGGCGGCGACACCAAGCGCGGGTCGAAGACATCCACCTGGAACTCGACATCCGCCGGGATGACCACCTCCGCGATGTACGCGTCGCCGTCGGTCTCCAACCGCACCTGACGGGCCGGGATGGGTGAGTCGCCCAGATAGACACGCGCCCACAACCCGTCCTCGTTCAGCTCATCACCCGCCCTCACCAGGATGGACAGCCGCACGCCGTCGTCCTCGATCGTCTGCTCGATCACGACGTTGCCCGGCACGTCGGCGACGTGGCGCGGGTGTACTTGACGCCAATCGACGTCGCCCCGCACGCACGGCGCATCCTCGAAGCCCGCCGTCAGCGCCAGGTCCGCATCGGCCTCCGCGTCCGCGCCGGACCATGACGGCACCCCGGTGTCGAGGTCGTGCAGGAGCGCCGCCACCTCCGCGTCATCCGCGCGTCTCCGCACCGCCAGTGTGGTGAGCAGTTGCCAGGTCTCGGCATCCAGGTCGCCCTGA
This sequence comes from Arachnia sp., assembly GCA_035326505.1. Classification (GTDB taxonomy): domain Bacteria; phylum Actinomycetota; class Actinomycetes; order Propionibacteriales; family Propionibacteriaceae; genus Arachnia. The sequence goes on from DAOLFC010000005.1 coordinate 43,505, forward strand.
TCCAGCGCGGCATGCACCGCCTCCCACGCCAACCTCTCGGCCTCCTCGAACCGGGCGCCGGTGAGATCGTTCACCGCACGCAACGCCCCCGGCAGGGCCGACGCCCCGGCGCCGAGCAGCGATCCGGCCAGCTCCACATCGGGCATGCACGGCTCGGCGTTCCAAGCAGCAACGCCGATCTCGGCCCGCAGCAGCCGTTCGTGCAGCGCCGGAATCTCCGGCGAATGGCTCGGCCACCATCGATGCAGCCACAACCCCATGGCCGCGCGCCGCAGCGGCAGGGCGAGTTCGCCCCACTCCACGGCGATCTCGGCCTCCGCCCCGGTGAGCGCCGCCCGCGCCACGTCCTCGCCGAAGACCCCAGACAACCACCACGCGGCCGCGTCCGGATCTGCGATCCACGCGCCCATGGCGCCTTCGGGATCTGCCGGGTCGACGACCACGAGGCCCCCTGCCACGGGGACGGGAGCCACCCGGGCGCCGTCCTCCGGAAGCCGGCCCCAGAGCGTCGGCACGACGAGAACCGCGTCGCCGTCGGCGATGATCGTCACGCGGTGCGCGCTCATGTCGTCTGTTCCTTGTCTCGTGCTCATCGCATGTGCTTCTTCAGGTAGCCGGCCACCAGCGCGACGTCATCGATCTCGCTGTCAGCTCGCGTCTCATCCGGGATACCAGCCCTCTCCACCGTCCGCTGCCACTCTTCCTTCAGCTCCGATGGATAGTCGGCATCCTTGATCTTCAGCAGAAGGGCAATCACATCGCGGTCGGTTCCGTCGGCGGTGACCCACTGAAGCATCAGCCAGAACTCGTCCATGTCGTCGAGGTCGGCCCTTTCCGGCTGATCCGACGAGGCGTCCGGGAGCACCCCCATCAAGCTGCCGGTGTCGTTGACCCAGCTGCCCCAGGCTTCGGTGAGGAGTTCGGCCGCCAGCTCCGGAGTGAGCGCGCCCCGATGGGAGTAGGTGTGTACCCGGCTCCACAGCCGCTTCATGTAGCTCTGCTCCGGGGCGCCGAGCACACGGCTGCCTTCCGACTCGGCCACCCGCGCCATGCCGTCAGCAGTCACCCCCTCTTTCGGGCCGGCCGCGCCCACCCGGGTGCCGGACAGCACCTGGGCCGACCTCCTGTCGCCGGAGCGACGACGCGGCGCACCCGCCATAAGCCGGATGCGGGCCCACACGTCGCGGTACATCTGGGCCTGCGCCCGACGCAGACGATGGAAGTGGGCCGCTTCCTCCCGCACCTGCTCGTCGACACCGTCGTCGACCACAAGCTCCGCCGGAACCACGCCGAACTCCTCCCGCGTCGCGTCGAATGCCCTTCCCACTACCAGCCAGTACCCCAGCATCAACACAGCCCGCGCAGGGCTGGAAGGCAGGCCGAGGGGAGCCGCAGCGCAAGAGACCTCGCGCTCCAGCAGGCCCTCCGGGTCGAGCCCCTCATCGACGAGGTGCGGGTACTCCTTCATCAACATGGCCAGCCGATAGAACACCGATCGGTTGAGCGGGGGCTTCTCCTTGCCCGCCCCCGTTACCGCAGGTGGGGTGACCAGATCATCGGCAAGATGCAGGTCGACGGCCCACCCGCGGACTTCGTCGAGGGTCACCGCGAAGCTCTCTTCCTCGCCGTTGTCCCTCGCGACGATCGTCTCGCCGTGCAGCCAGGAGACCGTTTGCTCCCAGACATCGTCAGGAACATACCTATGGAAGTGGCGCAGCCCGCCGGGCGGGATCATCGGTGGGGCGACGGCCTCAGCCGGCACCCAGAGCTGTTCCACCAGTCTTTGGAAGCGCGCCTCTTCTGCCGGGTTTTGCAGCAGATCGCGGAGGATGGGGATGGCCCTGGCCAGCTCGTCGGTTACCCGCTGACGCATCTCGTCGCGGGTACACAGCCCCTCACTCCACACGTCGACGACGACCCGCGCCCACTCGCAGTCTCTTGAGCGCAGCGCTCGGCGGCCCGCTGAGGGCGAGTTCCTCGATGACCGCCACGAAGAGATCGAAGAGTTCGGCGATCCGCGCCAGGTCGGCGGAACGGTCCCGGACCCGCTGCGCCAGTTGGTCTTGGATGGTGCGCGGAACCATCTTGTTCACCTGGGCCTCTGCGCTTCGGAACGCCACCGACGACACCAGCTCGGTTCCCAGGACGGCGCCTACCACCGTCTTGCGCATCCGCGACGACGGCAACCCGTCGCTGCTGGTCAACGTTCGGTTCTCGCGCACCTCCGGGGGCGTCTCTGCCCATGCTCGTCGCCATGCCGTGCCCACGCTGACGTCCATGAGCGCGATCCTAGTGTTTCGCTCACGGACGCCGCGGGGGTACTCACTTTCCCGGAGCATCCGCGTGCTCCACCGGGGTGTCCTGCGACTGGGCGGCCAGCCGCCTGCGACGCTCCAGCCACTCGTCGAGGAACGACGGTGGCGCCGCCGGCGGGCGCGGGGCCGGCGAGGTGGTCCCGCGGGCGAGGATGTCCTCGATGTCGGCGTGGCCCAGGGGCGAGGTGGCCGCCGGGGTGGTGGCGTGGCGGCGCCGGCTACGGGCCTCGATGCTCACCGACGACCCTTGCGGCAGGCCGGCCACCAGGTCGAGAAGGCGATCGCCCGCGCGCCGCGACCGGAGGTGCGGTTCCGCCCCGCAGAGCAGGAAGTCGATGCGCCAACGTCGTACTTGGGAGGTGGGTTGGCGCCTGGGTGGCAGGCCGGGCTCTCCGTCGCCGGGCGAGGCGGGGGACATGTGACGCTCCATGGGGTCTCCTTTGCGGGTCTACCCCTCACACCGTTCCCGCGCCTCAACAACGCTCCTTGAGGAGCGGATGCACTGGGCGAGGAACGAGCCCCGAGTATCCGCGTCTCGAAGGGAGCCCCGGCAGCCGAACAGCAATCCCGAACCAGGCCCCTGCGAACGGTAGCGAAGGGAGCGCACCCGACCGCCCCGCTCAGGCGGCTCCGAGCCGCTCGACCTCCTGCACCGGCGCCACGTCGACGACGCCCAAACCGCGCGTGCGATACGACCCGACGCCCACGAAGGGCAGGGTCTCGAACAGCGGGGCCACTGCCTCGGCCACTCTCCGATCGTCGGCGGCGTACCGGATGCGCCCGACGAAGCCCTGGTAGGTCAGCGTGCGGAAGGGGTACGACTCCGTCGTCAAGTCGATGTGCTCCAGCACGAGGTGGTGGAACACCTTGAGCGACCTGTCCGGCACCGCACCAGGAACATGCGCCTCCAGCGCCTCCACCGCCGCCCGGAGCACCAGGCCGGGCAACGGAAGCAGGTTGGCGGTGCGCCCCGTGCGGAACAGCGTAGGGGTCTGGAACACGACGTCCCAGGCACCCGAGCGCGGTGGGCGAGCCTCCGCGAGCTGCGCCCACGACCGCTCCGCCACCACCTGAGGAGCCCCGACGAGCACCTCCCCCTGACGACCCAACCGCAACGCCGGCCGATCCCGGGAGATCCACTCCATCACCTCGCCGGCGCGGTCGTCCAGGGTGGTGACCAGCACTCCGGGGGTCCCGTCCTCCTCCGTCACCGGGGAGATCGTGTAGGGCTTGTTCCCGTCGTTGTGGTCGATGCCGGTGCGGTTGTGCTCGGAGTGATCGAACCATCCGGTGATGGCTGCATGCAGGTGATGAGGCAGGGGCATCTCCGTCAAGGCCAACGGAACCCAGTGTCTACGAGGCATCGTGCGGGTCCTCCACGTTGTTCCCATCGGAGGCATTGTGGGGCGCCGGTCGCCTGAACAAGATGGGACTGACGCCCAGCACAAGGTGGTCGTGCCCCCCCTCGTAGTTCTCCTGTTCGGTCTCCCGCACCTCGATCTTGGCGGCACTAGCAAACACCGACTTGTCGTCCGCGAGTCCGGTGCATAGCACCAGACCACGATCGCGGTTCGGGATGAGTCGCCACATGGGCCGGGCGCTCGAGGTGCTTCTGGTTCGGAAGGCGCTCGTGGATGAGCTGTCCCAAAAGCACAGCCGATCCGCAGGTCATTATGCCGTTGGTGTTGCGCGCCCGGACTGACGCACCTCAGCTCTCTGGTTCAACTCGTTCCTGTCGGAGTCGGTGTTGGTACGTATGGGCCTGCTCAAATTTTTGGAGAGTCGGTCACGCTTATATAAGTCGAAAACCCGCAATTCGACCCCGTACCGATCAGCCAGAGCCTGCGCACGAAACAGGAATTCAGGGTCCCCTGGTGGCTTGTGGAGCCGGAGGGCGACAGAACCCGGCGATGTCCCTTGGAGGTCGTAGGCGTTAAATTCGTGCGCACGAAGGAGCGCACTAGCTAGCAGTTCAACCGGACTCTCGTCGGACTCCACAGTGTCACGCTGGGTTCCCGACGCAGACCGAAGCCGCAATTCGCGCTCCACCATGAGATTCTGGTTTCGTTCTTCTTCGAGGAGACGCCTCTCTTGTCGGTCCTCAGCCAAGTTGTTCTGCAACTGACTGACTTGGCTGGTCAAGAGCTCGACCTTGGCCTCAAGCGGAGACTCGTTCGCATCGGGCTCCGCAGCCCGGATCGTCAAGCCGAACTGACGCCACAGGGGGTTTTGCCCTGCGCAGCTGGTAACGCTCTCACGGATGTGATCGGCCAGCTTTCGCTGCTCATCCAGGATCTCCCAGCCACGCAGCTTTGAGTCATAGGTGTGCGTGTTGATGCCTGATGTGTCGAATGGCAGATCCGTGTGCTCGTCACGCACGAGCGCGATCGGCATATTCAGCGAGGTCCGAACACCAAGTTCGAAGAAGACGTTCGGATTGTGGCTACTTAGATCGACCAGCACGAGCCCGGCAGTGCTCAAATGATGGATGATGGATCCATGGATCAAATGTGATCCCTGCGCAGCTGGACACACCGGCTCGAATCCTGCGTCGCGGATGGCGGGCGCGAAGAGACTCTCCATGACATGCTTCCAATGGTCCTGGTCGCCCCCATACAGATTAGCCTGGTCTGCCTGAGTTGTAATCGGCATGGCCATGAAGCACTTTTGAACAGGGGTCTCCGCTTTGCTCATGGGAACCATTATTCCCCATGCGGCGAGGAGAGCATGGCGATGACCACGAGGAAGATGATCAAAGACCGACGGAGGAGGAACTGCTTCATTGGATTCTTCCTGAGCTTGGTGCTGATCGGGTGGCCCGGCGCGAACGCCCGGCCACCCGACCTCCCGATGGCTACTTAGAGCACTTGCCCCACGAGCAGCTATGCCGCGACACATCCAACCCGTGGTAGATCGCCTCGTTGCAGGCCGGGCACCGGCCGTAGGTGTTGTTCACCTTGTTCTGACACGCGCACGCCATCTCATACTCCTTCGTTCGTGCGTTCCCTGACATCAGGCTTTCCCTGACATCAGACAGATGACGGACAGAGTCCCCGCTCACTCACGGAGGACCGGCGTGTACAGATCTTTGAAGCGGTCGGCGGGGACCGGCCAACGGGCGCCGGCCGCGTCGGTGATGATCCAGTCGTTGATTTGGGCCGTCGCCGGACCCTCGCTGGTCTCCACCACCTCGGCCTCCAGAACCTGGCGCGCGCTGACCTCCCCGACACGCTTGTAGCGGTTGCCCTCGATCAGCGCGTAGGTCCGCGCGAACGCGTCGGGCTTCACCGAGCGCACGTCGGGGTGCTTTCGGTCGCCGGTCACCACCCACCAGTCGCCGGCCTCGGCCGTCAGCCTGTCGCCGGCGGTGCTGACCCAGGTGCGTGGCGCGGTCAGCCGGGTGGCCCGAACCTCGGTTCCCTTCACGTTGCGGGAGAACCGTCCTTCCGGTGCGGTGACCTTCGGCAGTTCAGGCAGGTTCGCGCGACCGGCATCGTCAGCCACCATGACCAGCCCCACCTCGTGGAGCAGGCGAGGGATCAGGCGAACGGCCTTGCGGTCGTACTCGCGCGCCTCCTCCCTGAGGATCTCCCACGGCAGATTCCAGTTGTGGTCCTTCCTGCCGTTCCTCATCTGGAAGTGAGCCCAGCGTCGATGCTCCTGCATCGCCAGGATCTCGACCTCATCACCGGTGAACTCGTGCTCGACGGGGACATCGCCGCTCTCCCGGGAGACCGCCTTCTCGAGCCGCAAGCCCAGCAAGGCGAGCTTCACCGAGATATCGAGAACCTGCGCGACGTTCGAGCTTCGTTCCAGATCCGGAAGCTCCGCCCATTTCAGCGCCGCCACCTCGGAGCGCGTCGCGTTCCCCGTCTTCTTCGACACCTCCTTGTATCCGTGATGGGCCAGCTGGGCCAGCGGAGACAATTGCTCGACGAGGATGGGATCGCGGTCCCCGTTCTTGCGCACCAGCACCCTGCGAACCCGCTTCAGCAACGCCGGCATGCGGCCGGCCAGCTCGATGAGCTGGGTTCTGCGCTCCCAGGTGTAGCTGTCCTCGTCGATCCCCAGTTCGGCGCGCATCGCCTCAGAAATGCTCAGCAGCTCGCTCGGAGTGAGCACCGTCACCTCGGAGGCACCGGCCGGCGCGGGCACGATGCTCAGGCCCGCGACCCCCACCAACTCGTCGGCCTTCGACGAGAGCCTCCACATGTCATGGGAGTCAACAGCCATCTCCTTCTTGGCCGGGTCGGGCCAGCGACCCAACTCGGCCTTGAGTTCACGCTGGAGTTCGGTGGCGAGCGGTTCGCGAAGCGTGTCCGGGTCGCACAGCACCTGCTTGCCGGTGAACTGGTTCGGGTTCCCACCGAGCAAGCTGCCCGCCAGGCTATCGTCCGCGGGAACGGCGGCCACGATCACATCGTCGCCGAACCGCTGCCGCAACGCATGAGCGAGCGGAACCACGAACGCGTCGTCCTCGTACGCGACGTAGACCCTCGGCGTGCCCCTGGCGTACCGGCCGCGTTGGGGGAAGCTCGCCCACGACTCCTCCCACTCGCGCAACGCATCCTCCACCACGCGGAGCACCGCAAACACCCCGGTGGGCACCTCATGCCCGATGAGGCGACCGAACCCCTGGGCGTCGCTCGGCCTCTGCGGCGTCTCCAGCCTCTCGACGATAGGCGTCGGCGGCCACACCCGATGCCGCCTCGGCGTCGTTGACGTGCCGTCGGGGGACTCCGGCTCTCGGGCCGCAACCTCCAAGCCCCGCTCAGCCAAGAACCGTCGCGCGTCCGGCGGGCCTCCCCAGTGGACGGTGATGGACTCGCCCGGCTGCTGCCAATCCTCGAAGATCCGCCCGATCAACTCCGCCGCCAACCGCCCATCCCCCAAGACGATGGGCCACCCGGTGGCCCGCGTCTTGTCGTACGGCGCGGTGTCAGTGAGAACAGAAGCGGCGACGTGCTCAGAGCGACAGATCACCCGGTCGTTCTCCACGCTCCAGTTCCCTCTCGTGGGGGCCCCGGACCGCGCGGCGCGCGCCTCGTCCGCGATCCTCTGCCGCCAATAGCGTGCGACGTCGCGCGAGTCGAGCAGCGTGATCACCGCCGGATCGTGGCCTCCCCGCAGCGGTTTCGCGCGAAGGTCCTTGTTGAACTTCTGCACCTTGTTCGTGAGATCCGAGGCCGTGCGGTCATCGGACGCGTCGATCACGACCGTCCTGGCCCGCTTGATGATGCGTTTCAAGGTCCCGTCGCTGGCGGCCTGCACGACGATGACGCCGGCCGCCCGAAGCCGGACCAGCTGGTCCAGGGTGGTCTCCCCCACCCACACCGGCTTTTCCTTCGGCGACGCCAAGGCGAGGTCGAGGGCCTCCGGCCCGGCCCCGAGCACCACGAGGTGGCCTTTGCGGCGGCTGGCCAACCGGCGCGAGAGCCAGGCTGTCACCACGTCCACGAAGGCCACCAGCACGCCGACGACCGTCGCGAGCGGGGCAAGGTAGCGAGCGATCAGCAACAACCCGTTATGTTCCGGCTCCACGTTGCCGTCGATGACGAACAGGCCCATCGTGGCGTAGAGGGCCTCGAGGAACGACTTGTCCTCCAGCAGCCACCCACCCAGCCCGATGACGAAGGCGCCGCCGATCAGGCCCACGCTCACGATGGGCCGGAAGTAACGGAAGAAGTACTGTCTCACGAGAGGCCTCCCCAGGTCATCGGCGGTTGGTGGAGGCGGGATGCCAGCCCACCGACTGACGAGGAGCCTATCCACCAGGCCGTGTCGTGGGGCGGCCCGCCCCCAAGCCGGGCCGCCCCGCAGTCAGAGTTCTGCCCTGACACCCTGATACGACGGACAGGATTCCGATCCCGGGGAAATTTCCTTTTTGACATCGATGTCCCCCTTGTCGACGGCCTCTTCGCGCCCTTCCTCCGCATGATTCAGGGCCGAGAACACCCGGTGCCGTACACAAATCTCGCTATGCGCCGAGGCCGCCCCATATACGGAAGGCCTCGGCGTAGAGCGAGATTTGTGTACGGGCTCGACGGAGTGGCGGCGCGCGGCCGGCCTTGCGCCGTCGGGGATAGTGGAGACGAGACAGGAAACGGGGGTCCAGGTGGAGGGCGCAGTGAGAACCAGGAGCGAGGCCGACGATCTGGCCGGCATACCCGCGACGCGACGCGAGCAGGAGCCCGACGCCCCCACCCGGGTGCTCCCCGCCGTCGGCGCCGCGGTGACCCGTCGGGCGGACGCCCCGCCGACGACTGTCCTGCGACAACCGGTCCTCGCCGACGCCACCCCCACCCGGCAGATCGACCCCCTCGGCACCGCCCCCACCCAAGTCCTCGACGCCATCCGGCCCAACGCCCGCCCGCGGGACCCGGAAGACGGCACACCTACCAGGCAGGCCGACCGCGCCGACGCGGCCCCCACCCAGCAAATCGACCCCGCCGGCACCGCCCCCACCCAAGTCCTCGACGCCGCCCGACCCAACATGCGCCCTCAGGACCCGGAAGACGGCACGCTCACCCGACAGGTCGACCGCACGGAGCGGGCCACGAGCCCGCACGGCAACGCGCTCGGCCCGCAGTTCCGCCGACTCCCCGCGGAACTCGACGCCCGCTACCGGGCACTGCGCGACCTGAGCGGCGGCACCCAGGCTGACGTCGTCGTGGCGGAGGACCGCGACACCGGGCGCGAGGTGGCGATCAAGCTGTACCGGATGCCGGGCAACCCGTACGACCTCGCCACCAGCACCAAGCTCGATCGCGCTGACACCGCCCACGTCGTCCGGGTGCTGGACCGGGGCACGGCGAACGGTCATGCCTGGGAGGTCCAGGAGTACTGCCCGCACGGGACCCTGCTCGAGGCGCCGGATCTGCGCGCCCCTCTATCCCCCGCACGGTTCCACACGGTGGTCACGCAGTTGGGGGCGGCGCTGGTCCACCTGCACGGCCTCTCCGTCGTACACCGCGACATGAAGCCCGCCAACGTGCTGGTGCGCAGCCTCACGCCCCTCGACCTGGTCCTCACCGACTTCGGGCTCTCGAAGGAAGTGGCCATGTCGATGGACGTCGGCTCCATCGCCGGCACCTTCCCCTACATGCCGCCGGAGGCCCACCACGGCGAGATCGGCAGCTCCGGCGACTGGTGGGCGCTCGGCGTGATGGCCTACCAGCTCCTCTCCGGCCAGCATTTCCTCGCCGACGCGACGGGCCGGATGCCCAACGAGGCGCGGATCCGGCACGCCATCGCCACCGGCGACTACACCGTCGAACGGGTGGGTGACGACCGGCAATGGCTGTTGTTGCGCGGCCTGATGACCCGGGATCGCCGGAGTCGCTGGGGCAGCGCGCAGTTCCGGCAGTGGGTGGCCGGGGGATCGCCCGCCGTGGCCTTCAACGAGGCACCGCCCGGCGAGCGGATCGCCGCCGCGCCGACGGTCGTCGTCCCGAGGGCGACGGCTCCTCGGGTCACGTCGAGAACGACCCCCGCCCCGGTGGCGTCGCCCTACACCCCGGCGCCCACCGTCCTGGCCCCGAGGGTGGTCGCGCACCACACGCCCGCCCCCACCGTCGTCGCACCGCGGCCGGTCGCGCACCACACACCCGCCCCCACCGTCGTGGCTCCGCGGTCCGCAGCAGGGTGGCCGCCGCCGGCCACCGGATGGGGACACGACGCGGGCATCGCGGCCGAGGAACAGGCGCAGATCCGGCAGCGCGAGCAGCAGTGGGCAAAGGAGGCACGACGTCACGCCCGTCGCAGCGCAGAGCTGGGGCTGCGTCAGCAGTGGCGACGATCCCTCAGTCGGCGCGTCTTCGCGCGGCTCGCCGCCACGACGGCGTGGTGCGTGATCGCCGGCGGCCTTCTCGTCGCATCCGTCCTCACCTCGGTGTCCTTCTTCGAGCTGGCCTCGCTCTCGACGTCGTTCCAGGCGATGTTCGTTCAGTACGCGCCCCCGGCGCTGGCCGCGGCGGCGCTCTCGCTGGCGGCGGAGTGGCTCCTGGTGCCACGGCCGGGCACATCGAAGATCCTCCCGGTGACGGGGGCGCTCATCGGGCTGCAGGGCAGCTTCGCGCCGTCGGGTGCCTTCCTCGGCCTTCCCGTCGAGGTTCCCCTGTACGCCGCCGCGGGGTGGACGATGGCCCTCCTGCTGAGTTGGGTGACGGCCAGGGTCGGCGCCACCTTCCCCGGCGGCGTGCCGCTGACCCCCGCCGAGGCGGGTCGCCGGCAGCCGGCCATCGCGCGCACCCTGCGGCCGTTGGCCAGGGCGGGCGGCGCACTCGCCGGCGGGGTCGCGCTGACGACGTGGTTCTTCCTGGTGGTCCCCTGGGTCGGTGGAGCCGAGGCCGTCATCCGGGACAACGTGTTCCTGGCGGCGGCCACGGACTGGCTGACCTCAGCCGTCCCGAGCATCGATCCCCTCGGCCTCGCTCAGGACCCCTCCCTGCTGGCCGGGTTCGGCCTCGCCGGCTACCTCCTGGCCGCCTTCACCAACGAGCTGCACCGGCTCTTCCGGCCGCTCGTCTGGGCCGGAATCGCCGGTGCGACGCTCGCGGGCGCGGCGGTGTTCTTCGCGGCGCCCGGCATCGTGCCGCTGGCGCTGATCCCCTCGCTGGCCGCGCTGCTGTTCATCCTCACCAAGGACAACGCGGGTTAAGAGCCGAGTTCTGACGGATAAGTGCGTCCAGTCGCGTTTCGCAAGGGCCTTTTCCGCAGAATCGTCTTCTGACCGCACTTATCCGTCAAGGACTCCTCGATCGCCACGGTAGGACGACCCGATGACCTCGCTCAGCAGGACCGATCGCTGGTCGACGAGTAGCTGTCCGCCGGCTGGAGCGACACCCCGACCACCTCGTCGTCGGACACCTCGAAGAGGACGTTGACGGCGCCGCTCCCGTCCGGGATGGCATAGAACTCGACGTCCGCGTCGCCCTCGAGGCCGGCCTTGCTGGGCCGCTCCACGTCAGGATAGGTCTCCTTCAGCTCGCTCAGCGACGTGCCGATGCCGACGCCGGAGCGCGTGCCGGTCTGATCGTCGACGAGGACGATCGCCCGGATCGCCTCATCGGCTCCGCCGTTGTCGGTCCAGATCTCGACGGTGCCCTCGCCGGGAATCGCCAGGGTGGGGCCCTGGCAGGTGTTCCCTGCGGTGAAGCCGGGCTGGAGCGCCGCGGGAGCCGGCTGGTTCAGCGCGAGCGGCCCGAAGCCGGAGGTGGTCAGCACCCAGTCCTCGCCCTCGAACACCGAATCGTCGAGGACGGCGGGAACGGAGGGCGCGGCGGTCTCGGCGGGCGTGACGCAACTCTCCTCGCCGGGCAGGAAGAGCCGGTCGACGGCCAGCGCCGCGCCACGGATCCGGTACGCCCCGTCCTTGACGGCCCGCTCGACGTCGGCCTGGCAGGAGGCCCCGACGCTGCCCACGCGATACCAGTCGGCCGCCGCGGTCTCGGTGAGCGTCATCCCCCCGTCGGGGGTGGCCCGGAACTCCTCCCGCTTCTGGGCGGACTGGCAGCTGCCGCCCACCTGCGGGGGATAGCTGACGAGGGTCGCCACCAGGTCGTCGCCCTCCCAGCGCACGTTCTGCTACGTCACGTGCGAATCGTTGATGGTGACCTCGAACTCGGGAATCCGGCCGAAGAACCCGGACTCGCCGATGGTCATGATCCTCAGGAGTTCGCCGGAGTCGCAGGTGCCTGCCCAGCGTTCGCCCAGGACGGCCACCTGGTCGCCGGCGGCCGACAGCGTCGCCGTCGTGAGGTCTCCGTCGGTCTGCCCCCAGTCGATGAGTTCGCCGTCGAGCTCGTGCAGCGCGAGGACAGCCGGGCCCCCGGGGGTGTCGGGCAGCGCGGCCGGGTAGACGACCAGCGCCCGGCCCTCCGCGTCGACGCCGACGAGCTGCGGCGTGATGCGGCTGGCGGCCAGCGTCTTGGGTTCGATGGGCTGCACGAAGTCGATCGCGACGGCGGTGGCGGCGCCGGACTGCTCGTCGATGCTGACCAGTTCGAAGCCGGGTTCCTTCACCCGGAGGCTCACCGCGCCCCCGTCGACCGCCGCGATCCCGGAGCATCCGGCGCAATCGGCCCACTTGCTGACGCCGCTTCCGTCCACGCGGTAGACCGCACCGCCGGCCAGAACGACCGCCGACCCGTCGCCGCGCCACGCCACCGACTGCAGGCCGGTCAGCTTCGCTCCGGCGGCGGTCAACGGTTCCAATTCGCCGTCCGCGAGCACCCGGACGACATCGCCCTTCGCGGCGGCGATGCCGAACGCCGCGCGCGTCGCAGGAGTCGCCTGCGCCTCTGGCGTCTCGGAGGGCGAGGAGCTCCCGGTGGGAGCTGGAGCCACGGGGACGGTGGTGGGGGATTCGACCCCCGGATTCACAGCACAACCAGCGCTAGCCAAAACGCCGGCAACGAGCACACACCCGAGCAAGTGTCTCATCGCGGGGTCCCTTCCATCGGTATGAGCTGAACCGAAATCCCCGCACCCGTATCATCGGGGCGCCCGCCCCGACGGGTTATATCGGCTCAAGCCACGAACGGCTGCACCGAGGGTAACTGAGGGTGCCTGAGCCGACCAACACTGACGTAACGGCACATCCGCCCTAGCCAACACCTCCCTCGCCGCCGCCTCCCCCTCCGTCGCCTCCCCCTCCGTCGCCGCCTCCCCCCTCGCCGCCGAAGCCACCGTCGAAGCCCACCAGGTCGCCCACCAGACCGCCGAAGCCATCACCGTCACCGACAGAACCACCGTCCAAACTCCCGACTCCATCGATCGCGCCCCCGTCCAGAACGTCGGCGAGACCCAGCGCGCCGCCCCCGTCGACGTCCCCGAAGGATGAAACATCACCCAAATCCACGCCGCCGGCAAATCCATCCCGAGCCTGAACGCTCACCCACGGCAAATCGAAGTCCCCCTGGTAGCCCTCCACCCGAGCCTGCTGCGCCAACTCACCGAAAACCTTGGTCCAATGCTCGGCAACACCCAACGAGATCGCGTACGGCAGATACCGAGAAAAGATCCCCGCCGCCTCCTCATAGGAGAACTGCTCCTTCTCCGCCGTCGCGAGATACTTCTCAAAACCACGCAACTGGATCTGCATAGCGGTGCCCTCCGCGCTGAGAATCGGGCGCCGACGCACCCGCCTCACCATGTCGGCACCCAAGACGGCCGACGGGATAGAGACCAGCACCGGAGCCGAGTCGCCGAACACCACACCAAGAGCGACAAGCCCACCGACTCCGAGCCAAACCAGAAGGAGGGGCGGCTTGCGGTCGAGGATCCGGCCCCAACCATGGTCATTGAACTCCCAGGACAGCGTGTCACGGGGATCCGGGACCCCAGCGTCGCCAAGATCCGTCGGCTGATAAGGATCTGTCGGCTGATAGGAAAGTCGCCTCACCTGAGGCGTGCGCCGCCCTTTCTGGCTGCTGCGACGTCGAGTCGCCTTCTGCCCCCGGCCTAGTGGGCCGGCCTTCACGAAGCTCGAGAGTCGCACAGGGGAGCCGTGGGCGAAGAGCTGGTCGCGCAGCTTCCTCTCACCGCGCTCAAGCGATTCCGACGGCGCCGACCAGCATCGCGCGAGTTCCCAGTCGCGCCCCGACGGGGCATCCGGGTCCTGGACGATGGTGATGGTCAGGAATCCCCGCACGGCAAGATCGACGATCGTCGCGATCACATCACGCATGCGCGCGCGCCCGACCAACAGCGGGCCCACCAAGCCCGGGCGAACTCCTACGGGCGGGATGAACGCCACGGCGATCTCGCCCTTGTATCCGCCGACCAGCGGCAGCCGCGCGACGTCGACACCCGGCGCGGGAAGGAGGCCCGGGGTCAGCCCTTCGAAGATCTCACCGGCGTACGCCCGGCGTGTCGCTAGCCACATGACCCCCGTCAAGACCAACAACATCGCGCCGAGCACCACCCAAAGAGCTTCCATGCGCACAGTCTGTCAGGGGACCCCACCGGATGAACGACCGCCGACGCGGCAGATGAGGTGCCGAAGACCCGACCCCAACGCCCGACGCCCTTCGCGCGAACGCGGTGGATCCGCAGACAGCGGCCCCACTGGGCCAGCTCACGCGATGGCCTCCACGCGGACGCCGTGCATCTCGTCGCGCGCTAGTGTCCCGCGTCGGAGGTTCGTTGGCGTATCCGACGCCAGCTAAGGCACCTCGCTTCGTTGGCAAAACG
>DAOLFC010000110.1:0-12537 GCA_035326505.1 Arachnia sp.
ACGACGCAGATGGCGTGCCAGGGCGTCGCGGAGTAGGCCACTTCCACTTTCGCAAGACACCCTAGTTGTCGCCCTGGGGAACTTCCACTCCGGCGCGCGTGCGGCGGCGCCGACGGGGACGCCCGGACGACTCGCCCGGCGACTGATCGGCGTGATCCTTGTGGGAATGGTCCTTCGTGCCGTGCTCGTGCGACTCGCCGGCCGAGAGGCGCCGGCGGCGGCGCTGGCGGGGCTGCTTGGGCTCGCGATCCTGCCGGGGCTCCGGATCCCGGTGATGCGAGTGCGCGCCGGGCATCCGCCCCTTGGTGCCCTCGGGAATGCCCAGGTCGGCGTAGAGGTGCGGCGAGGAGGAGTAGGTCTCCGGGACGTCCGCCTTGCCCAGGTCGAGCGCCTTGTCGATCAGCTTCCAGCGTTGCACGTCCTGCCAGTCGACCAGGGTGATCGCGACGCCGCTGTTGCCGGCCCGCCCCGTGCGACCGATGCGGTGGACATAGGTGGCGTCGGTATCCGGGCACTCGTAGTTGACGACGTGAGTGATGCCGGTGATGTCGATGCCCCGGGCGGCCACGTCGGTGGCCACCAGCACCTTGATCGTGCCGGAGCGGAACTTCTTGAGGGCGCGTTCGCGGGCGGCCTGATTGAGGTCGCCGTGGATGGCGGCGGCGGCGAACCCGCGGTCGACCAGCTCGTCGCTGAGCCGCTGCGCGGCGCGCTTGGTGCGGCAGAACACCATCACCTTGCCGGTGCCCTCAGCCTGGATGATGCGGGCCACCACCTCGGGCTTGTCGAGATCGTGGGCCTGATAGACGAACTGATCGATATCAGGCACCGTCGCCTTGGCGTTCTCGCCCTCGGCGCGAATGTTGACCGGGCGGTTCAGCGTCGCGCGGGCCAGCGTCAGGATCGGGGCCGGCATCGTGGCGGAGAACAGCATCGTCTGACGCGACTTCGGGGTCTTGGAGAGGATGCGCTCCACGTCCGGCAGGAAGCCCAGGTCGAGCATCTCGTCGGCCTCGTCGAGCACCAGCACCTGGATCTCGCTGAGGTTCAAGTTGCGGCGCTGCACCAGATCGAGCAGCCGGCCGGGCGTGCCGACGACGACGTCCACGCCGGCGTTCAGGGTGTTGATCTGGTCGTCGTAGCCCGTGCCGCCGTAGATGGTGAGCACCCGGGTCTTCAAGTGCTTGCCCGCCACCTCGAGGTCGCGGCCCACCTGGAGCGCCAGCTCGCGGGTGGGGCACACCACCAGACCGCGGGGCTTGCCGTGGGTGGCGGGCTCTTCCTCCGCCAGCATCTCCATGCGGTGCAGCATCGAGGTGCCGAAGGCGAGCGTCTTGCCGGTGCCGGTGCGGGCCTGGCCGATAAGGTCGGTGCCGCCCAGCGCCAGCGGGATGGCCAGGGACTGGATGGCGAAAGGATGAACGATGCCGACCTCGGCGAGGGCGGCGGTAATGGAGTCGTTGACGCCCAGGTCGGCGAAGGTCTCTTCGCTCGGGGCAAGCTGTTCAGTCAGTGTGATACCTCACGATTCGGGCCGACCGGTGCGGCTGATACGCACTCGTGGCCGGCAGGGCCGCGCTAGCGGTCACCGCTCCGGCGCCAGCCCATGGACAATCGTAGGTAATCTTATCCCCTTTTTCGGCGACCTCGCTCAGACGGTCCCGAATCCGACGGGACGCGCCGACGGGGCGCCCAGGTCGAGGTAGGCGATCTTCGCGGCGGGAACGACCACCCGGCGGCCCTTGGCGTCCGAGACCTCGAACAGCGACTGCTTCTCGAGGGCCTCCGTGAGGCGGGCGGTGATCTCCTTGGCGGTGGCCTCGGTCTCGATGGTCACGTCGCGGGGCACGTCGCTGATGCCGATCTTGATCTCCATGGAACTCGCTTCTCTCGTGAACGTACATGCGGATGCTTCGCGGCCAACTCTAGCCACAGACAAAAACAGGAGTCAGGGGGTGCAGCGGGCGACGACCACCGTGACGTTGTCCTTGCCGCCTTGTTCCTTGGCCCAGTCGACCAGCGTCGCCGCGACCGATCCCGCGTCCTCCGAGTGCTCGCAGACCCAGCGCACGAGTCGGGCCAAGTCCTCGGGTGCGCTGGCGTAGTTCCACAGCCCGTCGGTGCAGACCACCAGCCAGCCCGGGGAGCCGATCGGGAGCGCGCACATCGTCGGAGCGATGCCGGGGGTCTGCCGGCCGAGCCAGCGGGTGATGGCGTGGGCCTGGTGGGAGTTCTCCGCCTCCTCGCGGGTCATCCCCATCATCATCCGGGCGGCGGCCATCGAGTCGTCCGAGCTGAGCTGATGGCTCTCTCCGTCGTCCCCGACCCAGTAGGCGCGGGAATCGCCGACGTTGCCGACGGTGAGCAGGCCCGGTGTGACGACGGCGGCGATCAGCGTGCAGGCGGAGGGCTCGTCATCGCCCGCTGCGAGGCCGACGGCCCGATCGGCGGCCTCAAAGGCGGCGGTGAAGGACTCCGTGCCCGGATGCCCGCGCTCCAGGGCGCGCAGCAGGCTGTCCTCGCAGGCCGCCACGGCCGCCAGGGAGGCGCGCTCCGAGCCGTAGGCGGTGCTGACCCCATCGGCGACCGCGATCACGACGCGAGGAGGATCGTCGTGTACCGCCAGGCTCATCGCGTCCTGATTGCTGGCGTGTCGCAGCCCGACATCCGAGCAGCCGGCGACCCAGGACGAAGGGGTGAGCCCGTAGTGATCGCGGGAATTGGTCATCGCTGCTACTCCGGGGCGTATGGATGGGTGGGATAGAAATACTGAGGTAAGTCTGGCACGGCCAGGCAACCGCGGGAGGATCCGAGAGGACAAATGTCGGTGGGGCCTGGTTGCATAGCGTTCGTGACCTCGCCTTCCTGGACCCTGCTGCCGGCGCCCACCGCGCCGTCGCTGCTGCCCACCCCGCAGCAGGCCGCCGTGGCCCGACCGGTCCGCGGTGTCGTGGTGGGTCGTGGCGCGCCCGGAACGGGGAAGTCCTTCTGCGTGGAGGAAGCCGTCCTGCGACGGGTGGAGGAGGGCTCGGAGCTCTCGCGCCTGATCGTGCTGGCCAACTCTCGCGCCGCAGCGCAGCGGATGCGACGCCAGATCGTGCGTCGGCTGCCTCGCGCCCAGGTGAGCCCCCAGGTGACCACCATCCACGGCCTGGCGCTGGGCCTGCTGCGTCGCTATCGCGACGAGAGCCAGCCCGACTGGCGGCTGCTGCGGGCGCCCGAACAGGAACTGCGGATCCGCGATCTGCTGGACGGGGCGGCCCAGGAGATCTGGCCGGAATCGGTGCGCGAGGCGCTGGGCACTCGCGCCTTCGCGCGGCAGCTTCGCGAGGTGCTGGCCCGGGCACGGCACCTCTCGCTCGACCCCGGCGAGGTGATCGCGGCGGCCGAGGAGCGCGACGACCGGCTCTTCGTCGCCGTCGGGCAGTTCTTCGCCGAATACCTGACCGTCGGCGACCTGGAGGGGGCGCTCGACTATGCCGAGCTGGTGTACCGGGCCCGGGTGCTGCTGACCGATCCCGGGGTGGCGGCCAGCGTGCGGGCATCCTTCGACGCGGTGATCGTCGACGATGTGCAGGAGATGGACCCGGCGCAGGTGGCGCTGCTGGGGGATCTCGCGGGAGTCGGGCTGCCCCTCACCGCCCTGGGCGACCCGCTGCAGCGGGTCAGCGCGTTCCGCGGCGCGTCGCCCACCGCGTTGGCGGACCTCGCCGGGCTGCCCGGGGCGCAGGTGGTCGATCTGGTCGACGGCTTCCGCTCGCGGCGCGCGCCGGCGGAGGCGCTGGCGGCGGTACGACGACGGCTGAACGCGGTGTTCGCGCCTCCGGCCCCCGGCGTCGTGGCCGGGGAATCGCGAGTGCGGGCGATCGTCTACGACGATGCCTCCGCCGAACTGGCCCATGTCGCCCAGCAGCTTCGCCAGGCGCATGCGGAGGGCGTGCCCTGGCCGCGGCTCGCGGTGATCGCGCGCGCCGGCCGCTCGCAGCTGAGCGTCGTCGCGCGGGAGCTCGGCCGCTTGGGGGTGCCGGTGGAGGTCTCCGGCGACGAGATCGTCCTGGCCGACGAGCTGAGCGTGATCACGGTGCTGCGCGCGCTGCGCGTCGCGGCGCACGGCGCCCGGCCAGGGCCGGAGGACTGCCGGCTGCTGCTGTCCTCGGCGCTCGGGGGCCTGGACGGTGTGCGACTGCGCCGCCTGGGGCTGCGGTTGAAGGCGCGCTATCCCGACGGCGGCACCTCTCTCCAGCTCCTGGGGCGGTGCCTGGCGCAGCCCGGCCTGCTGGACGGGGACGACTCCGACGAGGCCACCTCCGTCCGGGAGCTGGCCCGGCTCCTGGGCGCCTGCGCGGAACTGCTGTCCAAGGGGGCGGAGGTCCAGGACGCGTTGTGGTGCCTCTGGGACGGGACGGCCTGGCCGGAGCGGCTGCGCGCCGAGGCGCTGTCGGGATCGCGCCGGGCGCATCGCGACCTGGACGCCATGGTGGAGTTGTTCGAGCTCGCGGCCCGGCGCGCACAGCTTCGCGGCGCGGCCGGAGCATTCACCTTCGCGACCGAGGTATCGGGTGAGGAGATCCCCGCCGACACCGGACGGGAACTCGAGCTGGGCGAGACCGGGGTCAGCCTGGTGACGGCGCACCGGGCGAAGTCGCTGGAGTGGGAGCGCGTCTGGGTGGTGGGCGTCCAGGAGCGCAGCTGGCCCGGCCGGGTGCGGGGGGGACTCCTGCTCGATCCCGATCGGCTGGACGCGTGGGAGCCGGACACCCGCACCAACCGGCTGCAGCAGGAGCGCCAGCTGTTCTACGTCGCCTGCTCCCGGGCGTCCGCGCAGCTCACCGTGAGCGGGTACGAGGACCCGGAGGGCGACGGGGGAATGCCGTCGCGCTTCCTCGGCGAGCTGGGTGTGGAGCTGGAACGCCGCCACGGGCGCCCGCGGCGCACGCTGAGTTCCGCCGGGCTCATCGGGGAGCTGCGTGCCGCGGTCTCCGACGCCTCGGCGTCGCAGGGTGTCCGGCGGGCGGCGGCGCTGGCCTTGGCGCAGCTGGGCCGCCCCGGAGCGCCCCGGTCCTTCGAGGCTGCGGCGCCGGACCGTTGGTGGGGCGTCCGGCATCCATCGTCGGAGGCCTGGGAGGTGACGGAGCCGATCGCGCTGTCGGGCTCGTCGCTGGAGGCCCTGCTGAGCTGCCCGCGCCGCTGGTTCCTCTCCCGTCGCGCCGGCGCGGAGCGCGGCCGGGCCTCGCGCGCCTCCCTGGGTGATGTGATGCACCTGCTCGCGCAGTATGCGGTCACCGAGGGGCTCACGGCGGAGCAGATGCACGACAAGCTCGACCAGATCTGGGGCGGCCTGGTCTTCGAGGCCGAGTACCTGGCCCATAGCGAGCGCCTGGAGATCGACCGGGCGGTGGAGCGGTTCGCCGTGTGGCACGAGCGCAATCCGCATCGCGTGCTGGGCGTGG
Organism: Arachnia sp.; assembly: GCA_035326505.1. Classification (GTDB taxonomy): domain Bacteria; phylum Actinomycetota; class Actinomycetes; order Propionibacteriales; family Propionibacteriaceae; genus Arachnia. The sequence goes on from DAOLFC010000110.1 coordinate 5,451, forward strand.
AGCAGCCCTTCCAGGTGCGGCTGACGGTGCAGAACCGGCAGGTCCTCCTGCACGGCGTGGTCGACCGGCTGGAGCTGGATCAGGACGGCCGGCTGCGCGTCGTCGACTTCAAGACGGGCGCCGGAAAGCCCTCAGACCGGAACCTGACCGGAATGATCCAGTTGGGGGTCTATCAACTGGCGGCCGGGCTCGGCGCCTTCGACGAGCTGGCGCCGGGGGTGCGCGAGGTCGCCCCGCCCATCCTGGTGCTGCTGCGCCACGGCGCGGCCGAGCCGCTGTGCTATCAACAGGCGTCGTTGGACGAGAGCCCGGCCCTTCCGGGAGAGGAGCTGGCCGTGGGGCCCACTTGGGTACACGACCGGATCGCGCAAGCCCTCCGGATCATGGAGTCGGGCGCCTTCGACGCCACCGAGTGCGAGGCGTGCCGCTACTGCGCCTTCGCGTCCTCCTGTCCGGCGAAGATCGGCGCCAGGGGGGCCGTGCGATGACCATCCACCGGATCTCCGGCCACGACGCGCTCTGCGAAGCCCTGGGCATCGCCTTCTCCGCCGAGCAGTTGACGGCCATCACCGCACCGCTGGAGCCGTCGGTGATCATCGCCGGTGCCGGTTCGGGCAAGACCACGGTCATGGCCGCCCGGGTGGTGTGGCTGGTGGGCACCGGCCAGGCCCACCCGGAGGACATCCTCGGCCTCACCTTCACCCGCAAGGCCGCCGCCGAACTCGCCCAGCGCATCACCGCGGCGCTGACACGGGCCGGTGTGCTGACGGGGGCCGACGGGGAGGGCGAGCCGCTCGTGCTCACCTACGATTCCTTCGCCGCCCGGCTGGTCTCGGAGTTCGGGTTGCGGATCGGCATCGACATGGAGCCCACCATGATCACTGGAGCGGCGCGCTTCCGGCTGGCATCGAGGGCCGTCGCGGAGGCTCCAGGCCCCCTGGAGTCGCTGAGCCGGCTGCGGCCCAGCTCGGTGGCGCGCAGGGTTCTGGCGCTCGACGGGGAGTTGCAGTCCCACCTGGTATCGCTGGAGGAGGTGCGGGCCTTCACCGCCCGGTCCCGGCAGCGTTTCGAGGCCGCGCCGCTGTACCGCGGCGCGATGATGCGCGACGTGCGCGCCGCCGTGGACGCGCTCGACGAACGCCTCGAACTGCTGGGCTTGGTGGAGCGCTACCAGGAACTCAAGAAGCGCTCCGGCGTCGTGGAGTTCGCCGACCAACTGCGCCGTGCGGTGGAGCTGGTGGGCCGGGTGCCGGAGGTGGCCGAGGAACTGCGCGCCCGCCACCCGGTGCTGCTGCTCGACGAGTATCAGGACACCTCCGCCGCGCAGGCGCACCTGCTGCACCGGATCTTCGGGGCGCGTCCCGGTCATCCGGTGACTGCCGTCGGCGATCCGCACCAGGCCATCTACGGCTGGCGCGGGGCCGCGTCGGGCAACATCGTGGACTTTCCCGGGCTCTTCCGGGGCGCCGACGGGGCCCGGGCGGCGGAATACACCTTGTCGGTCAACCGCCGATCGGGTCCCCGCATCCTGGATGTCGGCAACGCCCTGGCCGGCGGGTCGGAGGAGGGGCTTTCGGTCCGGCTCGTCGCGCCCCGGGATACCCCGCCCGGCACGGTGCGGGCCGCGCAGTTCGACACCGAGCACGACGAGAACGCCTGGGTGACCGCCCAGGTCCTCGCCGAGCACGAGCACCGGCCGTGGCAGGACATGGCGGTGCTGGTGCGACGCAACTCCATGCTCGCGCCACTGTTCGAGATGCTGCGCGACGCCGACGTTCCCGTCGAGATCGTGGGCCTGGGGGGCCTGCTGCGCCTGCCCGAGATCGCCCCCGTCGTGGCGACGCTCACGGCGCTGCACGACGTGCTGGCCAACCCGGAGGTGGCCGCGCTGCTCACCGGCCCGCGCTGGGCCTTGGGGTTGGCCGATATGCAGGCCCTGGGCCGGCGGGCGAAGGAGCTGGCCGCGCAGGCCCACGGCCGGCCCGCCGCAAGCCTGGACGAGGAACTGGCCCAGGTAGTGCGCGATGCCGATCCCGGTGAGGCGGTGTGCCTGCTCGACGCGGTTGCCGATCCCGGGGACGCGGCGCTCACCAGGGAGGGGCGGCGACGCGTCGCCCGCTTCGCCGACGAGATGGCCGAGCTCCGGCGGCACCTGGGCGAACCGGTGCCCGAGCTGGCCGGCCGGGTGATCTCGATGCTGGGCCTGGAGGCCGAACTGCTCGCCGTGGGGGAGGAGCCGACGCAGCTCGCGCGGTTCGTCGCGGAGATCTCGGCCTACGTCGACGTCGACGGCGACGGCAGCCTGGGGGGCTTCCTGGCCTATCTCGAGGCCGAGGATGAGCAGGGCGACGGGCTGCAGCAGGCGGTGCCGAGCGAGGCCGATTCGGTCAAGCTGATGACCGTCCACCGCGCGAAGGGCCTGGAATGGGGGGCCGTGTTCCTTCCCGGGCTCTCCGACAAGGTCTTTCCCGGCGACGACCGCGGAGGGATGTGGCCCACCCGGGCAGAGCTGGTGCCCGCGCCGCTGCGCGGCGACAACGCGGCGATCCCGCAGCTCGCCGACTACAGCAAGAAGGGGATGGAGGGCTACAAGGCCCTGCTGAAGAGCGAGCACCTGGTGGCGGAGGACCGGCTGGCCTACGTGGCGGCCACGCGCGCCCGGCAGCTGCTGGTGGGAACCCGGCACGTCTGGTCGCCCGGACGGGTGCAGCCCCGCGCGGCGTCGCGATACTTCGACGCCATTCGCGCGGCCGCGGAGGAGCAGGACCGGTTCGAAGACCGCACCACGCCGGGCCTTGAGGACAATCCGGCCCCGCTGGTCCCGGTGCGGGCGACGTGGCCGGTCGCGCTGAGCGACGAGGAGCTGGCGGCGCGCCGGGCGGGTGCCCGTCTGGTGGATGACGCCGCCGCCCTGCTCGGAGCGCCCCGGAGACAGCAGCACGCCTGGGTGTGGAACTCCGGCATCGCCTCGCCGGAGGAGGCGCAGCTCGTCGCGGAATGGGAGGACGCGCGGCGGCACCTGGAACACCTGGCGGCCTCGGCTGCGCGGAGACAGGTGGTGCTGCCGGAGGGGCTGTCCACGACGGCGCTGATGCAACTGCGCGACGACCCCCAGGCCTTCGCCACCACCCTGGTGCGCCGGATGCCTCGCCAGCCATCCCGAGCATCCCGGGTGGGCACCTTGTTCCACGACTGGGTGCAGCGTCGCTTCCAGCTGGAGGCCACGCTCGACGAGCTGGTGCCGATTCCCGGCGAACATCCGCCGGAGCTTCGCCCCCTCATCGACGCGTTCGAGCGCGGCCGGTTCGGCAACCGGACGCCGCTGCAGGTGGAGGTGCCCTTCGTCATGAGCTGGAAGGGGCAGCTCCTGCGCGGCCGGATAGACGCGGTGTATCGCGGCGACGATGCGTCGCACGACTACCTGGTGGTGGACTGGAAGACCTCTTCGACCCCCGCCGACGAGCTTCAGCTGGCGGTCTACCGCCAGGCCTGGGCGGAGGCGATGGGGGTCGCGCCGCAGCGGGTGGCCGCCGGCTTCTACTATGTGCGAAGCGATAGGCTCGAGATCGCCGAGGCGCCGCCGGCGTTGATCGATGCCGCGCTGCCCGAAACGCCCACCGAAGGAGGGTCATGACCCGCTGGGACGCTCGCTCCTCGCTCGACCGGATGCCGCTGTCGCGCTCCGCCGAGCAGCTCGACCGGCTGTGGGAGGGGGCGCGGCTGCTCTTCGTCGACGATGCCGGTCAACTGGCGGCGGAGGGGGGCGCTCCGCGATCCGTGCCCGCCTCCGGGCCTCGGCGCAGCGATGACATCCTGCTGGGCGCGTGCGGGGGCGTCGTCTACTTCGCCAGGCTGGTGCCGCACGTCGACGGGCCCCGGATCGGGATGAGGGAATGCCCGCCCGAATGGCTGGACGTGGTGGCGGGCGCGTCCGCGCTGATGAACTGGCACCGCACGCAGCCGCGCTGCGACTACTGCGGCGCGTGTACCCTGCCGGACGACGGGGGGCAGCGCCGGCTGTGCCAGGAGTGCGGCTCGCTGGCGTTCGCTCGGCAGGACCCGGCGATCATCGTCGCCGTGCTGGATCCGTCCGACCGGCTGCTGCTGGGGCGCCAGGTCACCTGGGCGCCGGGGCGATGCTCCGTGCTGGCGGGATTCGTCGAGGCGGGCGAGTCCGCGGAACAGGCGTGTCACCGGGAGATCTACGAGGAGTCGCAGCTTCGGCTGCGCCGCGTCCGCTACGTCTCCAGCCAGCCGTGGCCCTATCCGCGCTCGCTGATGCTGGGCTTCGCGGCGTGGGCGGAGGAGGGCGACCCTGTGGTCGACGGCATGGAAATGGCCGAGGCCCGCTACCTGACCAGGCAGGAACTGACCTCGGCCGTGTCAGCCGGGCGGCTGACGTTGCCCGGGGGCGCGTCCATCGCGCGCCAGCTCATCGACAGCTGGCTGCGCGCGGAATTGCCGGCGCCCTGACGTCCGGCGCCTCAGCGTCCGGCGCCGCCGCGCAGCTTGATGGTCTCGTCCTGGATGTGGCTGGCGATCTCGGTGAGCTTCTCACGGTGCGCGGCCGCGTGGTGCGCGCAGAACAGCAGCTCGCCGCCGGAACGCAGGAACACACGAAGATACGCCTGGGCACCGCACCGATCACAGCGATCGAGAGCAGTCAAAGTGGGGTTGGTTACCGTTTCGGTCATGATGGACGTATCCTCCTCTTCACGTCTCGCTGATACCAACGTAGCGCGCCGAGCAATCGTTCCGCATCATGCCCGCGGAGTGTTCTTCCCTGAGCGAAGCGCGGACTAGTCTGTCCCCGTGCAGACGACCCCACAGCAGCAGCATTCCCGCGACTACGAGGCCAAGCACCTGCTGGTCCTCGAGGGGCTCGAGGCGGTGCGCAAGCGGCCGGCGATGTACATCGGCTCGACCGACACCCGCGGGCTCATGCACTGTCTCTGGGAGATCATCGACAACTCCGTCGACGAGGCGCTGGCCGGGTTCGGAGAAAAGATCCTCGTCACACTGAACGCCGACGCGTCGATCAGCGTCGTCGACGTCGCGCGCGGCATCCCCGTCGATACCGAACCGCGCACGGGGCTGTCCGGGGTCGAGGTGGTGTTCACCAAGCTGCACGCGGGCGGCAAGTTCGGCAACTCCAGCTACAACGCCACCGGCGGCCTGCACGGCGTCGGCGCCTCGGTGGTCAACGCGCTCAGCTCCCGGCTGGACGTCGAGGTGGACCGCAACGGCGCCACCTGGGCGATGAGCTTCCAGCGCGGCGTTCCCGGGGTCTTCGACGGCGAGGGCCCGAACGCGGCGTTCACGCCCCAGGGAGGGCTGCGCAAGATCAGGCAGCGGCTGGCCAGGACCAGGACCGGCACCCGGGTGCGCTACTGGCCCGACCGGCAGATCTTCCTGCCCGAGGCCCAGCTGAGCCTGGAGCAGTTGCTGGACCGCGCACGTCAGACCTCCTTCCTGGTCCCAGGACTGGAACTCGTGGTCGAGGACCGGCGCGGCGGGGTGGCGCTGACCGAGAGCTTCGTCCACGCCGGCGGCATCACCGAGTTCGTCGACTTCCTCGCCCCCGACGAGCCGGTCACCGAGGTGCTGCGGCTCCAGGGGCACGACACCTTCGTCGAGACGGTCCCGATGCTGGACCAGTTCGGCTCGATGACCCCGACCGATGTGGAGCGCGACCTCGCCGTCGACATCGCCGTGCGGTGGGGAACCAAGTACGACGCCACGCTGCGTTCCTTCGTCAACATCATCGCCACGCCCAAGGGCGGCACCCACGTCTCCGGCTTCGAACGCGGCCTGCTGCGCGCCTTCGTCAAAGGCATGGAGGGCACGCGGGTGCTCAAGTCGGGCGAGGAGATCGTCAAGGACGACTGCATGGAGGGCATGACGGCGGTGGTGACCGTGCGGCTGGCCGAGCCGCAGTTCGAGGGGCAGACGAAGGAGGTGCTGGGCACGCCGCCGGTGCAGAGGGCCGTCGCGCGGATCGTCGAGTCGGAGCTGGGGGAGTTCCTGAACAGCTCCAAGCCCTCGGTCAAGGCGGTGGCGCGCACGGTTCTGGAGAAGGTGGCCAACGCCTCGCGCGCCCGGGTGCAGGCCCGGGCTCACCGCGAGAACCAGCGGCGCAAGACCGCGCTCGCGTCGTCCTCGCTGCCGCCGAAGCTGAAGGACTGCCGTTCCTCGGACCCCGACCTCACCGAGCTGTTCATCGTGGAGGGCGACTCCGCCCTCGGCACCGCCAACGTGGCGCGCAACTCCGAATACCAGGCGCTGCTCCCCATCCGCGGGAAGATCCTCAACGTGCAGAAGGCGTCCGTGGGGGACATGCTGAAGAACGCCGAGTGCGCCTCCATCATCCAGGTGGTGGGCGCGGGCTCGGGACGCTCCTTCGATCTCGACGCCGCGCGCTACAACAAGATCATCTTCATGGCCGACGCCGACTCTGACGGCGCCCACATCCGCTGCCTGCTGGCGACGCTGTTCTTCCGCTACATGCGCCCGCTCGTCGAGGCGGGCCGCGTGTACTCCGCGGTGCCGCCGCTGCATCGCTTCGAGCTGATCAACCCCAAACGGGGCTACGACAAGTACATCTACACCTACTCTGACCCGGAGTATCAGCGCAAGGCGGCGGAGCTCACCAAGCGCGGCCAGAAGTTCAAGGAGCCGCAGCGCTACAAGGGCCTCGGCGAGATGGACGCCAGTCAGCTGGCGGAGACCACGATGAGTCCGCGGCACCGCACGCTGCGACGGATCACCGTCGACGATGCGGGCGCAGCCGAGCGCGTCTTCGACGTGCTGATGGGCAACGACGTGGCGCCCCGCAAGGAGTTCCTCGTCGAGGGGGCCTACCAGCTGGAGCAGGACCGCATCGACGCCTGACCGGTGCGGTTTCCTTGGGCCTGCCGGGCGCGTCCGCGCTCGTCGAGCGTTCTCGGACGCGCGCGCCGGGCTCCGCGGAGCCCCCTAAACTAGGGCGCGTTGCGAAAGTGGAAATGGCCTACTCCGCGACGCCCTGGCACGCCATCTGCTTCGTTGCACTCGTCGTCGGGAGGACAAACTAGCGACTTCCTCCTGC
>DAOLFC010000111.1:0-12532 GCA_035326505.1 Arachnia sp.
TGACCGCGGACGCCGGCCCGAGCGTGACCCTGGCCGCCACCACGCGCTGCGTGGCCGGAAAGGTCGTGCTGGCGGTCAGCGCCACCAACGCCTCCGACTCCGCCATCGCGGTGACCATCGGCAGCGACTACGGATCGAAGCAGGTCGCCTCGCTCGCCGCCGGGTCCACCACCTCGGCCGCGTTCTCGACCCGTCAGGCCTCGATCTCCGCCGGCACCGCCACCGCGACCGTCGGGGAGACCACGGTGACCGCGTCCTACCCCGCCGCAACCTGCGCAGGCTGACCCTCAACCGGCTGCCGGGCCGGGCTTCCGGCCCGGCAGCCCTCCACCGGTCGCCCTCGCCAGGCGGCCGCCACTAACCAGCAGTAAACCCACAACTACAAGGGAGTCCCTGATGGGTGAAACAAGAAACGTTCCCAGGCACGGCCTGGGACGCCGTCTGACGGCCGGCGTGACCGCCGCCGTCTTGTCCGCGACGGGCCTGACGGCCCTGGCCGCACCGCAGGCCCAGGCCGCCGACCTACCGGCACCGGTCCTGTCCTACACCTTCGACGGAGGCACCTCCGGCGCCCTGGCCAACGGCGCCACGGTCGCCGACCAAGCCGGCAGCTACCCCGGCACCATCATCAACGCCGGCTCCTCTCTGACCACGGGCCTGTCCGGCCAGGCCGGGGACCTCGCCCTCCAGCTGCCCGGCGGCAACGCCGGCACCGCCAGCGCCCACCTCCAGATCGCCCCCGGCGTGCTGAACTCCTCCTCCACCGACGTCACCATCTCCGGATGGCTGAAGTGGCAGTCCGACGCCGGCTGCACCTGGCCGATGTCCCTGGGAAGCTCCAACGCCCAGTACGTGTTCTTCACCCCCAGCTGCGGCAACACCGCCATCGGCGCCGTCAAGAGCGGCAGCACCGAGCGGCGAGCCACCTACAGCGCGAAGATGGATCGCGACCGCTGGGTCCACGTCGCCGTGGTGCTCAAGGGCGGCCAGACCATCACCCAATACCTCGACGGCGTTCAGGTCGCCCAGAACACCACCACCTTCAACGCCTCCGCCGCGGTCGGCACCTCCGCCTTCTCCGGTTACCTGGGGCGGTCCTTCTATTCGGCCGACCCGTTCTACACCGGTCTCATCGACGAGTTCACCGTCTACAACCAGGCCCTCACCGGCGAACAGGTGATCGCCTCCGCCACCGCCTCCGACGGCGGCGCGACGATCTTCCTGCAACGGGACCTCGACTCCCTCCAGGTGCCGGGCTACGCCACCGCCGACCTGACCCTGCCCACCCAGGGCACCGTCGCGGACATCTCCTGGGCCTCGGACAAGCCCGGCGTGATCTCGCCGGCCGGCGTGGTCGTGCGCGGCAGCGCCGACGAGGTGGTCACCCTCACCGCGACCCTCACCCACGACAGCACCACCCTGACCAAGAACTTCACCGTCACCGTGCCGGGAAGCTCCCCCAGCCAGACCCTGGCCTCCGTCGTGATCCCGTCGGTGCTCACTGTGGGCGACGTGCTGCCCACCGGCTCGTCCGCCCAGCCGGTCTCGTGGGAGGTCGTCTCCGGCGACGTCACCCTGGACGGCGCCACCATCGCCACCGCCCCGGCTGAGGAGATCAGCGACGTGACACTCAAGGCCACCCTCGCCGGCGCCCAGCCGCGCACCATCGAGGCCCGCGTCCTGGGCGGCGACGTGGCCACGCTGGCGACGTACACCACCACGAACACCACCAGGGGCACCGTCGACCCGGAGGTCACCCGCTCGGCGCACTTCGCGCTCAGCACCGGAGGCGCCTTCGAGGCGCTGAACTCCGGCGCCGGCGTGGTGTTCGCCCAGGTCACCGGCATGACTGAGTCGAGCAACGGCACCAAGCGCTACCTCGCCGATCCCTACCTGTTCCGTCTGGCGGGCGACGAGGGCTTCGGCCTGATCGCGCAGCGCGTGAACTCCACCGGCGCGGTCGTCGCCGCCGATCAGGGCTCCGCGCTGATCTTCACCTCGCCCGACCTCACCCAGTGGACCCAGCTCGGCATGCTCCCGCTGGGCGCAGCCGGCACGATCACCGATCTGGCCGCCGAATGGGACGAGGCCGCAGCGGCCTACAAGGTCATGTGGACCGACGCCGGAGGGATGTCGCTCCAGGTGAGCAGCCCCGATCTGCAGACGGTCACCGCCACCGGCGAGGCCCTGCGCGCCCCGGCCCGCACCGCCAACCCGCAGGTGTCCTTCTCCCAGCAGGTTCGGGCGCTCCCGCTGACCGCGAGCGAGGCCAAGACCCTCTCCGACGCGCTCGCGCGCGTGCGCAACACCACCGTGGACGCCCCCGAGGCCGTCGAGGTTCCCGTCAACGGCGAGCTGGCGCTGCCGGAGAAGGTGACCGCCAACTACTCCGACGGCGGCACCCACGACTTCCGGGTCGACTGGAACACCTCGAACGTCGACCTGAGCACCCCCGGCACCTACCAGGCGACCGGCACGCTGCAGGAGTTCCGCACGCGGTACCCGATGATCGCGCGCCGCGCCGATCCGCACGTCCTGCGCTACGAACTGGCCGACGGCACCAAGACCTGGCTGTTCATCTCCACCGACGACAACGGACAGGACGAGTTCTTCATCCGCAGCTCCGCCACCATCGAGGGCATCCAGAGCGCGCCGGACAACCGCATCCTCGGTCTCGGCCTGTCCGGTTCGGCGCCCGTCGGCTCCCAGCTGTGGGCCCCCGAGTTGCACGTCGTGAACGGCGACCTCTACATCCTGTTCGCCGCCAACGCCAACAACGTGAACAACTGGGCCGGCGTGCAGTCCTACACCATGCGGCTCAAGACCGGTGGCAACCCGCTGCTGGCCGCCGACTGGGAGACCCCGCAGCGCGTCGTCGATCAGGCCGGCCAGCCCCTCACCCAGTACGGCAGCGGCATCACGCTGGACATGACGCACTTCGAGGACGACGGCAAGGACTACGTCATGTGGTCGGAGCGCAAGGTCTCCCCCACCTACCCCGCGGTGCTGAAGATCGCCACGGTGGACGTGTCGACGACCGGCCCCTGGAAGCTGAGCTCGGAGAGGTCCACGGTCCGGTTCCCCGACTTCGGATGGGACGTCAACGATGCTGAGGTCGCTGAGGGTCCGTTCGCGATCCAGCGCGACGGCAAGATCATGATCACCTACTCCGGTTCGTCGGTGAGCTACAGCTACGTCGTCGGCGTGATGACGGCCGAGTCCGGTGCGGACCTGCTCGATCCCGCGGCGTGGACCGTCACCTCGCATCCGATCTGGCACTACGAGGGCGCGCACACCAACAACTGGGGTCCGGGCCACAACTCGTACACCTACGACGACGACGGCAACCTGATCAACGTGTTCCACGCGATGGCCACCCAGTCCGGAACCCGCGACGCGGGCCTGCGCATGGTCTACTTCCGCCAGAACGGCCTGCCGATCCTCGACATGCTCGACACGGAGTGGCTGCTGGCCGCCAACCGCACGGTCTCGGTGACCGTGACGGTCACGGATGACGCTCCGAGCCCGACCGTCGCCGTGACCGCGACCACGCGCTGCGTGGCCGGCAAGGTGGTGCTGGCGGCGTCGGTCACCAACGAGTCCGACTCCGCCCTGTCGTTCGGGATCACCAGCCCGTACGGCTCGAAGCAGGTCACGTCGCTCGCCGCCGGGGCCACCACCTCGGCCGCGTTCTCGACCCGCCAGACCTCGATCTCCGGCGGTAGCGTGAGCGTCACCGTCGGCGAGACCACGGTCTCCGGGACGTACGGCAGCGCTAGCTGCGGATAGTCCGCCGACACGCCTCAGGGGCCCTCTGCACACGCAGAGGGCCCCTGTCGCATTCCCCCTTACGCTCCTTGACTTGACGCTCCTTGAGGAGCGAGGTACGAGCGTCTCGAAAGGGGCGCCCGGCAGTCGAACAGCAGTCTTGCGCCAGGCCCCTGCGAACAGTCGCGCCGGCTCCTTTCGCCCTTCGAGACGATGCCCGCTGCTTTCCCTGTCCATCTCACGATCGCCTACTGGGCGGGCATCCCTCAGGGACCGGTGCATCCCCTCCTCAAGGAGCGTCGGGGAAAACGACGGGGCCCCGCGATCGCTCGCGGGGCCCCGTCGGCAGGATGCGGATCAGCCGCAGGTGGCCGCCGCGGAGGCGACGTCCACGTCGGCCGCGACCGTCTCACCATCGACGGTCGCGGTGGCCGTCAGGGTGACGACGCCCTCGGGCATGGACACCAGGCGCGTGGTGAAGGCCGCCGACGCGCTCCGACCCGGGGCCAGCTCGGCGAAGGACCGGCTGCCGTAGGCCGACAACACCTCGGCCGACACCGGGACGTCGTCGCCGTTGGTGACGGTGACCGCCTGCACCACCTTGCCCGCCACGCAGCGGCTGGTGACGGTGGCGGTCACGTCGAGCGACGGCGCCGCGGACTCTCGCACGACGACGGTCGCCCTGACGGTGCGGTTCCCGGGAGCCACCTCCTCGTCGCCCTCCATGTCGAACACCGGCAGCCCGTCGGCGGCCCAATGCACGCGGCGCACGAAGGTGTCGCGGCCGCTCAGGTTGCGGTTGTCGGTGCGGGCGTGGAACACGTAGAGCAGGTTGTCGTCCTCGTCGTGGGACCACATGCCGTGCCCCGTGCCGAGCTGCCACTCGCCGTTGAAGAGCCCCGACTTCTGGATCGGGTAGTTGAGCTTCGCCCAGGCCGCCGGATCGGTGAGGTCGACGCCCTGGCCGGCGGCGGCGGTGAGCAGGCCGGTGGTGTAGGTGTCGCCCACAGTCGAGCCGGAGTAGATCATGTAGGCCACCCCGTCGCGGATCTGGACGTTGGGACCCTCGGCGATGGTGTTGTCCCAGGCGTACTCGGGCGCGGCGATCCGCACCGGCTCGGAGGTGAGCCGCGTGGGCTGGGCCGGGTCCATCTTGGCGATGAAGATCGACCCCAGCATCTGCCAGGCGTAGTACGACTGGCCCGAGTCCTCGAAGTAGGTCATGTCGAGCGAGATGTTCTGCACCGGGTTCAGGGTCGACCCGTTGGCGCGCAGCACCTTCTCCGTCTTGGTCCAGTTCGACGGCACGGCGGGATCGAGATCCCTGCCCTGGTCGTCCTTCTTGAGCTGGATGATGCTGGCGCGTCCGGTCCACATGTCGGGACGGCCGTTGCTGCCGTTGTAGCAGGGCATGAACAGGATCGACAGCCGGCCGTCGATGACGTGGAACTCCGGGGCCCAGAAGCAGCCGGTCATGACGGCGCCCGCCGCGTCGGTGTCGCCGGCGCGCAGCAGGTCGATCTCGGCGTTGCGCCCAGCGCGGATCGCCTCGTCGGAGAGGTCCTCGATGCGGTCCGCGATCCGGATCGGCATGTGGGCGCCGTTGGCCGGATCGATGGGGTTCATGTACAGGTCCTCGGTGGCGATCATCAGGAACTTCGTCTGCCCGTTCCAGTCGAAGCGGAAGATCGACGGGTCGGCGCGCTCGTCGGCGAACGGCGTCGGGTACTCCGGCTGCGCGATGCTGCCGGTCACCTCGTAGCTGCCGGGCGTGGAGGTGTCGACCGCCGCGAGCGAGCCGGCATCCCAGCGGATGGCCCGCGACGCGGTGGAGCCGTCGTCGTAGGCGAGCTGAGCCCGCTGCGGAAGGGCCTCCGCGGTGAGGGCCGCGCCCTCGTCGACGGTGACCGCCGGAAGATCCTCGACGCCGGTGTTGGCGATGCGGCCGAACCGCACCCGCAGCGCCTGGGCGACCTCGTCGCTCACCGGCAGCGCGTTGCCGGTGGCATAGTCCTCGACGCTCGCGCCCGTGATTCCCGCGGTGGCCGCCACCACGCCGCGCTGAGCGGCGGAGCGGGTGGCCGGGTCGGTCAGGTCGCCGAACGTGGCATACATCGGCGCGCCGCCGTCGGAGATCCAGGTCACCACGTAGCGCTGCGCGGCGCTGTCGTAGATGGCGGCCGGGTCGTTGACCCCGCCCGTGACGCCCAGGTTGATCAGCCCCACCTCCCGGTAGGTCAGCAGGTCCTCGCTGGTCGCGAACAGCAGCTGCGACGCCTGGGTGCCGTCGGAGCCGCCGCCCCGGGCGGTGCGCGTCGCGACGATGCCGAAGCCGCCGTCGGCGAGATGGAAGACGTGCGGGTCGCGCAGGCTGCGGATGATGCCGTCCGTGGTGCCGTTGGCCGGCGGGGCGACGGAGGTGCGGGCGAAGAAGATGCCGTAGTTCTCGTTGAGCGGCGTCCATCCGCCGTCGCCGCCGAGCGCGAGATGCAGGCTCAGCGCCACGTCGGCGTTGTTCGCCTGGGCGACGCCGGTGGGGTTGCGGCTGTAGGCGAGCAACGGGGTGCTGCCTCCGGACGGCAGAACCCGGAGGGCGAAGGTGCGCTCGGCCGTGCGGCCTGTGGCATCGTCGGTGACGACCACGTCGATCCCGGCCTCGACCGGGGCGTCGGAGGTGGAGACGATCGCGTCGTCCTCGATGCTCACGCCGCCGGTGCCGGAGCTGACCGCGGCGCTGGTTCCCGGAGGCGCCGGGGGCAGGGCGGTGCCGGAGGCGACCACCGGAGCGATCACGTAGAGGCCGGCCAGCCGCTGCACGCGCTGCTCCGCCGTCTCTGACGACGGCAGCACCGTCACGGTGATGGTGCGGCTCGCGCTCTGGCCGCGCACCGTGGCGGTGGCCGTCAGCTCGACGTCGACGGCCTGCTCGCCGGCGAGCGGGGGCGTGACCGTCCCGTCCGCGGCGACGACCGCCGGGTTGCCCGAGATCCAGGACACGCGACCGCCCGCCGTCGGAAGATCGACGTCGGTGGAGGTCTCCAGATCACTCAAGCCGAGTCCGTCGAGCAGGGCCGAGGCCTGGGCCTGCAGCTCCGCGGCATGCGCCTCGGCGTCGGTATCCGACACCTCGGCGATCTCCTCCGCGGTGAGCACCCGGTCGAAGACCCGGAAGGCCGAGACGGCGCCCTGGAAGAGCGGGTCGGGCCAGGGCGCGCGCCCGATGGTGTTCAGCGACTGGTCCACGACGTCAGCGGGCGTGAATCCGACGCTGCCATGGCCGACGCGCACCCCGTCCAGGTAGAGCGACGCCGTGCCCGACGCGCCGTCCACCACGGAGGCGACGCTCACCCACTGGTTGGCGGTGACCCCGCAGGACCCCGACTGCACGAGTCGCTCGGTGCCGCCCGACTTGATGCCGACGAGCGGGCTGCGGCCGGAGGCGCAGTTGAGGGAGGCGAAGAAGTACTCGGTGGCTGAGGACTCATTGCCGATGTTCCACAGGAAGTGGAAGCCGCTCAGCATCGACGCGCTGGCCTTGACCTCGGCGACCACCGTGGCGGACTGCGCGCCGGCCAGCAGAGCGTCGGGAAGCTCCACCCAGTTGCCGTCGGAGGTCTTGGCGCCGCCGCGCAGCGTCAGCGCGGTCCCCGTCCAGTCCACGTCCCGCGCGTTGCGGACCACGGCCGGCCCGAATCCGGATCCGGCCGCGACGTTGGGCACCTCGGCCCCCGCGGTCCGGTCGAAGAGGTAGGCGGCGACGAGGCCGTCGCCGGGAGTTTCTGCCTGGGCGGCCGGCACGCCGAGCCCCAGGACCATGGCACCGGCGGCTGCGAGCGCCACCAGGCCTTTGGATACAAGAGATGTTTTCATTTCACTCTCCATCAAATGAGCCCGAACATCGACGTTCAGGATTTCGTAAATGTTATCGGTAACCTTGCGCCGTAACGAGGCTCCGGTCCCGTCAGAAAATCTTTCGGTCCTAGCCGCAGACCTTGGCCGGATAGGACGCCGACGCGGAGACCTCCTCCCCGCCGATCAGGGCCGTGACACCAGCGGCGCCCGCTGGGATGGAGGCCTGCCTCGTCGAGAACGCGGCGGAACGCGTCGCAGCCGAGCCGAGCTCGGCGAAGCCCTTCGCCCCATAGGAGGTCTCGATCTGCACGTCGGCCACGGCGGCGGCGTGGTTGCCCACCTGCACCGCGACGACGACCTTGCCCGCCACGCACCGCAGCTCCGCCCCGGCCTTGATCGGCTCCTGCCTCAGCGAGAGCTGGTCGACGACGACCGCTGCGCCGGCCGCGCCGGCTCCTTCGATGCTGATCCGCGCGCTGCCCTCACCGAGCACGATGTCGCCCAGCTCGACGGCGGTCCAGGACGACGCGGAGGCGGGCAGTTCCAGGACCGCGTCGGCCTTCCCCTCCTGAGCGATCCGGACGCGAGCGTGCGCGAGCGCGCCGGAGGTCTTCGCCTGAAGCCCCAGCCGGTAGCGGCCCGCGGGGACGGCCACGTCCTGGAACACCGAGCCGGAGAAGGCCGCGTCCGCCCCCACCTGCAGGGCGAACCGCGATCCCGACGCCCCCGGGCTCGGATTGCTCACGAACGCCCCGGTGCTCGAGGCCGGATCGACCTGGGTCGTCCAGCCCGTCACCGAGGAGACCGCGATCCGATCGGCCGCGAAATCGGGGTTCAGGACATAGTTGTTCGCAAGCCCGACCTGCCATTCACCGGTGGTCGCGTTGATCGCCCAGTCGCTCAGCGAGTGGAACCGCACGTCGGCTCCGCTGCCGCTCAGCGGCACCCACTGGTTGTACCCCAGGCCGTTCCACGCGAAGTCCGCCCAGCGGTCGCCCGCGTAGACGACGGTGTCCTGCTCGGTGCCGTTCACTGGGATGAAGAACCCGCTCTGGGTGACGTGGCTGTAGTCCTTCTCGGTGCCCGGCAGCACGTACGCGCCGGTGTAGCTGCCCTGAATGTTCGTCGACGTGGAACGCACGAGGTAGGTCTGGGAGCTGTTCCAGCCGTGCAGGTCCGAGGTGGCGACGAAGTAGTGTCCATCGAGCTTGAACATGGCATTGCCCTCGCGGCCGGCACCGCGATAGATCTCCACGGCGTTCTCGACGCTCAGCGAGTCCTCGTCGCTGATCTTGGCCACATAGGTGCGGCTGCGCCCGTCGCGGTAGGAGAACACCAGATAGTCGGTGCCGTCGTCGTCGGTGAACACGGTCTGGTCGCCGGTGCCCTGGTTCCACCCCGGCTTGTTCGGGTTGTCGTAGACGCCGGGGATGTGGGTCTGGATGTTGGCGTAGCGGAAGTCGGCGCCCGGCGCATCGCCCTCGAGGAAGAGCACGCTGGCGTTGGTGACCCGCTGCGGATCCTGGTTCTCGAACTGCACCAGCAGGACGTATTTGCCGGTGTTCTCGTTGTAGACCACGCCGAGGCGACCGATCCATGCCGCATCCGCCAGCGTGTTCATCTGGGAGAAGTACGTGCCGGACACGTCCTGGGACGCCGGGATGTGCAGCGGCGTGCCGGTGGTCGCGATGTTGTTCTCGAAGGTCCAGTTGACCAGGTCCGTCGAGGAGTACGCGGTGATCGCCTCGAAGCTGACGCCGGTCGACGAGTAGTTCCGGGTGGGGTTGTCGTAGTAGGCCTGAGCGCCCGCGTACCGCACGCCGTACCAGTAGTAGCGATCGCCGAACCGGAACACGCCGCCGCCCTGCGAGAAGATCGGGTTGCCGTCGGTGTCATGCCAGAAACGGTTGTTGGAGATCGTCGCCAGCCCCGGATCGTCGACGACGACCAGCGCGGCCGCCGCGTCCTGCAGGCCGTTCTTCGCCGCCACGACCTCCTCGGCGCGGGCCTGCGGATCCGCGACGACGTCGTGCGCCTGCGTCAGGGCGGCCGCGAACGTCGCCCACGAGGCCTGGTCGTAGTCGGCGGGAACCCTGGTCGCGTAGCTCTCCGCGAGGTCGCGAAGGCCGGAGATCATCACCAGTGCGTCGACGGCGGACCGCAGCGCCGCCTCGGCCTGGGCGAGCTGCTCCAGGGTCGCCTGTCCGTCGACGAGCAGGTCCCCGGCGGATGCGTGCGCCTGCGCGAACGGCGCCCAGGACGCCGTGGTGTAGTCGGCCGCCGTCTCGTTCGCGTATCGGTCGTACAAGGTGCGCAGGTCCCCGGGCTGCTCGTCCTCGACGGTGGCGGTGAAGTCGGCGCGGGCATGGTTAACCCAGCCGACGGCGACGACGCGCAGCACATGGTCGCCGGGATCGAGGCCGTCGAAGCGGGCGATCAGCACGGTGGAGGTGACGCGCGCGCCGTTGTAGTCGGCGGTGCCGATCAGCTCGTCGTCGACGTAGACCTCCGCCGTGCCGTTGGTGGCCGAGGTCCGGCCGTAGAGGGCGACCGACTCGCCGGTGAAGGGGATCTCGAAGAAGGCCCCGTTCTCGGCCCACGCATGGGTGCTGTTGCTGGCCCAGACGCCCTCGTAGTAGGTCTTGAGCGGGATGCCCCGCACCGCGGTCGTCTCGTTGTAGGACACCGAGACCGTCTGCTCCGCGGCGGAGGCCACCCCCGGCCCGCCCGCAACCCACGCGGCCAGCAGGGACAGCACAGCGAGGCACGCCGTGACGGCCCGCGACCCGCGTCCTCGTGTGCCCGCAGCGGAGTGACCTCCGGATGGTACAACGTTGTATCTTGTCGACATCATGCTCCTTCGCCATACAGTGGTCGACTTTTTCCGAATGTTACCGCCAACATCGGGCGATGTCGATAGGGCCAGCACCGACGATGTTCAACCACAGCCACCGAGCAGCGTCATCGCGTCGTGGCCCGCGTCACCAACCGTGTCGGAGAAAGCAGCGTGCGGGCCGCACCGGGATCGCTCTCGATGCGCTCGGCCAGGCAGCCGAGCGCGGAGGCGGCGACCCAGCCGATGCTGGAGTCCATCGAAGTCAGGGCCGGCGACAGGTAGGCGCCCTCTTCGATGTTGTCGAATCCCATGACCTGGACCTCCTCCGGGATGCGCACCCCGCTTTCGCGCAGCGCGGAGATCGCCCCGATGGCCAGTCCGTCGTTCAGGCATATCAGGGCGTCGAACCGGACCTTCCGGTCGAGGAGCCGGCGCGCCGCACGGAACCCCGCTCCGATCGTCCACTCGTATCCGGTGACGATGACCGCCTCGGGATCGAGCTCGCGCCCCGCCTCGCGACAGCCTTCAAGGATTCCCCGCAGCCGCTGCTCCGCATTGCCCTCCACCGCCGCGGCGAGCGTCGCGAAGTCGGGCTCATGGTGCGCGCCGATGACCGCGATCGACGCGCTTCCCCGCGAAAGGACATGGGCCGCCGCCGCACGCGCGTCCGCCACGTCGTTGGTGGTGACCCGGTCCGCCGCACCTCCCGTGTGCCGCGAGCCCAGGCACACCAAGGGGTAGGGGACGCTCAGCTGCTCGGCGGTGAGGTTCTCGTGCTCCGACATCGACAGCAGCAGGCCGTCGCTCAGATGGGGATTGAAGTGCTCCAGGCACCGCAACATGCCGTGGGTGCCGTCGTCGGGATAGGTCGTGACGTAGACCTCCTGTCCGTGCGGCCGCGCCACCTGGATCACCGCCTCGGCGAGTTCGGCCAGGTAGGGCGACTTGAGCGTCGGCACCGCCAGCGTGACCGAGTTGGTGCGCCCCAGAATGAGGTTGCGCGCAGTCACGTTCACCTTGTAGCCGAGTTCCTCGATGACGCGCTCGACCCTGGCCCGGGTCTCGTCGGACATCCGACCCGTTCCGTTGACCGCATTGGATGCGGTCTTCAACGACACCCCGGCACGCTCCGCGACCTCGTGCAGCGTCGCCGTGCGACGTCGAGCAGCCACGACGCTCCCTCCTTCGTATCGCCCCGGCCTGACCGCCGAGCGGCGACGTCGTCAGTGTACGGAAAACGGGGCGCCGCGAGCGATCGCTCCGCACCTCAACGAGCGTCATGTCGGCTCAGGTCAGGGGGACGACGCGCAGGCCCGTGTGCTTCGCGAGAACCTCGAAGTCGCGGTCGTGGTGCAATACAGGGAGGTCGACCCTCAGGGCCACCGCGGCGATCTGGCAGTCGCCGAGGTTGCGCACGGTGTCGCCGGCGCGTCGGCAAGCGCGCTGCAGACTGGCGGCGAGGAGGCTGTCGGCGAGGGGGACGGTCGGAACGACGTCGAAGGCCTCAAGCATGCGCTGACGCTCCCGGGCCAGATTCTCGTCGGTGGTGCCGCTGAGCAACTCCATCAGGACCGTCTCGGGGACCGCGATCGGGTCGCCGTTTCGGATCATCTGCTCCAGGTGGTCGCCTGCCGCGCTGGGCCCGGGACGAAGGAACTCGATCCAGACCGACGTGTCGACAATCACCCCTCCCCCAGCCAGTCGCCCTCGATCTCGTCGTTGGTGGCGTCGAAACCACTACCGCGCAGGGCCAGCACATCGTCGCGAGACATCGGCGCGATGACCAGCTGACGCAACGCATAGTCGACGGCGCTGCGCTTGGACGGCAGGTGGTACCGCTTCATCACGTCAGCGATGAGCCGGTCATCGATATCCACGTTGGTGCGTGTCATACACAAAGGATACACACCGAGGCGCGGCCCGGCTCCGGCCTACACCCCGGCTTGATGTGAAGTCTCGGCACTTTCCCCACCCACGGTGGGCGAAGCCCCGGGTAGCTGAGGAGGGCGCCCCGCGCCCGTCTCGAAGGGTGGTCCCTGAGGAGGGCGCCCCGCGCCCGTCTCGAAGGGCTCCTCA
>DAOLFC010000112.1:0-12311 GCA_035326505.1 Arachnia sp.
GATCGCCCGATCCGGTGCGCCGCAGCTGTGGCATGGTTTGACACCAGCCACCTAGCAGCGTCAGACGGGACGCGGGCGGCATAGGCGTGGACCGCGTCGGCGAAGCGCTGCGCCAACTGCGGGTGACCCGCCCAGTGGACGTGCAGGTACGACGCGTGGAGACTCGGCGTGGCCACACCGTCGGGGCGCCCGTCGAGCAGCCAGGCGGCGGTCTCACCGGGGTCGGCGGCCGTGCGGTGGAACTCGTGACCGGTCACGATCTCCCCCGGGCGCCCCAGCAGCGACGGCTCGGGGGCGCTCGCCTCGCGGTACCCCATGGTCAGGCGGGCGGTCATGGCCGAGGTGCCGGGCAGCGCCCCCACCATCGGCCGGCCGTCCAGCTCGCGGGAGAGATACAGCAGCCCGGCGCACTCCGCGATGGTGGGCATCCCGCCCGACACCGCGTCGCGGATGGCCCGGCGCAAGGACTCGTTGGCCACCAGCTCGGGGGCATGCATCTCGGGAAACCCTCCCCCCAGCCAGAGCCCCGCCGCGCCGTCGGGCAGGCCGGCGTCGGTCAGGGGATCGAAGACCACCGGCTCGCACCCGGCGGCGCGCAGCAGCTCGTCGGTCTCGGGGTAGCGGAAGGTGAACGCTCGTCCTCCGGCGACGGCGACGCGGGGTCGCGCCGCGGAGGGCGGCTCCACCACCGCCGCCGGATCCCATGCCTGCGCATCCAGTTCGGGGGCGGAGCGGGCGAGGGCCAGGATCGCCTCCAGGTCGAGGTGCGCCGCGACGCTGTGCCCCATCGCAACGATGCCCGCGTCGTCGCGCTCGGCCGCCGGCACCAGCCCCAGATGCCGCGACGGCGCCTCGATGCCGAGATTGCGGGGCATCGCACCCAGCACCGGGACGCCCAGCAACTCGACCGCGGCCCGCGCCTCGGCCTCGTGCCGCGGGCTGCCCACCTGGTTGAGCACCACGCCCGCGACCCGCACCGACGGATCGAAGCGCGCCATGCCCAGGACCAGCGCGCCGACGCTGCGCGACGTGTGGCGGACGTCGACGACGAGCAGCACCGGGGCCTGCACCAGGCGCGCGACGTGCGCCGTCGAGGCGAAACCCTCCGTGCCCAGCCGGCCGTCGAAGAGGCCCATCACGCCCTCGACTACCGCGAGGTCGGCCCCCTGCGCGCCATGCACCAGCAGCGGCGCCATCAGACTCTCGCCGCAGAGGAAAGGATCGAGGTTGCGGCCCGGCCGGCCGCAGGCGAGCGTGTGATAGCCCGGATCGATGTAGTCGGGACCCACCTTGAAGGGCGCGACGCCCATTCCCCGGGCCGTCAACGCCGCCATGAGGCCGGTCGCCACCGTGGTCTTGCCGTGCCCGGAGGCCGGGGCGGCGACGACGACGCGGGGGATGCTCACCATTCGATCCCCGCCTGCCCGCGCTGCCCCGCATCGAAGGGATGCTTCACCTTGGCCATCTCCGTGACCAGGTCGGCGGCATCGATCAGGCGCTCGGGGGCGCGTCGCCCCGTGATCACGACGTGCTGGGTGCCGGGGCGCCGGCCGAGGGTCTCAAGGACGTCGTCGAGGTCGATCCAACCCCAGGCCAGCGGATAGGTGAACTCGTCGAGCAGCCAGAACCGGTGCCGCTCGGCCGCCAGCCCCTCCTTCACGCGACGCCAGCCCTCCTGCGCCAGCTCGGCGCCTTCGGCGCCCTTCGGGGTCCAGGACCAGCCGGCCCCCATCCGCTCCCAGGTGACGGTGCCGGTGAGCCGACCGAGGGCCGCGAAGGCCTCCACCTCACCGGCCTTCCAGGTGGCCGACTTCACGAACTGGTAGACCCCCACGTCCCAGCCCTGCGCCCACGCGCGCAGCGCCATCCCGCAGGCGGCGGTCGTCTTTCCCTTCCCGTCGCCGGTGTGGACGATCAGCGCGGGCCGGAGCCTGCGTTGCTTCGTCGTGAGCCCGTCGTCCGGGGCGGCGGTGGTCCCTCGGCTCATCGCCGGGGCCTGCCGCTGGGCCGTCCGACCGCCCGGCCCGGGTGATGGCGACCGAGAACCGGCTGCGCGGCTCGCTCGAAGCTGTCCATGGGTCCTCCCCGCAGGTCCGCGCCTGCGTTCGGTTGAGTGCCAGGTGATGCACCAGCGAGAGATGCCCTGGCTCGCGCGTGCGCACTCACAGTGGCGGGACCGCTCCGGATTCGCACCGGATTCCTCTCCTCGTCGGCCTTCTCATCCTGGCATACGGCCTTTCGCCGCCGCGGGCGGCCCTCCCTCAGCGGGGTGCCGCGCACAAATCTCGCCATACGCCGAGGCCTGCGCCATATAGCAAGGCCTCGGCCTATAGCGAGATTTGTGCATCGGTCACGGCAGGGGCCGGACCCCGGCAAGGCCACGGTAGGGTCCTGTCTCGTGAGCACCCTGATCGTCGACCGCGACGGCGCCCTGCTCGGCCGCGCGCCCGGCCTGCCCGACGAGGTCTTCGAGAGCGACGGTCTGGTCACCAAGCGCGTGATCCGCGCGGCCGCCCTGGCCCACCTCCGGCCGATGCCCGGCGAGTTGTTGTGGGACATCGGCGTCGGGGCCGGCTCGGTGGCCATCGAATGGTGCCGGGCCGCCGACGGCGCGCGGGCGATCGGGGTGGAGCGCCGCGCCGACCGGGCCGCCCGCGCCGTCGCCAACGCCGAGCGCCTCACCGCGCCGGGCGCCTTCGAACTGGTCGAGGGCGACGCCGTCGCCGTGGTGGGGTCCCTCCCGGCGCCGGACGCGGTGTTCGTGGGAGGCGGGGGCACCGTCGAGGTGCTGGAGGCGGCGATGAGCGCGCTGCGCCCCGGCGGGCGGATCGTCGTCCACGGGGTGACCGTCGAGGCCGAGCTGCTGTGCGTCGAGGCGCAGCGACGCTGGGGCGGCCAGCTCGTCCGGATGCAGGTCGAGACGGCCGAGCCGCTGGGCCGGCTGACAGGCTGGAAGCCCGCCCGCACCGTCATCCAGTGGAGCCGGCAGCGTCATCCCGCGTGATCGGCGGGAGGCGCCAACGCCGCGGCGACCTCCTCGACGGTGCGCGGAGGCGGGTCCACCGGCAGGCCGAAACGGCGTACCAGGTCGAGCTGCCACGGCATCCGGAGCCGGGCGCGCGCCAGCAGTTCCTCGTCGGCCAGCAACGTCACTCTCCCCTGGCGCACGTCGCCGCCGGCGACCACCACCACCTCGTCGGCCCAGCTGAGCGCCAGGTCCACGTCGTGCGTCGCCAGCACGACGGTGGTGTCGAGGCCGTCGAGGGTCGCCATCAGCTCGGCCACCCCCGCGGGGTCGAGGCCCGCCGTGGGCTCGTCGAGCAGCAACAGGCGCGGCCGCATCGCCACCGCGCCCGCGATCGCGACCCGCTTGCGTTCGCCGTAGCTGAGCTGGTGCGTGGGGCGCTCGGCCAGGTGAGCGATAGACAGCAGTTCCATCGCCTCGCCGACGCGATCGCGCGCCTCCTCGACGTCGAGCCCCAGGTTGAGCGGACCGAACGAGATGTCCTGGGTGACGTCGGCGGAGAACAGCTGGTCGTCGGGATCCTGCAGCACCAACTGCACACGACGGCGATGCTCGCGGAGCCTGTCGCGGTTGCGCCGCAGCACCTCGCCGTCGAACACCACGCGCCCGGACAGCGGCGTGAGGGCACCGGACAGGCAGCGCAGCAGCGTCGTCTTGCCCGACCCGTTGGCCCCCAGCAGCGTGATCCGACGTCCCTCCTCGATCCGGAGATCGACGGCGTCGAGCACGGGAGCGCGCCCGCGGAACCCGGCGCTCAGCCCCCGGGCCTCCATCAGCGCGGTCACGTCGTCACCCACACGGCGCCCCACACCGCGGCGACGCTGAGCGCGGAGGCGCCGACGAAACGCCAGTCGCGAGGACGCTGGGGGGCGAGCGTGACGAGAGCGTCCTCGTACCCGCGGCCCTCCAGCCCACCCTGCAGGCGCTGAGCACGCTGCCAGCTCCTGATCACGATGCTGCCGGTGGTGCCCGCGGCGGCCCGGAACCGGCGACGCAGCGGGGCCGCGTCGCCGAGACGGGCCTGCTGCGCGTCGCGCACCGCGAGGGCCGTGCCGAGCAGCACGAACAGCAGGCGATAGGTGAGCGAGGCGATCTCCAGCAGCACGTCGGGCACCCGCAAGGTGCGCAGCCAGGTGAGCAGATCGACCAGCGGGGTGGTCATCGCCAGCAGCAGCACCGAGACGGTGCCGGCCACCCCATGACCCCACAGCCCAGCGGCCTGAGCCAGCCCGTCGGCGGAGACCCGGAACGGACCCGCCCCCCAACCGTCGCCGCCCAGATGCACCGCCACCGGGATCGTGCCGATCAGCAGGAACAGGGCCGGCGGCACCAGCACCATCCCCAGCAGTCCCGGCCGGATCCGGGCCGGGCCGAGGATGAAGAAGACGGCCACCGCCGTCACGAGGACGCTGCCGGGCCACGGCGGGGTGAGCAGCGCGGTCAGGACCAGCGCAAGGCTGAGCGCCGCCTTCTCCCCGACGCGACGACGCCGCCAAGGAGAATCCCAAGCGGCGTCGTCGATGAAGGTGTGATGACTAGCCACGGTCTTCGGCGAGGGCGTCCTGCTCCCGCCGCTGCACGGCGCGACCACGCAGGTTGCCGAGGGCGAAGCCCAGAATGCCGGCACCCAAGGCGGCCTGCATGGCGAACAGCCCCGACTCGATCTCACCGGATCCCGGCTCGAAGATCGGGTCGAACCAGGGCTCGACGCCATGGTCCTCCAGCACCCCGGTGACCACGGAGTCGGAGCCGGCGAAGCTCTCCTCGCCCTCGGCCGGCGCGGGCGCCATGGCGAAGCTGAAGGCGAAGATGCCGACGAAGGCGGCGATCAGGACGGCGGCCCATCCCCAGTGCTTCGACTCAAACATGGACGGCCTCCTTACGGGCGTCGATGATGCCCAGCTTCACGAGCTGCTCGGGCACCACACGCAGGAAGAAGCCGAACAGCAGCACACCGAGAATGCCCTCGGCGATCGACAGCGGGATCTGGGTGAGGGCGAAGATGCCGAGGAACTTGCCCAGCGCGCCGAAGAAGCCGGTGGTCGCATCGGGGTAGGCGATGGCCAGCTGCACCGACGTCACGCAGTAGGTGACGAGGTTCGCCGTCGCCATGCCCAGGAAGACCCCCAGCCATGCCGGCGATTTCACCGCCCGCAGCAGCTTCCAGACCGCATAGCCCGCCCACGGCCCCGCGATGGCCATCGAGAAGACGTTCGCCCCCAAGGTGGTCAGGCCGCCGTGGGCCAGGAGCAGGGCTTGGAAGAGCAGGACGATGGTGCCCAGGAAGGCCATCACCGGTGGCCCGAACAGGATCGCCCCCGCCCCGGTGCCCGTCGGATGGGACGACGAACCGGTGACCGACGGCATCTTGATGGCGGACAGGACGAAGGTGAAGGCCCCGGCCGCCGCGAGCAGCAGCTTGTTCTCCGGCGACTCCTTGGCCTTGCGGATGACCTCGCGGGCCCCATGGACCACGAACGGGGCTGAGGCGGCGAACCACAGCGCACATTGCACGGGAGGGAGAAAACCCTCAGCGATATGCATCGCTGACTCCTTTCCACGGGATTACGCGTCCCGGATCAGGCGTGGATGGGGGCAGTTCCTGACTTCCGCTCATGAAGCGGCTCACAGTGGCGCGACCGTCCCGGATCAACCCGGGTTCCTGCGTATCCCATCCGACTGTTTATGTGTGTCCACCTAGTCTCACAGACCGCCTCCCGGTGCCGGACACCGGGGTCCCCCAATCCGCCGATCGGAGGGATACTAGGGTGTGGCCGTGGATACGCGCAGCTACCTCGCCGACGGTTCGGACATCTACCGGGAGTCCTTCCGGATCATCCGGGAGGAGACCGATCTGGACCGCTTCCCCGACGACGTCAGCCGCGTCGTCGTGCGGATGGTTCACGCCGCGGGGGCGACGGACATCGCCGACGACGTGGCCTTCACCCCCGGCGTCGTGCGGGCCTCGAACGCCGCCCTGCGCGCCGGCGCGCCGATCTTCTGCGACTCGTCGATGGTGGCCACCGGCATCATCCGCTCCCGGCTGCCCCGGGACAACGACGTGGTGTGCCACATCAAGGACCCCGCGCTGGCGGAGATCGCCGCCGAGCGCGGGATCACTAAGACCATGGCCGCCGTCGACCTCTGGCTGCCGCGCCTGGAGGGCGCCGTCGTCGCCATCGGAAACGCCCCGACGGCGCTGTTCCGGCTGCTCGAGGTGATCCGCGAGACGGGAGTGCGCCCCGCCGCGGTGGTCGGCATCCCGGTGGGCTTCGTCGGTGCGGCGGAGTCGAAGGACGCGCTGGCCGCCAACGATCTGGGCCTGGAGTACCTGGTGGTGCGCGGCCGCCGAGGCGGCAGCGCGATGACGGTGGCCGCGGTGAACGCGATCGCCAGCACCGACGAACTCACCAACACCTCCCGTCAGGACTGACCCTCCCCTGCGGTGGACGCGATGTACCCACCGGTTGGACTGGGACACGAGGGTGGCGACCTGCCGTCCGCCGTCTGCGGTCAGATGTGAGCTGCTCAGGTCTCAGGCTGGGACCTGAGCAGCTCACACCTTTATCAGCCACATAGGACCTTTATAAGCCAAGTTCGTCGCATCGAACTGTTTCGCTCCCACACAGCAGCATCTCGTTAGGGACAACCAGTTCATACTGGTTGCCGTCAACCGTGTACCTGATCTTCGCGCCGCGCCACCCGCCACCCTGATCACTGCTCGCACGCAGACCAATCGCTAGCTGTTGATACCGTGCAGAATCGCCACACTGAAAGACGAACTTAGCACCCCGTATCGACTCGTACCCACTCCCCGTTGAAACCGGAGGAGGGTAGCCGTTATCTGAAATGAAAGACTCACCAAGGTCCTGAAGCGTCACCAGGAGCGGCTCAAGGAGGTCAAACTCACCCACCTCCTCCAACGGTAGGACATCTTCAATGGTTGCAATGGTGGCGCCATCAAGGCAAACAAACATTCCAAACGACACTTCTCGCTCTTGGGGAGTCCACAAGGCGACCATTCTTGACCAGTCAGAACCCGCGTCTCCAGAAATCCCAAGTTTTAGCGGCTGTCGACTGTCTGTGTCCCCACTGTCCGCGTCCCAGCTGACTTCAGGTGTGCAGGAGGTCAGCGTGGCACAGAGCGCCACGGCCACGACCAGGTCAATCGTCTTCTTCATTGTCAGTAAGCGCTAGCGCTTCTTTCCCATCACTCGGCTCGCAGTTGCGGGGATGTCTGCGCCCCCACACATTTTGTACGAGTTTGTTGATTGAGGGCGTTATTCATGAGTTCACTACTGTCAGGCAACTGCTCCACGGCTGCTGCAGGGATCTGAATAAGTAGGTCGTCCAGCGCTTGCTGTGTCTCAGCGAACGCGGGTAACCCAGGGACGGCGAGGAGGACGGCAGAGGCGGCGATGAGCGAGATCTTGGTTCGTCGTATCACGTTGGGCTTCTCTCTGCTCGCGGAGCATCAGCATAGCCCCGCTGGCGCTGCGTGTGTTGGGCGGTGTCGGTTTGGGTGTGCATCGCGTCCTATGCCGACCTGGGGGTTATGCCGCGGTTCGTGCTCAGTGCTCACCGTCGGCTGAACGCTCCCTTCCATTCCCCGGGCATTCCTGAGCGTGAAGGCGGGCGTCAACTCCCGAAGACGGCCTCCCGCACCGACGGGGCGGTGAAGATCGCCTGGCGCACGCGCTTCGTGCGACGGGGATCGCGGTTGCCGAGGACCGCGATGGTGACCCCGTCCATGTCGAGCGACGCGGGGGTCCAGGCGGTGCCGGCGAACCCGGCGTCGGCGCGCACGCAGAAGGTGCGACCGGCCTCCGCCTCGGCGGCGACCCGCGCGTTGACCTCCGGGTCGGCCGTCGCCGCCATCGCGTACCAGGCGCCGGCCAGGTCGCCGTCGGAGTAGTCACGACGGACCCACTCCAGCGCCCCGGTCTCGGCGAGACCGGCCAGCCGGTCGGTGACTTCGGGCGCGATGACCCGCACCTTGGCCCCGGCCTCGACGAGCCCCGGCACGCGACGGGTGGCGATGCAGCCGCCGCCCACGACGACCACCTCCCGGTCCCGCAGCAGCAGCCCGGCAGGATAGGCCGGCGACCCCTCGCCGCTCTCCTCGGGCAGCATCTCGCGGTAGCGCTCGATCACCACGGCGGCGAGCTCGTCGCAGTCGCCGATCACCTCGGCGACGCGCACCTCGGCGTCGGGATGGGCCTCGGCCCAGGCGGCGCTCTGCTGCCGGGTCCAGGCGCGGAGCAGCCCGGGGAACAGCCAGTGCCCCATCACCAGGATCTTCCGGGCGCCGTTGGCGTAGGCGCGGTCGAGGCCCTCGGGGAGGCTGGGCTGCGTGACCTGGATGAAGCACGGCTCGACGTCGCGCCAGCCGCCCTCCTCGAAGTGCATCCGGGCGAGGCGCACATGGTCGGCGTTCGCGTCGGGCACCAGGGCGCCGCGACCGACGAAGACCAGCGTGGTGTCGGCGGGCGACCAGTCGCCCATGGCCGCGGCCATCCGGTCCCGCACCGCTCCCACCAGGTGCGGATCCGCTCCCAGGTGACGGGCGTAGCGCACGGAGGCGTGCGGCACCTCTGCGAGCGCCTCCTGGATGAACTCCGGGATGTCGACGCGGACGTGGCCCCCGGTGCCCAGCATCAGCGGCACCACGACGGCGCCCCGCGCGCCGGTGCGGCGCACCGCGTCGGCCAGGGCTCGGGGGATGCCGGGACTGCTCAGCTCGACGAAGCCCACCGAAACGTCCACGTCGGGAAGCATCGTGGCGACGCGCTCGGTGAGGGCCTTGCAGACGGCTTCTCCCTCGGCGTCGCGGGTGCCGTGGGCGGCAATGATCAGGGGGGTGCTCATCGGTTCTCCTCGGTGTTGTCGTCCTGGTCGGGCATCCATGTGTAATCGCGGGGGGTGACGATCAGCCGCTCTCCCCCGCCCGTGGTGACGTACTTCGTCGTGGACGACCCCACCACCACCAGCGAGTTCATGTCCACCCACTCGGGCTGGAACTCCCCCAGTGTGCTCATGATCACCTTCTGTCGCGTGCGCGTCGCCTGCTGCACCACGGCGACGGGTGTCTCGGGGCTGCGCTTGGCCCCCAGGATCTCCAGGGCACGCGGCAGATGCTTGCGCCGGGTGCGGCTGCGGGGGTTGTACAGCGAGACGACGTAGTCGCCGTCGGCCGCCGCGAAGAGCCGTTTCTCGATGTTCTCCCACGACGTGTGGAGGTCGGAGAGAGAAAGGGTGACGTTGTCGTGCCCCAGCGGGGCGCCGAGGATGGCGGAGACGGCGAGGCTCGCGGTGACCCCGGGCACGATGTCGACGTCGATGCCGTCGGTGCCCTGCTCCAGGACGGGGCTGGCCATGGCGTAGATGGCGGGGTCGCCGCCGCAGACCAGACAGACGTTCTCCCCGGCGCGGGCCGCGTCGATGGCGGCGGCGGTGCGCATCTCCTCGGTGCCCATCTTGGAGGCGAGGATGCGGGTGCCGGGGCGCACCAGGTCGCGGATCTGCTTGACGTAGGGGCCGTAGCCGACGATGAACGTGGCCTGGCGCAGGCGTTCGATCGCCCGGGGTGTCAGGAGGTCGCGGACTCCCGGGCCGAGGCCCACGACGGAGAGCCGCCCGCGCACCGGGAGCCGGCCGATGGCGCAAGTGGCGTCGGTGTTCTTCTGCTTGGGCACGATCAACTCCGCCCCGCGGGCCAGCACGGAGGCCTCGGAGACCGACGGCGTCCTCACGTGGCCCTGCACCGTCGCGCTGGGGGTGGGGACGTCGTAGGCGGCCAGCTCGTCGGCCGGATAGTCGATCAGCGGCACGCCGAGTTGCTTCACCAGCTGCAGGAGGCCGATCTCGCCGGCCTTGAGGTCGACGGTGGTGATCGCGGCCACCGACTCGATGGCGAGGTTGTGCTCGGCCAGCGTCTGGTCCAGCAGCCCGCGGATGGTCTCGACGGGCGTGCCGCGGTTGCAGCCCATGCCCACGATCAGGGACTTGGGGTGGAGGACGACGGTGGGCGTGTCGGAGTCCTCCACCGTCGCGCGGTCGGTGACGACGATGCGCGCGGCCGGATCTTGCATCCCCCGCTCTTCGAGACGCCCGCTGCTCTGCTGCTCGTCCGCGGCCTGATCTGCAGGTCGGGCATCGCTCAGGGTCCCGTCGTGAGGTTCATCGACGGAGCAGACGTTGTCCGGCAGCGGGGGCAACGGCCAGGGGTGTTCCTTCTCCACCAGCACGGGGCGACCGTCGATGAGGGCTCGGGTGACCCCCGCCACGTCGCCCGCGTAGGCCCACCCGAGGGTGTCGAGGGCGGGCATATCGAGTGCGTCGGTGGCGGTGGTCAGCACCGCCGTCGCGCCGATGCCGTCGGAGATACGCCGGGCCAGGTCGTTGGCTCCGCCGGCATGACCGCCCACCAGCGGCACGGCGAACCGACCGGCCTCGTCGACGACGACCACGCCGGGGTCGGTCTTCTTGTCCCGCAGCAGCGGGGCGAGGATGCGGGTGGTGGCGCCCAGCGCGAGGTGGCTGACGATGAGGTCGCATTCGCCCCAGGCCTCGGGCAGCCATCGGGCGGCGGGGCCGTCGTAGCGCCGGGACTCGACGCCGAGGGCGGTGTCGATCTCGTCGGCACGCCGCCGGGCGGCCGGGGAGTTGACCAGTTGCCCGATCACCGGGTCGCCCGAAGCCTGCCGCTCCGGCGTGGCCGCGACGGCGATCAGCGACTCGTCGTCGGGGTGCCCGTCGAGGATCAGCACGACGTTGGGCTCGGCCACGTCGTCGACGGCCAGGGCCTCGTCGCGGCTCAGGACGCGGACCCTCTCGTCCGACTCGCCCAGGCGCTCGGCCAGCACGTAGCTGCGCGGCGCGTCGACGGCGGCGACCAGCTCCCGGATGCCCGCGCCGGGACCGGTGAGGACGGCCACCTTACGGTGCCGGCGCGCGGCGGCGACGGCCTCGTCGATGGGCTTGCCGTGCGCGGAGAGGGCGAGCGCGTCGTCCCAGGGCAGGGCGACGGCGGCGAAGGCGGCCGCGATCGAGCTCACCGCGGGCTGCACCCTGACGGCATGCCCGGCCAGCCGGATGCGACGCACGATGCCGTGGAATCCCGGGTCGCCGCTGGCCACCACCAGCACCTCCGCGTCGGGGCCTGCCTGGGCGATCCGCTCCAGGGCCGGGGTCAGGGCGCCGAGCACCACTTGGCGCTGCTCGTCGACGCCGAGGTCGGCCAGGTGCCTGCGCCCGCCGACGACGAGATCCGCGGTGCGCGCCAGCTCGCGGGAGGCGGGGCTCAGCTCGCCGAGATAACCATGGACGTGGATCACAATGCCTCCTCAGTCTGGATCCGCGGATCCTCGGGTCCGGCCGTGGCGCGGACGGCTCCGGCGCCGTGGGCGCGCAGCTCGGCCCGGGCCTGGGGCTCGGCGGCCCGGTACTCGTGCCGGAACCCGGGGTGATAGAGATGCGAGCGGGTGCCGCTGTGGCCCTCCGCCAGGGCCGGTCCCACCATCACGATGGTGTGCTTCCAGAGCTTGCGCTCGCGCATCGTCGCCGAGAGGTCCTGGAGCTCGCAGCGCAGGATCATCTCGTCGGGCCAGGTCACCCGGTAGCCGACGATGCACGGCGTCTCCGGCGGGTAGCCGCCCTCGAGGAGCGCCGCCTGGAGCTGCTTGTTGCGGGCCGCGGAGAGGTACAGCGCCATCGTCGCGCCGTGCCGGGCGAAGCCCGCCACCGTCTCCTTCGGCGGCATCGGCGTGCGGCCCCCCTCGAGCCGGGTCAGGATGAACGACTGACACACCTCCGGGATGGTGATCTCCGAGTTGGTGCGCGCCGCCGTCGCCGAGTAGGCGGAGATGCCGGGGACGGTCTCGTACTCCAGGCCGAGTTGCCGGCACAGCTCGTACTGCTCGCCAGTGGCGCCGTAGATCGAGGGGTCGCCGGTGTGTACCCGCGCGACGAGAAGGCCCTCCTCGGCCGCGCGCCGGTAGTGGGCCTCGGTGTCCTCCAGCGCCTCGCCGGCCGAATCGACGACCAGCGCGCCGGGCTTGGCACCCGCGACGATGCCCGGATGCACCAGCGACGATGCCCAGATCACGATGTCGGCCTCCGCGATGACGCGGGCGCCGCGGAGCGTGATCAGGTCGTCGGCGCCGGGTCCGGCCCCGACGAAAACCACCTTCCCCTTGCCGTTGCGCCCGGTCACTGCGCTTTCCTTCCGCGGCCGACGCCAGCGTTCCTGCAATCCGCCAGCCGTATACGGCTGGCGGATTGCAGG
>DAOLFC010000113.1:0-12306 GCA_035326505.1 Arachnia sp.
ATTCGCCGTAGTAGCCGAGCATCAGGTCGGCGAACTCGCCGGTCATCACCTTGTAGCGGCCCATCAGCACGTTGAACACGGCCTGGGTGCCGACGATCTGCGACGAGGGGGTCACCAGCGGCGGATGGCCCGCGTCGGCCTTGACCCGCGGCACCTCCTCCATCACCTCGCGGATGCGGTCGCCCGCACCCTGGGCCTTCAACTGCGACTCCATGTTGGAGAGCATGCCGCCGGGGATCTGGGAGGAGAAGATGTCGGTGTCGACGAGGGTGGCCGACTCGAACTCGGCGTACTTCGGCCGCACGGCGGCGAAGTGGTCGCGGATCTTGAGCAGGCGCTCCATGTCGAGGCCGGTGGTGTACTCGGTGCCCTCCAGCATCGCGACGAGCGACTCGGTGGGGTTGTGGCCGGGGCCCAGCGACATCGACGAGATGGCGGTGTCGACCACGTCGGCGCCGGCCTCGATGGCCTTCATCAGCGACACCAGGGTGACGCCGGTGGTGGAGTGGCAATGCACGTTGATCTGGATGTCGCCGTAGGTGTCCTTGATGCCCTTGACGATGTCGTAGGCGGGCTGCGGCTGCAGCAGGGCGGCCATGTCCTTCAGCGCGATGGACTCGGCCCCCATGTCGAGCAGCTGGCCGGCCAGCCTGATGTAGCCGTCGACGGTGTGTACCGGGGAGACCGTGTAGCAGATGGTGCCCTGCGCATGCTTGTTCACGGCCTTCACCGCGGCCATGGCGCGGGCCATGTTGCGCGGGTCGTTCAGAGCGTCGAAGACGCGGAAGACGTCCATGCCGTTCTCCGCCGACTTCTCGACGAACTTCTCGACCACCAGGTCCTCGTAGTGACGGTAGCCCAGCAGGTTCTGTCCGCGCAGCAGCATCTGCAGCTTCGAGTTGGGCATCAGCTCGCGGAAAGTGCGGAGCCGCTGCCAGGGGTCCTCGTTCAGGAAGCGGATGCAGGAGTCGAACGTCGCTCCGCCCCAACACTCGACCGACCAGTATCCGGCCTTGTCGATGTCCTCGCACGCGCCGACCATGTCCTCCATGGCCATGCGGGTTGCCATCAAACTCTGATGCGCGTCCCGGAGTGCTACCTCGGTGACGCCGATCTTTCGCGCTGTCATGGGATACATCCAATCATGCGGCTCTGACCGCCCCGGAGGCGCCCCTTGCTTAATTCGGCGGGGCCTCATTCGGGGACTCCCCGGCGCGGGCGAACGCGGGCGGGGTGAGGGCGGCGACCGTCGGCCGGTTCCTGGTGCCCGCCAGGAAGCTGCCCAGCGACGCGCCCACGGCCAGCGAGACGGCGATCATCGCCGCATGCGCGAGCAGATCCACCCCGGCCATGGTGCCGTCGAGCGTGCCGCCGGTGGTGACCATCTCCAGCAGGCCGCGGAAGATCACCCCGCCCGGGACCAGCGCGATGATCGCGGCCGTGCTCACCGCCACCGACGGCACCGCGCCGCGCCCCAGGAGGGTGCCGGCGAAGCTCGCGGCCAGCGCGCCGAGCGCGACGGCCCCCACGTCGCCCAGCCCGAACCTCAAGGCGGCGTCAGCGGAGGCCGCAGCCAGCACGCTGAGCGCGGCGCTGAACAGCACGATCCGGGAGTCGGCGCCGTTCGAGATCGAGATCGCCGCCGCGACGATGACCGCGCCGATCAGCACGCTGGCGAGGGTCCCCTGCGGCACCGCCTCGTCGGGGAGGGAGATCCCGTAGCCGAGGATCCGGCCGACCTCGAGCCCGATGAAGATGCCGATGACCACGCCCAGCGTCTGCAGCATCACGTCGAGAATCCGCCCGCCCGCGGTGAGCGAGAAGCCCTCGATCGCGTCCTTCACCGCCCCCACCAGCGCCAGGCCGGAGAACATCAGCACGATGCCGGAGGAGACGATGATCTCCGGGCGCACCGTCGTGAACGGCTCCACGCCCAGCGACGCCAGAGCCGCGACGGCGACCGCCACCACGGTGATCACGAACCCTCCCGCGACCTGGCGGAAGAACGGGGGCATCGAGGCCCGGGCCAGCCCGGCCTGGGTGATCGACGCGGCGAGCGCGGCGAGGAAGGTCAGCGCGAGGATCACCGGGGAGCCGTCGAAGCGGATGCCCACGCCGACGGCGGTGATCGACCTCGCCACCACCACCACGCCCGTGCGGAAGCGGAACGGGGTGCGCCGGATCCCCTTGCTGCCGGCGCGCGCCTCGTCGAGCCCCATCCCGCCGGCGATCCGGGCCACCAGGCCTTGGAGCCGCTGGTATTTGGAGTAGTCGGGGCTCGACGCGCGCACCACGCGCATCAGCGTCATCGGGCGCTCGCCGGGACGCAGGTAGGAGACGTGGACCGCATTCAGCGTGACGTCGACCTGCACCCCCTTCAGGCCGTAGGCCTTGGCGACGGTGGTCATCGCGACGGTCGCCTCCTTCGCGGAGGCCCCCACCATGAGCAGCTGGGAGCCGATGCGCATCGCGAGCTCCAGGATCCGGGTCACGCCCTGCTCGTGGATCGCCGGCTGCTCGCCGGTGTCCAGCATCTGCCGGGGGTCGGAATGAAGCGCCCGGCTGAGCATGGGGCGCCGCCGTCGTTGTCTGGCCATCACCCTATTGTGCCCAGGAAGACTTGTGCCCAGGCAGACTCGCGCCCAAGGAGACGCCGTGCCGAGCAGGCCCGTCGGACCCTTACTCGCGGTTGGACTCGACGCATGACCCGACTTGGTTCAGCTCAGTCAGGTTTTCGTGAGTCGTGGGACGAGGTGGTGGGTGTCGGCCGGTGGAGGTCGACGTGGCCGGTGCTAAGCTCCAGCGGCAGAGGTTCATAGATAAAACTGTCAACAACACGGCAGCCAGGCAAAGAACGAAGGGGATATGCTGACGCTGGATCGGGATGAGGCTGCCAGTTCTTCCAGTTCGGGCGAGCGGCTAGCGAAGTGGTCTCGGCGAGCAGCATTCTGCATCCTCGGCGTCGGCTGGATCTTTGTCGCATATCTTCAACTGGGAATCGTTTCTTCGAGGATCTTGTCCCCAGACGATGAACCCTGGTCCTTGACGCGAGACATCATAACCATGGGCCTGGTATACCAGCCCGTCGTTCTGATCTGCCTTGCACGGTGGATCACCAGAAGAAAGCCCTTAGCTTTTGAGGTCGCCGTACACCTGGTGGCAATGCCACTCACGTTCCTGTTCTGGGTACTTTAGCATTCTTAAAATCATCGCGAGCGGTTGATTGTCGAGCACTAGGGAAGCACTGATTAATGCTTCCCTAGGAGACGCCGTGCCGAGCGATCGCTACGTGCGCACGCCCACCGTGAGGAGCACGTTGGCGTACAGGCGCTGGTCGGCGGACTGGACGAACACCGTCACATCGCCGGACTTCGCCGCGTCGTAGAAGTCCCAGCGCTTGATCTCGGCGAACGGGATGCCCGCCATCGTTTCGCGGTACTCGTCGTGCGCGGGAATCGTGTCCGGCCGCTCGGCGCCCGTGGCGTCGTCGCAGGGCACCATGATCGCGACCTCCTCGATCGGCACGGTGTCCTTCACCACGGCGAGGATCTGGCCGACGCTCAGCAGGCCGGGGGCGAGATTCAAGTAGACCCGTTCGGCGCTCGGGTTCACCGCGTTCATCGACGGATAGTTGCCGTCGCCGATCAGGATCTTGCTCGAATGGCCGGCGCGGCCGAGGGCGCCGAGGAGTTCGGGATGAAGCATGGGTCCGTTGAGCATGAGCGCTCCTTCGCGTTCTACGTGGATTCTCGGATGACGAGGGTCGGTTCCACCAGGGCCCGGCGCGGCTCGCCGCCGTCCATCAGCTCCTTGAGCTGTTCGACGGCGCGTTCGCCGACCTCGGCGAAGCCCTGTCGGATGGTGGTGAGGGGTGGGTAGAAGGACTCCGCGCCGGGGATGTCGTCGAAGCCGATCACCTTGATCCGGCCGGGGACAGGAATCCCCCGGTGGTGCAGGATGCTGAGGCAGCCCAGCGCCAGCATGTCGTTGACGGCGAAGATGGCGTCGGTCTCGGGCGGCAGGTCCTCCAGCGCGGCCGCCGCAGCGGAGGCGTCCCAGGCGTCGGCGTAGCGGACGACCGGCTCCATGCCCGCCTCGGCGCACACCTCCAGGTAGCTCTCCAGGCGCAGGTAGGAGTCGGTCCAGTCGAGGGGGCCGGCGATGTGCAGGATGTGGCGCGCGCCGCGCTCCCGCAGGTGCTCGACGGCGACCCGCGCGCCGAGGGCATGATCCATCGCGATGCCACTGACGTTGTCGGGCAGCAGGTGCAGCCGCCCGACGAGCACCGTCGGCGTCCTCTTGGCGAGCTCGCCCACCCAGGGGGCCGGCTCGCGCCGCCCGCCGAGCACGATCACCCCGTCGGCGCTGACCGGCACCAGGTCGCCGAGGTCGGGGATCTTCCCGTCCGGCACGACGGAGGTCGACACATGCAGGTTCATGTCCTGGAGCGTCTTGCAGATGGAGAGGAAGGTGGCGGCGTAGCCGTGGAACAGCGGCACCGCGTTGATCACATGCACCGAGCCGGTGCGGCTCGCGGACAGCGACCGGGCGGCGAGGTTCGGCCGGTAATTGAGTTCCCGGAGACTCTCCAGCACCCGCGCTCGCGTCTCGCTGGCCACGCCGTCCAGGTCGCGAACGACCCGGGAGACGGTCTGCAGCGAAACCCCCGAGGCCTCCGCCACCTCCTTCAATCCGACGCGAGCCGCCGACCTGTTGTTGCGCCTCGACCCGGCGCCCGCTCCCCTGGGCCTGCTCATGACGCACTCGGCAGGTAGGTGACGCGTCGGGCGGTGGCCTCGATCACGGCGTCGCGGTCCTCGCGGGCGAGATGCCCCAGGATCTCCAACTGCGCCAGGATCGATCCCAGCGCCGACGCCTCGACGGGGCCGGCGACCACGGGGACGCCCAGGGCGTCGGCCGTCAGCCGGCAGAGCAGGGCATTGCGCGATCCCCCGCCGACCAGGTTCAGCCGGGTCGGCGGGCTGCCGGTCAGCGTCGCGAGGTCGGCGACGCCGCGGGCGTAGCGATCCGCGAACGACTCCAGCACGACGCGGACGATGTCGCCCTGGGTGAGCGTCGCGGCGTCGACCCCCTGGGCGGACAAGGCGGCGGCGACCCGCGCCACCATCCCCCCGGTCTCCGCGAACCGCGGCTCGTCCGGATCGATCAGCACGCCCAGCGACGGCGACTCCTCCGCCAGCCGGACCAGCTCGACGATGTCATGCACCGCTCCCGCGGCCTTCCAATCGCGCTGGCACTCCTGGAGGATCCACAGCCCCGTGAGGTTGAAGAGGGGACGAAGGCCGGCATCGGCGCATGCCTCGTTGGTCAGCCCTCGACGCCGGGCGGCCTCGCTCAGCAGCGGCTCGTCGCGCAGCACGCCGAGCACGGACCAGGAGCCGCAGCTCAGGAAGTAGGACTCCTGCGAGGGGTCGCGGCGCAGCGCCTGCACGGCGCATGTGGTGTCGTGGGCGCCGGCGCGGACGACGGTCAGGCCGCCGAGACCGTCGACGAGGCAGGGGCCGACGATGTCGTGCTCGGGCGTCACGTCGCCGAACCAGCGGCGAGGGATGCCCAGCGCGTCGAAGACCTCGTCGGAGAACTCGTGGGCGCCCGGCCGGCAGAGGCCGGAGCTGGAGACGTGCGAGCGCGACCAGCCGCGCACGCCCGAGAGCAGGAAGGTGAAGTAGTCGGGGAGCATGAGCACCTGCTCGGTGGCGGCCGCGGCCTCGGGCTCCTCCGTGAGCAGCGCGAAGAGCTGGTTCGCGGTGTTGATGGTGGCCGGCGCGATGCCGGTGGCCGACCAGGCGGCATCGTCGCTCAGCCGGGCGCGGAACGCGTCGTGGGTGCGCGCGGCGCGAAGGTCGCGGTAGGCGCGACCGGGGGTGACCCGGGCACCCTCGGCGTCGAGGGGAACGTGGTCGACGCCCCAGGTGTCGACGGACACCGAGACGGCGCCGGGGAAGCGGGCGACGGCGTCGCGGAGCCCCGCGACGATCTCGGACCAGATGGCATCGAGGTCCCAGGCGAGATAGCCGTCGGCCATCCGCGCCTGGTGCGGGAATCGCCGCACCTCCACCTCCTCGATGCGGCCGTCGCCGAGCGTGCCGGCGACGATGCGGCCGGACGACGAACCGAGGTCGACGGCAAGGACGGTCACTGACACTGCTGCTCCTTGGAATCTGATCTCCGGGCCGAGCATGCACAAATCTCGCTCTTTCGCGAGGCTGCGGCGATATACGTACCCCGCAGCCTATAGCGAGATTTATGCAGACCCCCCGGTTGGGAAAGGCTAGGCGTACAGCGGGCCGAAGGTCTGGCAGGCGCGGTAGTCGGCGCCCTCCAGGTCGGTGGTGCCGAATCCGAGCCAGTTCTTGGGCCGGAAGATC
Organism: Arachnia sp.; assembly: GCA_035326505.1. Lineage (GTDB taxonomy): Bacteria > Actinomycetota > Actinomycetes > Propionibacteriales > Propionibacteriaceae > Arachnia. Next base: position 6,390 of record DAOLFC010000113.1, read on the forward strand.
CGGTCCCTGGATACGTTGTGCATGTTCACCGGGATCCTCAGCATGGCGGCCATGGTGATCAGCTGGTGGCCGATGTGGCCGTACGTGATGGCGCCGTGGTTGGAGCCCCACGCGTTCATCACGTCGTACACCGAGGAGAAGGCGCCCTCGCCGGTCAGGGTCGGGACGAACCAGGTGGTCGGCCAGCCCGGATCGGTGCGCAGCTCGATGGTCTTGGCCACCTCGTCGGGCAGCTCGACGGTGTAGCCCTCGGCCAGCTGCAGGACGGGGCCCAACCCGTCGACCCAGTTGATCCGCGTCATGGTGACGGGCACGTCGCCGGCCGAGCGGAAGTGGGTGGAGAAGCCACCGCCGCGGAAGTAGCCGGTGTTGGCCGGGTGGAAGGTGGTCTCGTCGATCATCGCCTGGATGTCGGTGTCGGTGACCTCCCACCAGGGCTTGATCGTCGGGTTGCCGTCGGCATCCTTGGCGGCGAAGGTGCCGTCGAGGGTGGTGGCGCCGGAGTTGCGCAGGTCGATCACACCGTCGGCCGCGCGACCCCCCGGGCGGTACCCGGTGACGCGTTCGATGGCGTCGGCGCTCCAGTAGGTGCGCACGTCGGAGAAGATCTGCGCCCGGTTGGTCAGCAGGTAGTTGAACACCATGGACGCGCCGTTGAGGTTGTCGTTCTCCGTCGCCATGAGGCTGGGGCGGCGCTTTCCGTTCCAGTCGAAGGACGTGTTGAGGAGGGTCTCCATCAGGTCGCCGTTGGGAAGGTAGTCGGTCCACTGGCGCTGGCCCTGGAAGCCGGAGACGAGCGCGCCGTGGCCGGCGGCCTCCTCCTCGAAGCCCAGCTCGGCGAGCTTGGGGTTGCCCTCCATGAGGTCGCGGCCGATGAGCACCATCTTGGTGACGTAAGGCCACCACTCCTCGTGCTCCTCGGTGAGGCGCCGGGACGCCTCGTCGTTGAAGTCCTCGCCCTGGACGAGGTTCTCGCGGACCCAGGCGTAGGCGCGTCCGTAGTCCTCGGGGTCGTAGATGCCGAGCTCGATGCGGCGCTCGATCTCCACCATGTCGATGTACTCGTTGCGCATGCCCAGGTAGTAGTTCCAGAACTCCTCCTTGACCACGCACCCGGCGATGCCCATGGACACGCCGCCGATGGACAGGTACGACTGCCCCTTCATCTGGGCGACGGCGAGGCCGGCGGTCGCGTAGTCGAGCAGGCGCCGGCGCACGGCGTCGGGGAGGGAGTCGTCGTCGGCGTCCTGCACCTCCTCGCCGTAGATGCCGAAGGCGGGGATGCCGAGCTGCGCGTGGCCCGCGAGCGCGGCGGCGAGGTAGACGGCGCCGGGGCGCTCGGAGCCGTTGAAGCCCCAGATCGCGTGCGGCATGGTGCGGTCCATGTCGATGGTCTCGCTGCCGTAGCACCAGCAGGGCGTGACGCTGAGGGTCAGGCCCACGTTCTCGCGCGTGAACTTCGCGGCGGTGGCCTGGGCCTCGGGGGCCCGGCCGATGGTGGAGTCGGCGATGACCACCTGGACGGGGCTGCCGTCGGGGTAGCGCAGCTCCGCCTCGTAGAGCTCCTTGACCCGCAGCGCCATGTTCATGGTCTGGTCTTCGAGGCTCTCTCTCACGCCGCGCCGCCGCCCGTCGATGATGGGGCGGATGCCGATTCTGGGGTAATTGCTCATGTCACACACCTTTGGGACGAAAGAGGGAAGGGGACGAAGGAAGGGAAACTGCGGGGAGGGAAACGGGGAGCGACGGGGTGGGCCGGTCCGGCCCACCCCCGCGCGGTCACTCGTAGAGGTTGGCGGCGATCTCGGGATCGTCGATGTTGGTGGCGTCGTACCAGGCGAAGCCGGAGTCGATGATCTCGGGAAGCTCGATGCCATGGGAGGCCTTGATCGCGGCGACGACGGTCTCGTAGCCCATCCGCACCGGCGACTGGGTGATGGCGCCGGCCATGCGGCCCTCGCGGATCGCCTCGATCTGGGTCTTGCCGGAGTCGAAGCCGACGACCTTGATGTCGGTCTTGCCGGACTCGGCGACGCCCTGCACCGCGCCGGTGGCGGCGGCCTCGTTGGTGCCGTAGACGCCGACGATATCCGGGTTGGCCTGGATCATCGCCTTGGCGGTGTTGGCCGCGAGGCCCACCTCGCCGGCGACCTGGGGCTCCAGCAGGGTGATGCCGGGCGCGTTGTCCTTGACGTAGTCGACGAAGCCGTCGCAGCGCTGCTTGCCCGTCTGCGAGGTCTGGTCGTGGCAGATGGCGCCGACGGTTCCGGCGCCGCCGACGAGCTCGATCATGTTCTTGGCGGCCTCCTGGGCGGCGGCCTCGTTGTCGGTCTGGACGGTGGTCACGGGCAGGTCGGAGTCGACGCCGGAGTCGAACGCCACGAGCGGAATGCCGGCGGCCTCGATCTTGCCGAGCAGGTCGTCGGCGGCGCCGGTGTCCAGTGCGGCGAAGCCGATGGCGATCGGCTTCGCGTCAAGCGCGGCCTGCAGCTGCTCGAGCTGCTGGGTCACCTTGGTCTCGTCGTCGGGGCCGACGAACTGGACCTCGTAGCCGTACTCCTCGCCGGCCTGCTGGGCGCCCTCCTTGACGGCCTGCCAGAAGCGGTGCTGGAAGCCCTTGGAGACGAGGTAGACGAGCTCGCCGTCACCCTGGGGGATCTCGCCGTCGACGACGGGAGCCTCCTCGGTGGCGGTGTCGGTGGCCGCCGGGGTGTCGGGATTCGTCGGCTGAGTGGTATCGGTCGGGGCGGAGGTGCCGCAGGCCGAGAGGCCCAGCACCAGCGCCGAGGCGACGATCGCGGAACGCAGAAGACGCATGTCTTCATCCTTTCTTGGGGCCAGGCAACGACGCCTGGGGGGTCTGGTTGGGGGATGGTCGGGTTGGGTTGTCCAGGTTGGGTTGCCTAGACGGCTGCGGCTCGTCGGCGGCGGAGATTGTCGACGAACACCGCGATGATCACCACGATGCCGGTCACCACGAACTGCCACTCCTGCGGGATGCCCATCATCAGCAGGCCCTTCTTCAGCGTCTCCATGATGAGCGCGCCGACGACGGTGCCGAGGATGTTGGCCCGGCCGCCGGCCAGGGAGGTGCCGCCGATCACGACCGCGGCGATCACGTTGAGCTCGAAGCCGAGGCCCTCGGCCGGTTGCACGAAGCCGAAGCGGGCGGAGTAGAGGATGGCGCCCATGGCGACGAAGACGCCGGCCACGACGTAGACGAGCATCTTCCACATCTTGATGTTGACGCCCGACAGCCGAGTGGCCTCCTCGTTGGAGCCGATGGCCAGCGCATAGCGGCCGAGCAGGGTCTTGTTCAGCAGGAAGCCGGCGAGCATCGCGAGCAGGATGAACATCAGCACGGCGTTGGGCACGCCGGGGATCAGCTTCCCGTTGGCCAGCCAGCCGTATCCCGGGTTCTTGATCGAGATCGAGGCCTTGTCCGAGATGATCAGCGCGAGGCCCCGGGCCACCATCATCATCGCCAGCGTCGCGATGAACGGCGGCAGGCCGAGCCGGGCGACGTTGATGCCGTTGACCAGGCCGATCAGGGCGCCGACCAGGAGGATCGCGATCAGGCCGCCACCGAGCGGCCAGTTCAGCCAATCGCCGGAGAGGAACACCCCGGCCATCACGGCGACCAGCGTCATGCCGGTGCCCGACGACAGGTCGATGCCCCCGGTGGCGATGACGAAGGTGGCGCCGAGCGCCATCACGCCGATATAGGCCGACTGCTGGAAGATGTCGAGCAGGATCGAGAACTGTGCGAAGTTGGGGGCCGCGAACAGGAAGAACACGTAGATCACGACCAGCGCGGCGAACACGAAGATCTGCTGCACCGACGAGCGGAGCACCCGTTTCAGCCCCGATTCCATCGCCTCGTCCCGCGCCGGGGCGCTCGTTTCTGCGCTCACGCTACGTCTCCTGTCATTCGGGCCTTGCCGACGGTGGCCAGCTCCATGATGTTTTCCTGGGTGGCGTCCTCGTTGTCGAGAACGCCGGTGATGCGGCCGTGCGCCATCACGGCGATGCGGTGCGACATCCGCAGCACCTCCGGCAGTTCGGAGGAGATCATGATGATCGCCTTGCCCTGGGCGCTGAGCTCCTCGAGCAGCTGGTAGATCTCTTCCTTGGCACCGACGTCGATGCCTCGCGTCGGCTCGTCGAAGATCAGCACGTCGCAGTCGCGCACCAGCCACTTCGCGATGACCACCTTCTGCTGGTTCCCTCCGGAGAGCTTGCCGACCAGCTGCTTCACCGAGGGCGTCTTGACCCTCAGCTTCTTGACGTACTCGGCGCCGACGTCGGCGATCTTCGCGTCGTCGACGACGCCCGCGACGCTGAAGTCGCTCATCGACGCCATCGCGGTGTTGGCCTTGACGTCCTGGTCGAGCAGCAGCCCGAAGGCCTTGCGGTCCTCGGAGAGATAGCCGATGCCATGGCCCACCGCGTCGGCGGCGGTGCGGATGGCCACCGGCGCGCCGTGGATCTCGATGTCGCCGGCCGTGCGGGGATCGGCGCCGAAGATCGCCCGCGCCACCTCCGTGCGGCCGGCGCCCATCAGGCCGGCGAAGCCGAGGATCTCGCCCTTGCGCACCTCGAAGCTGACGTCGCGCAGCAGGGTGCGGCTGGAGAGGTTGCTGACCTTCAGGACGACCTCGTCGGAGACGGGTTCGGTGCGGGGGCGCGCCTCGGCGGAGACCTCGCGACCCACCATCATGGAGATGATCTGACGCATCTCCACCTCCGCGGTGTTCACCGTGCCGACGTATTGCCCGTCGCGCAGCACCGTCACCCGGTCGGTGATCTCCTCGATCTCCGGCATCCGGTGCGAGATGTAGATCAGGCCGGTCTCCGGGGTGACGAAGTCGCGGATCATGCCGAACAGCGCGTCGGTCTCGGCGACGGTCAGCGCGGCGGTCGGCTCGTCCATCACCAGGACCCGCGAGTCGTAGGACAGCGCCCGCGCGATCTCGACCATCTGCTGGCGCGCGACGGACAGGCCGCCGATCCGCGCCCTGGGGTCGATCTTCATCCCCAGCCGGTCGAACAGCTCGCCGGCCCGCTTGTTCAGGCCCGCGTCGTCGATCCGGCCCCACTTGTGACTGCCCGGGCGGCCGAGGTAGAGGTTCTGCGCCACGGTCAGGTCGGGCACCATGTTCAGCTCCTGGTGAATGATGCTGAGCCCCAGGGAGCGCGCGTGGTTCACGTCGCGCACCTCGACCTGCCGGCCCTGCAACCAGATCTCCGCGCCCGGGTCGGGGGTGTAGATTCCTGTCAGGATCTTCATCAGCGTTGACTTGCCGGCGCCGTTCTCGCCGCAGAGGCCGAGCACCTCGCCCGCATTCAGAGTGAGCCGCACGCCTTGCAGCGCCTTCACACCCGGGAACGTCTTACTCACGTCCCGCAGCTCAAGCAACCCGGCCACTCGTACTCCCTCGTCGTGCGCCTCGTGGGCCCGAGGCCCACGTCATCGTGTAGTTAACGTTAGCAGTTAACGTTAACTAGTGTCCAGCAAGGAGCTTCATCCGTTATCAAGTCGTGACCATTCTCGGTCGTTCAGGCCGGCCCACGGCGCTCCGTCCTCGCCCGAAGGAGGCCTGGGTGGCTGGTGTCGAACCATGCCACTTCGATGACTGAGTCCAAGGGGAAGTGCGTCGGCATGGCGTCGTCGTAGCCCTGCTGCTCGACGCCAGCCCTGGTGCGCGACGCCAGCCCTGCTGCTCGACGCCAGCCCTGCTGCTCAACGCCAGCCTTGATGCTCGACGCCAGCCGTATACGGCTGGCGACTTGCACTAACGCTGGCGTCACGCGTTAAGCCAGGCGTCGAACACCACCGTGAGGCGGCCGGGCAGGAGCGGACCCACCCTCAACACCACGAACCCAACCCCAAGACCCGAACCCCACGACCACACAC
>DAOLFC010000006.1:0-57404 GCA_035326505.1 Arachnia sp.
AGACGATCTTCATCAGGTCGGAGCCGATGTCGGCGATCTTGGTGAAGATGCCGCCCGCGATGCGCAGTGCGGAGGCTCCCAGCGACTCGCCGATGGCGAAGCCGAGGAAGCAGGCTCCCGCGATCTCGCCGGGCAGGAAGACCATGATGATCAGCATCATGGCCAGTTCGACGGAGATCAGCACCATGCCGATGCTCATGCCGGAGCGCATGGGGATGTCGTGGGCGGGGAAGGGCTTGCCGGCCAGCGCCGCGTGCGCGGTGCGGGAGTTGGCCAGCGTGTTGACGCGGATGCCGTACCAGGCGACGGCGTAGGAGCCGCCCATGCCGATCAGCGAGAAGGCGATCACGATGGCCGTCTTGCCGATGCTGAAGCCGGCGAAGAACAGGTAGTACATGACGATGATCGAGGCGATGAACGCCCATAGCAGGAGGAGGAAGCGGCCCTGCTGGAGCAGATATGCCTTGCAGGTGGTGTAGATCAGCTCGGAGATCTCGCGCATGGAGCGGTGCGCGGGCATCTTGTTCAGCTGCGAGTAGGTGGCGATCCCGAAGAACAGGCCGAGGGCGCAGACGATGAGCCCCAGGGCCAGCAGGGTGCCGCCGGGCATGCCGAAGAAATGCACCTGGCTCAGTTCGGGTAGCTGAAGGTTGGCCTCGCCGCCGACGTGCGCCTCCCCGCTTCCGGGGCCGGTGCCGCATGCGGTGAGTGCGAGTACAAGGAAGCCGCCCAACCCGATGGCTGCTCGTCGCAGCCGACGGGGGATCCGGGGGGTGGCCTCACCGGATTCTGCGGACGTAACGGTGTCCAACATGACCTCTCCTGGCGTTCGAAACGCGGGCTTCTTCGCCCACCGTCCATACTACGACTAGTAGTTATCCAGTTCGGGGGTACCCCCTGTTAGCGGCAACGACGCGGCGTCGTCGGCCGGCCTGCGAAGCAGGTGTCACTTCCTGTGGGTAGACCAACACGAAGTGACACCTGCTTGCAGGCCCGCGGAGCCTCTAGGGTTCAGTCATGTCAACGAAGCCATTGGAAATGGAAATCCACGTCATCGCCGACTCGACGGCCGAGTCGGCGATGCGGGTCGTGCGCGCGGCGATGATGCAGTTCCCGACGTACCAGTTCACCGTGGTGCGGCACCGCCGGATGACCTCGACCAAGAAGATGATCAGCGCCCTCGACGCGCTGCGTGCGCGCGCCGGCCTGCCGACCGCGGTGATGGTGACGCTCGTCGACGGGGATCTGGTGGAGTTGGTCAAGAGCGCGTGCCGCGAGCTGGACTTCCCCTTCGTGGACCTCATGACCGACGCGTTGCATGCCCTGGAGCGGATCACCGGCGCGCACGCCGATCAGGTGCCGATGCGTCCCGTCGGCGTCGAGGCCGACTACTTCGTGCGGATCGCGGCCATCGACTTCGCCGTGCGGATGGACGATGGCTCCCTGCCGGAGGCTCTGGGCGAGTGCGACATCTGCCTGGTGGGCCCGTCGCGCTCGGGCAAGACCCCGCTGTCGATCTATCTCGCCTACCTCGGGTACAAGGCGGTCAACGTGCCGCTGATTCCCGGCATCGCGCCGCCTCAGGAACTCTTCGCGCTCGACCGCTGGCGGATCATGGGCCTCACCATGAACGCCGAGCGGCTGATGTCGATCCGCGGGCAGCGGGTGCGCGGCATGGGCGGCTTCGGCACCAAGGACGGTTACGCCGACCTGGCGAAGATCTACGACGAGCTCGACGAGATCGCCGCCATCCAGCGACGCTTCGGCTGTCCGGTGATCGACATGACGGGCCTGGCGCTGGAGGAGGCCGCGTCGAGGATCATCGACCTGGTCGACCAGCGCGCCCAGCGCGTCGGGGCCCGGCTGCGCCGTCCTCCCGGCGTGATCACCAGCCGCCCGTAGGAGGCGGGCGTGACGCGTCGCGATCTCCCCGACCGTCGACCGCCCTGGACCGCGGCGTATCCTGATCCACTCGTATGGTGAACAGGCCCGTGGCCAGTGACTTACCGGAATGGTCTCGAGGCTAGGCCGATGACAATCCCTCCACGGCAGCGTGGATGTCGACCGGGTAGCTGGTGACTCCCGGGAAATGGTCGACGCTCAACAGCAGCGCGCCGTCGTCCTCGACCCAGAAGCAGCCGACCGCACCCCCGGCAGCATCGGTTGCGGCCGGACGAGAGAGGACGACTCGCCCGGCCGGTGTGATCGCTGATGCTGAATCATCGCCATTCACCCTGACGTCGCCGTGATCGAACCCAGGGGGCAAGACTTCTTCGGGCACTGTGAACAATGTCTCCTCGACCGCCTCGTCGACGCGCAACCGCAAGAGTGCTCCGTCGCCGGTCGTCTCGGATGCCCACCTCGTCGGACTGCGATGGATCACAGGTCCCGGCGCCCTCTGGGCGGCGGCGATGTCTTCGGCACGCTCGCGGGCGTCCTCAACGTCGAATCCGGTGAACCCCAGCCGACGTAGTTCCGAGAGCACGACAGGATCGACGTCGAGCATGCGCGTCGCCCGGTGCCCCAGTGGGAACTCCCGAACTCGTCGCTCTCTGCTCTCGCCTGTGCCGATCAGGAGCACATAGTCTTCGAGATCGGGCGACCTGCGGCGGCGGATCGTCACCGGGAAGATCTCCAGGTTCTCGGGTTCGGCGGCGACCAGCACCTCAGCCATCCGGCGAGAAACGACGGTCAATGCCCCGCCTGTGCTCCACAACATGTCGCCCGGTTTTCCGTGGTTTGTCACCGTGAGCCACACCTGATCGGCGATCTGAGCGAACTCTCCGGCTTGAATAATGTCGTTGTACTCGCGGCCATCGGGAAGCCTGTATGGAAAGCCTTCCTGGATCCCTTCCCAGGAGAGGTCCACCCACATCGCCGAGCTTCCTCCGCGGCCTTGGAGAACGATACGGCCGTCGTATACCGACATGTCCATGTGACCTGAAGCGGTCAAGGTCTTACTCCTTCCGATTCAGTGGCGTTCCCAATCTCGTTAACCTCACACGGCCGGGATGCAGACGAATACAACCTCTCGACGGGTGCTAGCGTCAGTTGCATGGTAGGAGGTGCGCGGTGAGAAAGACAGGGGTGGTCGGGGCTGATCACCACCTGCTCTGGGTGGGTGTCGAGAACTGGGGGCGCTTTGCCTGGGGGACTCATAGCCAGATAGGTGGCATCCTTGCGGCGCTGCCGGAACGCTGCGGTGCCTATGTGCTCACGAAGGTGCATACGGGATTGGTGGGGGTCGAGGTGAACTACCACGAGTCCCGCCCGGAACTGGACTTCGACTCCTGGGAGGACGCCGACCTGGTGGTCGTGGACGCGCCCCTCGGCGACCTTTGCGTCCTGCCGATCGGGGGCTACGGAGACGTCCTCCAGGAGATCGTGCCGGGGCCGGGTGTCTACAACGTCTGCTGCTCGTCGCGTGGCCGTGATGAGGCAGACGAAGCCGAGGATGCGGATCCTCCGGTCGAGTTCTACCGTTTCGACGTCTGGCCCGCAGGCCCGGCGGACGCTGACACCGTTCTGAAGCAGACGTCGGCGTGGAGCAGGGAGGTCCTGGCGACCTTCGGGTAGGCGCGGCGACGCGGACCTGCGCCCTGATCCGCCGGCCTGGGACCCGGCCGCCGCACCCGCCGGGCGTCAGTACCAGCCGCCGGTGACCACGGGCGGAGGGCTTCGTCCGACGACGGAGACACGCCGATCGACGCTTCCTGGGTGGCCTTGTCCGCCCGGAAGGCGTTGGGGGTACTCTTGTGGGCGGGTAAACGAGCCCCTTCGGGGCACAGTCAAAGGAGATTCCCCACATATGTCTGAGGATCGCTACATCTACGACCTTCACGAGGGCGACGCCACCATGAAGAACATCCTGGGTGGAAAGGGGGCCGGTGTTGCCGAGATGCATCGCGTCGGCGTTCCCGTGCCCGATGCCTTCACCGTGGTGACCGCAGCCTGCGTCCATGCCATGAACAACGGCGGCGAGTGGCCGGAGACGCTGAAGGACCAGATCGCCGAGGGCCTGGCCCGTCTGGAGGAGCGCACGGGACGCAAGCTCGGCGGCGGCGATAAGCCGCTGCTGCTGTCGGTGCGTTCGGGGGCCGTCGTGTCCATGCCGGGCATGATGGACACCGTCCTCAACCTGGGCATCTCCGACGAGTCCGTCGTGGCCATCGCCGAGGAGTCGGGCAATGAGCGCTTCGCGTGGGACTGCTACCGCCGCTTCATCCAGATGTACGGCGAGGTCGTCGAGGGCGTGCCGCAGCACGGCTACGAGGACGCGCTCACCGAGATGAAGCACAACCGCGGCGTCGAACTCGACTCCGATCTCTCGGCCGAGGACCTCAAGGAACTGGTGGCCACCTTCAAGCAGATCTCCAACGAGCATCTGGGCGGCGAGTGGACCAACGATCCCGTCGAGCAGCTCAACCGCGCGGTCAACGCCGTGTTCCGGTCGTGGGGCAATCCCCGCGCCGACGTCTACCGTCGCGCCCACAACATCTCCGCCGACCTGGGCACCGCCGTCAACATCATGCAGATGGTGTTCGGCAACCGCGGCGAGACCTCCGCCACCGGCGTCTGCTTCACCCGCAACCCGTCCACCGGCGAGAAGGCGCTCTACGGCGAGTTCCTCACCAACGCGCAGGGCGAGGATGTCGTCGCCGGCATCCGCACCCCGCGCCCGCTGGAGGAGATGGAGGAGATCCTTCCCGACGCGTACCGCGAGCTGATCGACACCATGAACAAGATGGAACTCCACTACCGCGACATGCAGGACATGGAGTTCACCATCGAGAACGGCAAGCTCTACCTGCTGCAGACCCGCAACGGCAAGCGCACCGCCGCCGCTGCGCTGAAGGTCGCCTCCGATCTCGTCGACGAGGGCGTGATCACCAAGGAGGAGGCGCTGCTGCGCATCGAGCCCGGCCAGCTGGATCAGCTGCTGCACCCCGCGATCGATCCCGCGCACGGCAAGACCCCGATCACCAAGGGCCTGCCGGCTTCCCCCGGCGCCGCCGTCGGCGAGGTCGTCTTCGACGCCGACACCGCCGCCGAGCGCGGGGGCAAGGGCGAGCCCGTGGTGCTGGTCCGCTACGAGACCACCCCCGACGACATCCACGGCGTGATCGTGGCCCAGGGCATCCTCACCGCCCACGGCGGGATGACCTCGCACGCCGCCGTGGTGGCGCGCGGAATGGGCAAGCCCTGCGTGGCGGGCGCCGCGGGCATCAAGATCGACGTGGTGGGCAAGACCCTCACCGTCGGCGACCGCGTCTTCCAGGAGGGCGAGGTCATCACCCTCGACGGCTCCGCCGGTGAGGTCTACGGCGAGGCGCTCGCGCTGATCCCGCCGCAGATCAACGCCGACTTCCAGCGCGTCGTCGAGTGGGCCGATGGGGTCCGCCGGCTCGGCGTCCGGGCCAACGCGGACAACTTCGAGGATGCGATGAAGGCCCGCGAGCTGGGCGCCGAGGGCATCGGGCTGTGCCGCACCGAGCACATGTTCATGGCGCAGGATCGCCTGCCGGCGGTTCGCCGGATGATCCTGGCCGAGTCGCCGGAGGAGCGCGCGGCGGCGCTGACGGAGATCCTGCCGATGCAGCAGTCCGATTTCGAGGGCGTCTTCACCGCCATGAAGGGCCTGCCGGTCACGGTGCGCCTGCTGGATCCGCCGCTGCACGAGTTCCTGCCGAACCTCGTCGAGCAGTCGCTGCTGGTGCAGCGCCTCGAGTTCGACGGTGCGGCCCCGGCGGAGCTGGAGGCCCAGAAGCAGACCCTGGCTCAGGTGAAGCGACTGCACGAGCTCAACCCCATGCTCGGCACCCGCGGCTGCCGCCTGGCGATGCTGTACCCCGAGATCCCGGACATGCAGGCGCGGGCCATCGTGCGCGCGGCGCTGGCCGTGCTGGATCGCGAGGGCGAGACGGTGGGCGTCGAGATCATGATCCCGCTGGTGGCCCTCGGCCAGGAGCTGGAGACGCAGCGGGAGATCGTCGAGCGGGCCGTCGCGGACGAGCTGGCGCAGGCCGGGCGGGAGCTGGACTACACCGTCGGCACCATGATCGAGCTGCCGCGCGCGGCGCTGGTGGCCGACGAGATCGCCCGGCACGCCGACTTCTTCTCCTTCGGCACCAACGACCTCACCCAGACCACCATCGGCATCTCCCGTGACGATGCCGAGAACGGCTTCCTCACGCAGTACATGATGGAGAGCGTCATCGAGCGCAACCCGTTCGAGTCGATCGACGTCGACGGTGTGGGCCAGCTGGTGGAGATGGGCGTCGAGAAGGGTCGCAAGACCAAGCCCGGCCTGAAGACCGGCGTCTGCGGCGAGCATGGCGGCGATCCCGATTCGGTGGAGTTCTTCAACCGGGTCGGCCTCGACTACGTCAGTTGCTCCCCGTACCGCGTCCCGATCGCTCGCTTCGCCGCGGCGAAGGCGGTGCTCAAGCAGCGCTGAGTCGCGATCGATCGGCAGAGGGGTGGTCCCGGGACGAGTCCCGGGACCACCCCTCTGTTTCGCCTTGTCAAACGGTCTTTGGAGAGGATCTGCGCTACCTCTAGCCGGACACTTACGCTACCTCCAGCAGGCGTGGCCGGTGGATTCAGCCTTCTTGGGAACCGAAACGGACCCGTCCGGACATTCGAGGGTGAACCGCAACCTAAGGAGGGGTGATGACGGATGTGCAGCTCCGCCGACCAGAGGCACGAGACATGATGGACGCCATGGACGACGATGCGTTGTGGGCGGCCCTCCGGAGCGCCGACGAGGCGGCCTTCCGCGAGCTCTTCCGCCGGCACAGCAAGGCGGTCTACAACGTCGCGTTCCGGCATGCCGCCTCCTGGACGATCGCCGAGGACGCGACCCAGGCCTGTTTCAGCACCGTCTGGCGTCAGGCCACCCGCAACCACCTCGCGGCGGTCCGGCCCGGTGCGGTCAGAGCGTGGCTCTGCGCCTGTGGTCGCAACGAGGCCCGTAACCTGGTCCGTTCGGATCGACGGCGGCTCCGCCTCGTCAGCCGGATAGGCGAGGACCCACCACCGTCGCCGCACGACAACGTCGACGCATGGCTGACGCACGAGGAATCGATGCGCCGCATCAACGACGTTCTCTCCCGTCTTCCGGACGGGCAGCGTCAGGTCGTCGAGTTGGTCGCGTGGGCCGGCTGCTCGATGACCGAGATGGCGGATGCGCTGGGGGTCGCGGTCGGCACCGTCAAGTCGCGGCTCGCCCGCGCCCGAAACACTCTCGCGACCTCCGAGGTCGCCCACCTGCTCGGCAAGGAGAACTGAGATGACCGGCCTTCCCCCTGAACGCGATCTGCCCGGCGCCGACCGGATGGTCGACAACATCGTCGGCGGCGTCGCCCCCATCAAGGTCGCGTCCGCTCGCGCGCGGTACGGCTCCTCCCTCGGAGTGGCCGCGGCGGTCACGCTGGTGGCGCTCGTCGGCATCGTCGCCGTCCAGACGATGGGGCGCGGGACCAGCCCCGTGGTGCCCGGCTCGCCGACGCCCACGGCGCCGAGCACGACGTCACCCGAGCCGTCGCACACCGATCCGGGTCCTTCGTCGCCCGATCCGACCGCCCCGGCGACGCCCGAGCGCCCGACAGGCCCGGTGACGCTGACCGCGGACCTGGGCACGACGGTGCAGACCCGCTACTTCGACGTCACGGTGAGCGCCCTGGAGTCCGACGAGGACGGTCTGGCCTGGGCCGCCGAGGTGACGGTCTGCTACGCGGCGCCGCATCCCGAGCAGAACGCCGACGGCACCACCCGCACGAGCATCGATCCGTGGTCCTTCTCCGTGCAGGACGGCGAGGCCGGCGGGCCGGCGCAGTGGGTCAAGGTGCGGGATCTCTCGCCGTCGAGTCGCTGGTCGCCGGTCTATCAGACCAAGCTGGTGAAGCTCGGCGAGTGCAACACCGGCTGGGTGCAGGCGGAGCCGGGCAACCCGGACCTGTTCCTTCCTGACCTGCGCTATGCGCCCGTCGACTTCGGCGACGACATCCGCTGGGAGAGGCAGTCCTGAGTTCAGTCCTTCTTCTTGACGGATGAGGCCGCGCGCTTCTCCGCATCGTCACGGTGGTCTGTCCGCTGGTCCGCCATAGTTATGCATAGTTATGACACTCAGCGTGGGTTGGTGAGTCGAGTGTCATAACTATGCATAACTATGGCGATATGCGACCCGACATCCGACAGACAGGCTCCGGGTGATGGTCGGCAGACCACCACCCGGAGCCCGTTCGGTTGTCTGGGGTTCAGCGCTTCTTGGCCAGCGCGTCGGGGTGTTCGACGGCTTCCTCGGCGGCGATCGCCGCGCCGATGATGCCCGCCTTGTTCTGCAGCGCGGCAGGCACGATGGGGGTCCTCAGGGTGAGCAGCGGGCCGAACTCCTCCCAGTCCTTCGACACGCCCCCGCCCACCACGAACAGGTCAGGGGACAGCAGCATCTCGACGTGGCTGTAGTAGCGCTGCAGCCGCTCGGCCCATTGCGGGTAGCTCAGTCCCTCGTTCTCCTTGATCGACGACGCCGCGCGCTTCTCCGCGTCGTAGCCGTCGATCTCCAGGTGGCCGAGTTCGGAGTTGGGGATCAGCACGCCGTTGTAGATCATCGCGGTGCCGATGCCCGTGCCCAGCGTGGTCACGATCACGAGGCCGGGGTGATCCTTGGCCGCGCCGTACTTCACCTCCGCCAGGCCGGCGGCGTCCGCGTCGTTGAACAGCGACACCGGCCGCCCGAGGCGCTCCTTGAGGTACTCGTCGGCGGGGAAGCCGACCCATTCCTGCGACAGGTTCGCCATGAACGGCACCGTGCCGTGCTGCACCGGGCCCGGGATGGTGATGCCCACCGGCGACTTCGCGGGCACGGCGTCGGCGAAGTAGTCGACGATGGACGCGATCACCTCTCCGCACGCCTGCGGCGTGGAGGGCTGGGGGGTGGGGATCCGCAGCCGCTTCGCCGCGAACTTCCCCTTCTGCAGGTCGACGGGGGCTCCCTTGATCCCCGAACCGCCAATGTCAATACCGAAGCTGATGGTCATGGGGTACAGGCTAGTGTCTGGGCTGGTCGCTGGGACGAGACGGTCACGATGAGCCGTCCAGGGCGCCTATCCTGCTTTTCTGGACGCTTATCCTGCACGATGTCGGGCTGAGGCGGCTGATCGTCAGTGGGTGGCCCGCGCTGTGCGCCCGCGAAGGTTCTGGCTGTCGAAGAGCCGGCGGGCGTCGGCTTCGTCCAGGTGGTAGGCCCGGAGGCTGACGGGGCCGTCGGTGGTGTGGACGGCGACGCTCGCCAGGCCGAGCCGTCGTTGCAGCGGACCCTGCTCGATGCCGATCGACTGCATCCGGCGGTGCGGCACGATCTGCCGCGACCGGGTGAGCCAGCCGTCGTCGGCGACGATCACGTCGTCGGAGACGCCCCAGGAATGGTTCTTGAAGCTGAAGGGCGTGAGCCAGCGTGCGCGCGGGGGCTGACGGTGCGGGGTGATCGTGGTGAGGTCGACCTCCGGCCAGACCGCCCGCAGCACGCGCAGCACCTCCGGCCAGGTGCCGTAGGGGAGGACGATGTCGGTGGAGGAACCCTCGTCGTCGCCGAGGCCCAGCACCGTCACCCGGACCCGGAAGAGCCCGGTGAGGCGCTGGAGGAAGTCCTGTTGGATGAGGATCCCCTGAATCCGGTCCGGCCGGACGCTTTGCGACGACCGGCTGGTGAGTCCTCGCGAGATGTGCAGGCCGTCGGGGGTCTCGGTGAGGACGAATCCCCAGTTGCCGGCGATCTCCTTCCACAGCATGCCGGCGGCGCCGATGAGGATGCCGAAGCCGTAGATGCCCAGGGTGCCGGTGATCAGCCCGACGGTGCCGAACACGATGCCGCCGAGGGTGAACCAGATCATGTTCGACACGGCGACACCCAGGAACAGCGTGACCGGCGCTACGGCCACCACGGTGTGCCCGCGGCGGTGCGCCGAGAACGGAGGCGACGGGTGCTGCGGCCCCTGGTGCGGCTGGGACGGCTGCGGTGGGTCCCAGTGATCGGGAAGGCCCGACGGGATGGTGCCCGAGGCAGCAGGAGGAGCCGTCTCGTCGGAGGGAGGCGACGCGCTGGGGCCGGGGCGAGGGGCCAGTGGGACCACGGCGGCGCGGCCGCCCATCCGGGCGAGCAGGTGGTCGCGGAGGTCTTCGGCGCGTTCCCGGCTCAGGTACTTCAGCGACTTGCCGCCGGAGCCGCCCACGTCGATCTGCACGGCGGCCAGCCCCAGCAGCCGCGCCGCGAGTGGACGGGTGATGTCGACGGCCTGCACCTTGGTGAAGTCGATCCGGGTCGACTGGCGGGAGATCAGGTTGCGCTCGATCCGGAACTCGTCGTCGTCGACGACGAAGGTGGTGGTGCGCCAGGTGATCAGGCCGCCCAGCACGCCGATCGCGGCGACGCCGAGGAGGACGGCCGGAAAGATGAGCGCCGTCCAATCCCAGACGGGCCGGAAGCCGCTCTCCAGCAGTTCCCTGCCGCCGAAGACGATCACGGCGGCGAGCGCGACCCAGGCGTTGGCGACGCCGGTCAGCGGATGCGGCCGCTCCACGACCTTCTCCGTCGGAGCGGGGACCTCCTCCGGGAGGGGCGGCGCGACGGGCGGCTGCCAGGCGGTCGCGGGGGCAGGGGCAGGGGAGTCCGGGGTGACGGACTCGTCGGGCGGGGTCATCAGATGCCGGCCTGCTGCTGCTCGCCCCGGGCGATCAGGCGGTCGCGCAGGGCGGCGGCGGCATCCTTGTCGAGGCCGGGGATGGTGACCGTGCCGGAGGTCGACGACGTGACCATCTCGACCGAGGCCAGGCCGAACAGGCGGTCGATCGGCCCGGAGGAGACCTCCACCATCTGCATCCGCCCGTAGGGCACGCAGGTGAGATGGCGGAACCACAGCCCGCGCGTGAGGTAGACGTCGTTCTCCCGCTCCGCGTACCCCCAGCGCCGGAACACCCGCGGGGCGCGGATCGCGCGCCAGCCGAACCAGGCCAGCATGACGCCCAACACGACCCAGCCCCACGGCTCGGGCAGGAAGAGGAACGCCGCGACGGTGCCCCCGCCGCCCAGCAGCGCCGCGCCGACGGCGACGCCGAGCAGATTGGACGTCAGGTAGTGGGGGGAGAGGCGCTGCCATTGCTCCGTGGGAGGGGCGAACAGGTCGCCCATGGGACCGCGTTGTTCAGTCACCGCGTCGTGTCCATTTCGTTCGGGGGTCGTCATTTGATGAACCGGCGGTACTTGCGCTCGTCCATGTCGGGGCCGAAGACCTTGATCTCGGCCATCAGCACCAGCCCGCTGAGGCGCAGGGTCACGCCGCCCTGCACGGGCACCAGCCCTTGGACCTTCATCTCGCCCATGACGGTGTTCACGTCCTCGGTGCGCACCTGCACCCCCGCGGGCACCCGGATCTTGATGTCGGCCATGATCACGTTGACCTCGATGCGGATCTCGGCCTGCGAGAACGTCGTGTCGATCAGGTCGAGATGGATGTCTCCCATGATGGTGTTCAGTCGCACCACCGGGTCCAGGAGCATGATCCTTCCCGGGCGCAGCGACGACAGGTGCGCGCTGCCTCCCCGGAAGCCGTCCGAAATCGTGGGCGAGATGGGAGGAACGCCGGCGGTGCGCGCCGGCGCGCCGTACGACGCGGGGGCGACCGGGTGCGGCGGCTGCGGCGACGGCGGTTCCTCGGCGATGAGATCGTGGGTCAGCGCGTTCAGTTCGCGGTAGGTCTTGGCGTCGTAGGCGAGCGCGATCCGGTCGGCGTGTTCCTCGAAGCTCAGCCTGCCGTCGGCATAGGCGGAGTTCAGCACGTCGGCGACGAGTTCGCGGTCGGAGTCCGCGCATCGAAGATGATCTATTCCCTGCGCTCCGCCTTGTCCCTCACTCATGACAGTAGTGTATGAGATGACCCCGCGGGACCCGTCGTCGCGCGCTCCGGTGGGTGACGTGACAAGCGCTGATGCCGGTGACGACCGTGGGAGGTTCACATGTCGGACAAGAAGTTGAAGGTAGGAATCCTGACCGCCGGGGGCGACAGCCCCGGCCTGAACGCGGCGATCCGAGGGTTCGGGAAAGCCGCGATCGGGCAGCACGGGATGGAACTCGTCGGTTTCCAGGAAGGGCTGAAGGGCCTGGTCGAGGACAACTGGGTGACGCTCGACTCCACGAGCCTCT
This sequence comes from Arachnia sp., assembly GCA_035326505.1. Lineage (GTDB taxonomy): Bacteria > Actinomycetota > Actinomycetes > Propionibacteriales > Propionibacteriaceae > Arachnia. The sequence continues at coordinate 12,200 of DAOLFC010000006.1, forward strand.
CCGGAATCCTCACCATCGGCGGCACGATCCTCGGCACCTCGCGAGACAAGCCGCACAAGATGCTGGTCGACGGCGAGGTGCGCGACATGACCCCCGTCATCCTCGACAACCTCGAGCGCAACGGCATCGACGCGCTGGTGTGCATCGGCGGAGGCGGCACGGCCAAGAACGCCAACCGCCTGGCCAGGGCCGGGGTGAACGTGATCCACCTGCCGAAGACCATCGACAACGACATCGCCCACACCGAGACCAGCTTCGGCTTCTCCACGGCCCTCGGGATCGCGACGGAGGCCGTCGACCGCCTGCATTCCACCGCCCACTCGCACCACCGCGTGATCCTCGTCGAGATCATGGGCCACAAGGCCGGATGGCTGGCGCTGGGCGCGGGGATCGCCGGCGGCGCCGATGTGATCCTGATCCCCGAGATCCCCTACACGATCGACTCCGTGGCCGAATCGGTGCGGCGCCGGGCGTCGCACGGCAGGAAGTTCTCGGTGATCGCGATCGCCGAGGGCGCCCGCTCCATCTCCGACAGCGCCGACCTGGAGGCGGCCGAGGCCCTGATCGACGTGGCCCGCACGCCGGAGCAGTTGGCCGCGGCCAAGAAGCACAAGGCCGCCGTCGAGGCCGCCCATCGCGACAACGCGTTCAGGCTTGCAACGGCGCTGGAGGCCGCCACCGGGCTGGACTCCCGGGTGACGATCCTCGGCTACGTCCAGCGCGGCGGCACGCCCGACGCCAACGACCGCCTGCTCGGGACGCTGCTGGGCAGCGCCGGCGCCGACCTGATCGCCGACGGGCAGTTCGGCGTCACCGTCGCGTCGCAGAGCGGGAAGGCGGTCCCGGTGCCGCTGGAAGACGTGGCCGGCAACCTGAAGTCGGTGCCCGTCGACCACGAATGGGTGCGAGCCGCTCGCCAGGTGGGCACCAGTTTGGGTGACTAGGACGTGTTGCGGACGTGGTGACCGTAGCGAGCGGGGTCCTCTTGACATCATTCTCCTCGTGGTCACGAAGGGCTGACGGATAAGTCCACCCATCAGCCTTTTGCAGGGCCAGATTTCGCAGAATCCACTTCTGACCGCACTTATCCGTCAGGTGGTGGGGTGCCGGGGCTGAGGTGCGCCTCCGGTGCCGACGTCCTGTCTTCTCCGCCGGCGTCGCCGTTCATGATCCCGTGCGGCGGCCCAGGGCGGTGAGGATCCTCCGGGAGAAGGCGGCCAGGGTCTTCGAGGCGGTGAACAGGGGGCCGTCGCTGCGTCCGTTCCGGGCGGTGCGCCGGGGGAAGGGCGCGGGAGGATCGGGCGCGACGGGGTCCTCATGCTCCGCGACCATCAGGTCGGTGGCGTCGATGCCGAGTGGGCAGGCGGGAGGGGCCAGCTCCTCCTTGGTGCGCGGCGTGCGCTCGACCTGCCGGTAGCCCTCCTCGATCTGGGCGATCAGTTCCGGATCGTCGGCGCGGGCCGCGAGTTCGCGTCGCAGCACGATGTGCTGGCGCAGGGTGAGCGCATCGTCGCGCGACGGCGAACCGGGCTCGCAGAATCCGCACTCGACGCAGGCGTCGATGCTGGGCTCGATTCGGGGCATCAGCTTCAGGCGCGTGACGTGGGCCTGCGGGTTGCGGTTGAGGATGACGTTGGGATTGAGCAGATGGTACGGGTCGAACAGGCGCTTGACCTCGCGCATCACCTCGTACAGCTCGTCGCCGTATTGTCGGCGCAGGAACGGCGCCATCGCGCGCCCGGTGCCGTGCTCGGCCTTCAGCACGCCCCCGTTTCCCAGCACCAGGGCCACCATGTCGCGGGTGAACCGGGTGAACCGGCGCACCTCCCGTTGATCCTGGAAGTCCTGGTAGAGCATGTAGTGGAGGACGCCGTCGGCGAGATGCCCGGTGATCGCCGAGACGGCGTAGCCGTGCGTGATGAAGAGCTGGGTGAGGTCGTGGCAGACGGTGGGAATGCGGTCGTGCGGCACCGAGATGTCCTCGAGGAGGATGCTGGTGCCGGGCGGACGACGATTGGCCATGGCGGAGAACAGCCCGTGATGGGTGCGCCAGGCGGGGTAGATCCGGTCGGGGTCGAGGCGCAGCGTCGCCGTGGTCTCCAATCGGTCCAGCGTCGCGAGCACGGCGTCGTCGAGCGCCACGAGCTGCTCCTCCGTCGCCTGCCGGAGCTCCAGCACCAGCGCCGACTGGTCCTTGAGGTCCAGCTCCGTGAACGCCGCCGGCGCGTCGGGCAGGTTGCGCGCGATCCGCAGCCCGTCGACGTCGAGCAGTTCGATGATGTCCAGGCCGGTGGCGGTCAGCGGCCCGACGGCCTCCAGAGCCAGGTCCAGCGTCGGGAACAGGGCGACGTGGACCGCGCGATGCTGCCGGATCGCGACGGTGCGGAAGGTCGCCTCCGCGATGAAGCCCAGCGTCCCCTCCGACCCCACCATCAGGTGTGTGATCATCTCGAGCAGGCCGTGGTGGTCGAGCAGGGCGTTGAGGCTGTAGCCCATCGTGTTGCGCATCGAGAACAGCCGCCGCAGCTCCGCCACCGACTCCGGGTTGGACCGCAGCCGACGGCGCAGCATCGACAACCCGCCGACGAGTTCCGGTTCGATCAGCCGCAGGGCGATGTCGGCGGCGGGGTCTGTGGTGTCGATGACGAGCCCACTGGCCAGCACCAGCACCAACGACTCGATCGTGTTGTACGCGTTGTCCCGGATCCCGCACAGCTTGCCCGTCGAGTTGTTCGCGATGATCCCGCCGATGGTGGCCGCGATCGCGCTGGCCGGGTCGGGGCCCAGCCGGCGCCCGTAGGGTCGCAGTTTCGCGTTCACCTCGGCCAGGGTCGCGCCGGAGCCCGCACGCACGCGCAGGCCGTCGTCGAGCACCTCGATGTCGCGGAAGTGCTCGCGGGTGTCGACGAGGATGCCGTCGGTGAGCCCTTGGCCCGAAAGGCTGGTGCCGCCGGAGCGGAAGGTGAGGTGGAGGCGCCGGCGTCCGGCGTCGAGCAGGAGTTCGGAGACGTCGTCGACGGAGCGCGGGGTGACCACCTCCGTCGGTGTGAGGAGGAACCGGGACGCGTCGTGTGCGCGAGCGAGCCGGGCGAACGCGCTGTCGTCGCGCGTCATGCCCTGGGGGCCTGACGGGTCGCCTCCCCGCGCCGCGTGTTCCACTCCAAGCAGTCTAGTCGCGACCGTCCGCCGTCACGGGGCTGGGCTGACAGCATTTCGCGAAGCCTGCTACCCTAGGCGTCGAGCCGTTTCGGCGGCTTCGCGGGCGTAGCTCAATGGCAGAGCGCTAGCTTCCCAAGCTCGATACGCGGGTTCGATTCCCGTCGCCCGCTCCACCCTCGGTGAGCGCGAAGAGGCCCCGTAGAGGGACTACCCTCCCTCAGTGTTCGCTATTCCACCGAAGTCGGTGGAATAGCGAACACTGAGGATCGCGGCGCCGTTCATTCGTCGGCGGCCGGCCGAAGCCCCTCGATCAGTTCCGGCGAGGCCCGGAAGAGCCTGAACTCGCCGTCGTGGAGAAGTTCGAACTCCCCTTCGCGGAGTTCCATGAGGACGAGCGCGTCGCCGAAACGATCCCGCAGCACGACGCGACGACCGGTGAGTTCCGCGGGCCAGGCGTAGTCCGCGGGGAACGGCTCGCCACCCGCGACCACGGCGTCGACGATCTCGGACATGTCCTCGACCTCGCGAACGACGACCTCATCGGCCCCGCACACCAGCACGACGGAGAGCTCGTCGAGATCGGCCGGCAGCAGGGTGCCCGCGATATCGCAATCTGAGGTGTCGACGTGTGGCGGCTCCGCGTCCGGATCGGCCCCCCGACGCTGTTCGGTCCACGCCGCGATGGCCGCGTCGTACAGCTCCTGCCCGCCGTCTCGGACGGTCTCCCCGTCCGTCGTCGTCCGGCATCCGTGCAACTCGCCCTGCACCACCTGGGAAGGGGCGTCCGGGTATTCGAAGACGAGCCGGTAGGTGAGCCGGTACTCGGCGGTGCAGGCCTGGTCGGGATCGGCGAGGGGGGCGGCCTGGTAGAGCGCGATGAGCGCGTCGGGGTTCAGGGTGAGTGGCTCCAGCGGTCCGCGCTGTCCGCTGGGATAGTCGTCCTGGACGATGGCGTCGCCGCACAGCCATGCCTGCGTGGCGCCGGGCGCCACCGGCCCGGGTCCGGGCTGCACCATCGCGCCGCGCTGATCGGTGCAGGCGCTCGGACCCGGAACGACGTAGTCAACCGGCTCGGGATCGGTCGTGTCGTTCGGAGAGGGCGCGGTGTCGTTCGGAGAGGGCGCGGTGTCGTCCGGGGCGGATGCGGTCTCCGCGGGCGGCAGCGTGAGGGGCGGTCCGTCGCCGAAGAGATGGAGGCCCACGGGTATCGCCACCGCCAGCACGGCGAGGGCCGCGAGTCCGCCGAGCCCGGCCAGGCGTCGCGTGCGCCGGGACCGTGCCTCGTCCGCCCATCCCTGGGTGAGGGGCTCCGGAGGAGCGGCCTGATGGAACAGATCGTGGATGTCGTTCATGACGCCTCCTCGGTCAGATGGAGTGAGCCGCGCAGGCGGGCGCAGCCCCGGGAGGTATGGGTCTTGACGGAACCCTCCGCGATGCCGAGCGCGTCGGCGACGTCGGCGACCGAGCGGTCCTCGAAGAACCGCAGCACCAACACGGCGCGCTGCATCCTGGGCAGTTCGGCCAACGCGCGGGTCACGTCGAGGCTGATCGTCGATGGTGCGGTGCCGGCGGGCTGCTCGGGCAGGTCCGCGGTGGGCAGCTCCGCGTTCCATCGCCGTCGCCACCAGCTGACGTAGGTGCGATACAGCGTGACGCGCAGGTATGCCTCGTAGGCCTCGTCGTCGGCCATCATCTCGTAACGGCCGTAGGTCTTGGCCAGGGCCGTCTGCACCAGATCCTCGGCCTTGTGCCGGTCGCCGGTCAGCAGCCACGCCGCGCGCCAGAGCCGCCCGGAACGCTGCGCGACGAACCGGTCGAAGCCGTCGCCGATCTGTTCTGTCATGACCCCTCCCTATCCCACACCACGCGGTGGCACCGTCGCGGGGTTGACAGGCCTACCCGCGCAGGGCGTCGAAGACCTCGTGCGCGGAGTCGACGACGACCCGGGCGCCAGCCGCGAGCAGCCCCTCCCTCGTGCCGGCGCCCGTGGTGATGCCCAGGCCGGGGATGCCCGCCGCGAGGGTCATCTGCATGTCGGTGGCCGCGTCGCCGATGTACCAGGTGCGCTCGGGAGCCGTGCCGAGGCGCTCCATGGCGAGATAGGCGGAGTCCGGTGCGGGCTTTCCCGCGGCGACCTGATCCGTGCCGATCACCATGTCGACGGCCTCGGTCAGCCCCGTCGACGCCAGCACGGTTTGCGCCACCTCGGTCTGTTTCGCCGTCACGACGGCGACCTTCCAGCCGGCCTCGCGCAGCGCCGGCAGGAGCTCCGCGACGCCGGGCAGCAGCAGGTCGGGACCCGCCTCGGCGGTGGCCTCGGCCACCCGCGACCGGTACAGCCGAGCGAAGGCGGGGAAGCGCTCGTCCTCGACGAAGCCCGGCGCCACGGCCTGGATGCAGTCGGCCAGGGGGATGCCGATGTACGGCACCACGTCCTCCGGGAGACAGGGGATGCCGAACTCCGTCAGGGTGCGGCTCGCCTGCGTAGCGATCAGCGCGACGGTGTCGGTGAGGGTGCCGTCGAGGTCGAACAAAGCGGCGCGATCGGTCATGCGCTCAGTGTAGAGATTCCCGCGAAGGGGGCTACCGGGGCGCCCCCTCGAACGTGCGGGCCACCTCGGCCGTGCCCACCCCGTCGACGGCGAGCGTCTCGACGCCGATCATGCCGAGGAAGAGGGTGCGATACTCGCCCTCGGCCGTGACGGTGATGGTGTGGTCGTCGATCTGGACGCTGCCGGAGTAGCCGTCGGCCTGGAGCCGCGACAGGGCGGCGGTCCGTGCCGTGGAAACGTTCAGGATGGGGGTTCCATCGAGGCTCACCGCCACCTGCTGGCCGGCCGACCGCGCGGCTTCCCGGGCGACGGCGCGACAGTCCTGCTCCGCGGTGGCGTGACCGGCGAAGTCGACGCCGAGGCCCACCGCCAGCACGAAAGCCGGCATGGTCAGCGTCGTCCAGACGGCCAGGCTCAGGCCGCGCTCGTCGCGCCGGATCACGGCAGCAGCCGTTCGGTGGGCCGGGTGATCGACTTCTCGACGCTGCCCAGCAGGTCCGGCAACAGGGTGTGCGCGGTGCCGCGGACGGTGACCACGGTGCGCTGCGTCTCACGCCGGACGTCGACGCTGAACGACGCCATCGACCCGTTGTCGGCCGCGAGCACGGCCGCCTCGTGGCCGGAGGCCTCGGAACCGTCCCAGGCCGCCGCGACGGCCGCACCGTCCTGCGCCGCCGCCAGAGCCGATGCACTCGCCCAGGACACCAAGGCCCACTGCACCACCGCCAGGAACACGACGAAGGCCAGCGGGAAGAGCACGGTCAGCTGGACCGAGTTCGACAGGCCGCGCTCGTCACGCCGGGTGAGGCTCACCGGCACATTGTGTCAAACAGCCGGGCCGCCTGCGCAATGCAGACGGCCCGGCTGTGGACAACTCCTTCGAGACGCTCGGTCCGCGGGGACGTCCGTCGGAGGATCAGGCGGCGTCCCCGGGGAGGACATCGCCCGAAGGCCACTGGGTGCGGATGAAGTCAGCCACCTCGGGGGAGTGCAGCAGTTCCTCGAGGACCGCGACGCCCTGGTTGGTGTTGTCGGTGCGCCACACCAGGATGTTGGCGTAGGGGTTGCCCTCCACCGACTCCACGGCGATGGCGTCCTGAGTGTTGAGGCCGGCGGTGAGGATGAAGTTGGAGTTGACGACGGCGGCGTCGACCTTGGGGTCGTCGACCAGCTGGACGATCACCTCGGGCTGGTTCTCCTCGAAGACGAGGCCCTTCGGGTTCTGCTCGGGGGTGAGCGACAGCGCGGTGGTGTCGTCGGCCACATCCGTGAGCAGGCCCTCCTTCTCCAGCAGCTTCAGGCCGCGGTTCTGGTTGGACACGTCGTTGGTGATGGCGATGACCCCGCCGTCGGGGATGTCGGCGACGGAGGCGTGCTGTCCGGAGAACAGCGACAGCGGCTCGATGTGGATGCCCGCGCCGTGCTCGAACTCGAAGCCGCGCTCCAGGATCTGCTGCTCCAGGTAGGGCAGATGCTGGAAGTAGTTGGCGTCCAGCGAGCCGTCGGCGAGCGCCTCGTTCGGCAGCACGTAGTCCTCGAAGGGCGTGATCTCGAGGTCGATGCCCGCGTCGGCGGCCAGGTTCTCGTCGATGTACTCGAGGATCAGCTGGTGCGGCACCGGGCTGGCGCCGACCTTGACGACGGTCACCTCGCCCGCCGGCGCGTCGTCAGTGCCGGCGGAGGTGTCGGCCGCGGTGGGGCTGCCGCTGGGAACGGTGGTCTCGGGGGTGCTCGAACCGCAGGCGGTGAGCGCCAGGGCGGCGGCCAGCGAGGCGGCGAGGGTGGGGATGATCTTGCGCATGGGAATCTGGTCCTCTGCTCGGGGGCGACGGCAGGTCGCCCGGTGATTGCGGATGAGTCGTTAGCGGTGGTCGACGGCGCGGCTGATGGCGTCGCCGGCCCACTGGATGATCTGGACCATCACGATCAGGATGGCCACCAGGAAGAACATCACCGCGGGCTCGAAGCGCTGGTAGCCGTAGTTGTAGGCCAAGCGCCCCAGGCCGCCGCCGCCGATCAGGCCGGCCATGGCGGAGTAGCCGACGAGGGTGACCACCGTCGTCGTGATGGCCGAGACGATCGTGGGCAGCGCCTCCGGGATGAGCACCTTGGTGATCGACTGCATTCGGGTGGAGCCCATCGCGTGGGCCGCATCCAGCTTGCCGGCGGGAACGTCGCGCAGCGCGGTCTCCACCAGGCGGGCGAAGAACGGGATGGCGGCGACGGTGAGCGATACGGATGCCGCGATGGGGCCGATCTTGGTGCCGACCAGCAGCACCGTCAGCGGCATCAGCGAGATCATCAGGATCGCGTACGGGAACGAGCGGGTGATGTTGACGATCACGCCGAGCACGCGGTTGAGGGCGCGGCTCTCGGCCATCGCGCCCGGCTGGGTGACGAACAGGACGACGCCGAGCGGGAGGCCGAGCAGCACCGTGAAGAGGCCGGAGATGCCGACCATCTGCAGGGTCTCCCAGATGGCGGGCAGCGTCGCCTTCTGGATGGCGGGGTTGCTGAACAGGTCGTTCAGCCAGTCCATGGGATTCATCGGCGCCCCTCCAGGTCGGTCTCACTGGTGAGCCGGGCATCGGCACCCTGCGCGCGCAGGGCCGCGATCACGGCGTGCGGATCGGTGCCCTCCGGCACGGCGATCCGCAGGTGCGAGAACGTGGTGCCCGCCAGGTGCTCGACGGAGCCGGCCAGGATGGCGAGCTCCGCGCCGACCACCGACGAGGTGTGCGCGACGACGGGGAGCGCCGCCTTCTCGCCCGTGCTGAGCACGTCGACGAGGGTGCCGGTGTAGTCGCGGACCGCGCTGTGCGGGGGGATGCCGAGCAGCGCCTGGCTGAGCCGGCCGTCGAGCTCGCGCACCACGTCGACGAGGGGGCCGGACTCCACGATCTGGCCGGCGTCGAGGAGGGAGACCGAGTCGCAGATCTTCTTCACGACGTGCATCTCGTGGGTGATCACCAGCACCGCGATGTCGAGGCGGTCCCTGAGGGAGAGGATCAGTTCCAGGATCTCGTCGGTGGTCTTGGGGTCGAGCGCGGAGGTGGGCTCGTCGCAGAGCAGCACGTCGGGATCCGAGGCGAGCGCCCGGGCGATGCCGACACGCTGGCGCATGCCGCCCGACAACTGAGCGGGGTAGGCCTGGCCGGAGTCGGCGAGGCCCACCAGGCGCAACAGCTCGGCGACCTTCGCGCGGCGCTCTTCCTTGCCGACGCCCACCAGCTCCAGCGGGTAGCCGACGTTGTCGGCGATGGTGCGGGAGTCGAACTGGTTGGCCTGCTGGAACACCAGCCCGATCCGCCGGCGCGCAGTGCGCAGCGCATCCGCCTTGGCGTTGGTGAGGTTGACCCCGTTGATCTCGATCGTTCCCGAGGTGGGGTTGTCCAGCATGGTGAGGCAGCGCACCAGCGTCGACTTGCCGGCGCCGGAATGGCCGATGATGCCGTGGACGGAGCCCGTCGGCACGCTGAGGGACACCCCGTTGAGCGCATGCACCTCGCGCTTGCCCTGCCGGTAGACCTTGTGCAGGTCGGTCACGGTGATCACCGGCGTCCTCCTTCTTGCGTGTCAAGTCCCTGCCATTCAAGCAGGCGCCTCCGACAGCTCACGAATGCTGCGTGCCGGTTTCTCGCACGGCGCAACACCACGAACGCCGGCGTTTCGCTGATCTGCGAAACGCCGGCGTTCGAGCCGGAAGGCCCGCGAAGGGCCTGAAGGATCAGAGGTCGTCGATGTGCGCGTCTCCGGCCTTGGCGAACAGCGCCTTGTGGCTGATGCCGGCGATGGCCGCGCCGACGAGCGGGGCGACGATGAACACCCACAGCTGGGCCAGCGCGGGGCCGCCGGCGAACAGGGCCGCGCCGATGGAGCGGGCCGGGTTCACCGAGGTGTTGGACACCGGGATGCTGATCAGGTGGATCAGGGTGAGGCCCAGGCCGATGGCGACGGGGGCGAAGCCCTTGGGGGCGGCCTCGTCAGTGGCGCCCAGGATGATGTAGAGGAAGAAGGCGGTGAGCACGACCTCCGCGATCAGCACCGCGATCAGCGAGTAGCCGTCGGGGGAGCGGTCGCCGAAGCCGTTGGAGGCGAAGCCCGACTCGACCGTATTGAAGCCCGGCAGGCCGGAGGCGATCGCGAACAGCACGGCGCCGGCGGCGGCCGCCGCCACGATCTGCGTGACGACGTAGGTGACGACGTCCGACCAGGCGAAGCGCTTGGCGAAGGCGAGGCCGACGGTGACGGCGGGGTTGAAGTGGCCGCCGCTGATGTGCCCGACGGCGTAGGCCATGGTGAGAACGGTGAGGCCGAAGGCGAGGGCGACGCCGACGAAGCCGACGTGCGCGCCCGCGAAGATCGCCGTTCCGCAGCCGCCGAAGACCAGCCAGAACGTGCCGAAGAACTCGGCTGCCACCCGCTTGGAGAGTGAATACATGAAAGTGGTCCCTTCTCCGAAGTGCCGCGCAGCCGGACGGCTGCGCAGGGCGAGGGGAGGGGAGACCGCCGGCCGCTCCACGGGCGGCCGGCGTGAGAGAAACCCCGATTCGGAGACCCCCATCGCCGAGACAAAAGCCTAGGGGGCAAGGCTCGGCGCGAACAAGGGGTGCGCGAACGGCGGACAGGGCTTGCGCGAGAGCTCATAAATACGCCGAGAGGGCGGCAGCCCGGAGAACCGGACTGCCGCCCTCTCTGTGGACGTGCGGAGATCAGCCGCCGAGCAGCGCGAGGCGCTCGGGATCGTTGGCGAAGACCTCCTTGATGTTGGCCTGGGTGACGACGATCGGAGCGAGCTGGTAGATGCCCACCTCGGTGGCGCCGTTGTCGACCTTCTCGTCGGGCTCGGGCAGGCCCTCGCCGGCCTGGAGGGCCTGGATCAGCTCGATGGTCTTCCCGACGAGCTGGTCGGTGGGCTTGGCGACCGTCGAGTACTGGCGGCCTTCGGCGATCCACTTCACCGACTCGTTCTCGGCGTCGAGGCCGGTGACGATCGGCAGGTCGCGGCCGGCCTGCTCGTTCGAGGTCAGGATCGCGCGGGCGATGCCGTCGTTCGGGGAGAGGACGCCGTCGAGCTGCTTGTCGCCGTAGCTACCGGCCAGGATCGAGTCCATGCGGGCCTGCGCCTTGGAGTTGTCCCAGTCCTGCGTGGCGACCTGCGTGAACTCGGTCTGGCCCGACACGACGGTGAGGGTGCCGTCCTCGATCTTGGGCTGCAGCACCGACATCGCGCCCTGGAAGAACAGGGTGGCATTCGGGTCGGCCGGGCCGCCGCCGAACAGCTCGATGTTGAACGGGCCGTCTCCCCTGGTGGCCAACCCCTCCAGGAGCGACTCGCCCTGCAGCTCGCCGGTGCGGACGGAGCCGAACTGGACCACGCCGTCGACGGCGGTGGTGTTCTCGATCAGGCGGTCGTAGCCGATCACGGCGACGCCGGCATCGTGGGCGGTCTCGAGGACGGCGCCCAGCTGGGTGCCGTCGATGGGGCCGACGACGATGACCTTCGCGCCCTGCTCGACCATGGCCTCGATCTGCTGCTGCTGCTGCGGAACCTTGTTGTCGGCGGCCTGGACCAGCGGGGTGAAGCCGGCGGCGGTGAGCTGCTCGGTGAACATCGTCTGCGCCTCGGCCCAGTTCTGGGTGCCCAGCCACGGCAGGGCGACGCCGATCGTGGCGTTGGCGTCGAAGCCGCCGCCGCTGCCGTTGTCACCGCCGGCGGTGTTGGTGGATCCGGGGTCGGCGGTGTTTCCAGGGTCGGTGGGCTCGGCGCCTCGGCCGCCGCCACAAGCCGTCAGGCTCAACGACGCGACCACCAGGCCGATGGCAATCTTGGCGAGCTTGGACTTCATGGGGAATTCCTTTCGTTGACGTGCCCGGTCTTTCCGGGGGTCAGGTCTGTATGGGGGAGAGTGGTCAGGGGATCGGGGGGTCGGGGGATCAGAGGATCAGGGAGTCTTGATGGCGCGCTCTTCGGCGGCCTTGTTACCGCTGCCGAAGCGCTTTTGGATCGCGCCGATGATGGACGGCTTGCCCTGCGCCTTGTTGGCGACGTCGAAGGCGACGGCGGCCAGCAGCACGAGACCCTTGATCACCTGGGTCTTGTCGGCGCCGACGCCCAGCAGCATCAGGCCCGAGTTGAGCACCGCCATCACCAGGCCGCCGATCATGGAGCCGAGGACGGTGCCGATGCCGCCGGAGACCGCGGCGCCGCCGATGAACACGGCCGCGATGGCGTCGAGCTCCCACATGGTGCCGTCGGACGGGCCGGCGGAGGTGGCGCGGCCCACGAACAGGATGCCGGCGACCGCGGCGAGGAAGCTCATGTTCAGCATCACGAGGAAGTACGTCCGGGGCACGTTGACGCCGGACAGCGCGGCGGCCGCCTTGTTGCCGCCGACGGCGTAGACGTGCCGGCCGAACGTGGTGCGCTGGGTGATGGTGTGGTAGATCACGACGAGGATCAGCAGGATCACTCCGGGGACCGGGAACGAGGTGCCGGGGCGGCCGGAGCCGAACAGCCAGGTGACGTAGCCGATGACGGCGACGACCAGGGCGATGCGCACCACGGAGACCCACATCGGCGCCTCGACGCCGCGGGCGATGGTGGCCGAGCGCTTGCGCAACTCGCTCCAGATGAACCAGGCGATGCCGAGGATGCCGAGCAGCAGCGTCGAGTTGTTCATCTGGGTGAACGCCGGTCCCCATTCGGGGAGGTAGCCGGCGCCGAAGAACTGGAACTCGCGCGGAACCGGCTTGGAGATCGAGCCCGACATCCAGATGACGAGGCCGCGGAAGATCATCATGCCCGCCAAGGTCGTGATGAAGCCGGGGATGCCGACCTTGGACAGCCAGAAGCCGTGCCAGGCGCCGATCAGGGCGCCCGCGAGAAGGCCGACCAGCATGCCCAGCCACCAGGGAATGCCCCAGAGGCTGATCGACATCGCCACCGACATGCCGACGAAGGCGGCCACCGAGCCGACGGACAGGTCGATGTGGCCCACGACGATCACCATCACCATGCCGATGGCCAGCACCAGCACGTAGGCGTTGCCCGCGATCAGGTTCTGGAAGTTCGAGGCAGTGAGCATCTTGCCGCCGGAGGCCAGGTCGAACACGATCAACAACACGATGAGCGCGAGCACCATGGTGTACTGCTGGAGGTTTCCGCCCAGTAACTGCTTGAGAGACTTCATTGTTTCGGGTCCTGTTTCTGCTTGTGGCCGGTCAGGCTGCCGGTTCGGACAAGGTGGTGGTCATGCGGCGCATGAGGGTCTCCTGATCGGCGTCGGCGGCCATCAGCTCGCCGGTGATCTCGCCCTCACGGATGGTGTAGATGCGGTCGCTGATGCCGAGCAGCTCGGGCAGCTCGGAGGAGATGACGACGACGGCCTTGCCCTCGTCCGCGAGCGCGTGGATCAGCTTGTAGATCTCGTACTTGGCGCCGACATCGATGCCGCGGGTGGGCTCGTCGAGGATCAGCACCTGCGGTGAGGTGTACATCCACTTCGACAGCACGACCTTCTGCTGGTTGCCGCCCGACAAGGTGGCGACGCCGACGTCGACGGAGGCCGTCTTGATCCGCAGATCCCTGCGGTACCGCTCCGCCACCTCGTCCTCCAGATCGAACTGGAGGAGCCCGCCCTTGACGATGTCCTTGAGGTTGGCCGAGGTGATGGTCGTCTTGATCGAGTCGAGCAGGTTGAGCCCCAGGACCTTGCGGTCCTCGGTGACATAGGCCAGGCCCGCGTCGATGGCCTGCCGGACGGAGGCGGGGGCGATCTCCTTGCCGCCCAGGTACATGGTCCCGGACCGGAAGATGCCGTAGCTCCGTCCGAAGACGGAGCGGGCCAGTTCGGTGCGCCCGGCGCCCATCAGGCCCGCGAAGCCCACGACCTCGCCGCGACGCACCGTGAAGGAGGCGTTCTTGACGATCATCCGGCCCGGGATGGTGGGCGACTCGACGTTCCAGTTGCGCACCTCGAGCAGGGTCTCGCCGAGGGTGGGGGTGTGCTCGGGGTAGCGGTTCTCGATGGAGCGGCCCACCATGGAGCGGATGATCCGGTCCTCGTCCACCTGGCCCGCGATCACGTCGTAGGTCTCGACGGTCTTGCCGTCGCGGATCACGGTGACCGCGTCGGAAACGGCGGCGATCTCGTTCAGCTTGTGCGAGATCATGATGCAGGTGATGCCGCGGGCCTTCAGGCCCCGCATGAGGTCGAGCAGGTTGGCCGAGTCGTCCTCGTTGAGGGCCGCGGTGGGCTCGTCGAGGATCAGCAGCTTGACGTTCTTGCTGAGCGCCTTGGCGATCTCGACGAGCTGCTGCTGGCCGACGCCGAGGGTCTTGATGGGGGTGTGCGGATCCACCTCGAGGCCGACGCGCGCCAGGAGTTCGGTGGCGCGCTGGTGCGAGGTGTTCCAGTCGATCAGGCCGCCCGCGACCACCTCGGAACCCAGGAAGATGTTCTCCGTGACGGAGAGCTCGGGGATCAGCGCCAGCTCCTGGTGGATGATGACGATCCCCTTCTCCTCCGAGTCCTTGATGGTGGAGTTGCGGAGCTCGTGGCCCTCGAAGAACATCTCGCCTTCGTAGGTGCCGTAGGCCCAGACGCCGGAGAGGACCTTCATCAAGGTCGACTTGCCGGCACCGTTTTCGCCGCAGATGGCGTGAATATCGCCGCGGCGCACGGACATGGACACGTCGTCGAGCGCCCGGACTCCGGGGAACTCCTTGACGATGTGTCTCATCTCGAGCAGGACGTGACTGTCAGTCATGGCGGTAGGCGTCTCCTTCGACTCGGCCTGCGGGTGAGGCGTCGCCCGTCGCCTGCGGCGGGTGACTGGGAAGACAGTAGGACGGCAGACATGTTTGCGTCAACTAATGAATCCAATGGTTATCAAACTGTTACCTAAGGATGGGCGAACGATCCCGGACAGAGACGTGGATGCGGGGGTATAACACCTAGTGAACTGGGCTCTTGCGGCGTGTGGGAGAGTGTGATGAGGTGCCATCAGGATTTGGCTCCTGAATCTATGGCTTTCGGTCGTGGCGCAACTGCTACCGTGGAGAGCCGAAGGGGAGGGTCGGGCACATCGTGAACCGTGGGCGTGGGCGTGGTTCGCAGTCGTCGCTGCGAGAGGCCAACAGTGCCAGCGTGGTCGAGGCGGTCAAGCTCTACGGCCAGATCACGCAGGTCGAGTTGGCGGCCGCCACGGGCCTGTCGCCGGCCACCATCTCCAACCTCGTCAAGCAGCTCCAGGCCGAGGGCGTGGTGCGCACCGACGCCACGATCCGCTCCGGCCGGCGCGCCCAGCTGGTCACGCTGAACCGCTCCTCCGGGCTCGCCGTCGGCGTTCACATCGGCCGGCGCGGGGCCACCATCGTCATGTCCGACTCGGCCTGGCGGATCAACCTCGCCCACCGTCTCCCGCTGCCGCTCGACCATCGCAGCGACACCACCTTGGACCGGGTCGCGTTGCTGGCCGTCGAGATGGTCGAGGAGGTCGGTGCCGGCCTGAACGACGTGACCGCCGTCGGCGTCGCCGTCGCCGCCCCGGAGGTCCGGTTGGGGCTCACCGGACACGCGGGCTGGGAGGGCGTCCAGATCGCCCAGGTGCTCGAGCGGCGGCTCGGCCGGTCGGTGGTCACCGTCGGCGAGGCCGAGGCCGTCGCCGTCGCCGAGACCCGGTACGGCAGCCTGCGCGGCGTCGACTCCGCGATCGTCGTGCGCTCCTCCGCGGTGACCGACGGATGTCTGGTGATCGACGGGCGGCCGTATCCGGGGCGGGCGGGCGCGCTCGGGCACATCCAGGTCGATCCCGCGGGCAGGGTGTGCCGATGCGGCTCCCGCGGGTGTCTCAACACCGTCGTGTCGACGCTCGCCCTGCAGGAGCTGCTGAGGGTGAGCCATGGGCCGATGAGCCTGCGCGCCATCGTCGAGGCCGCGCAGCGCGGCGACGCCGGGTGTCGGCAGGTGCTGTCCGACGCGGGGGCCAGCGTGGGGGCGGTCGTGGCGGATGCCGCCGTGCTGCTGGCGCCCAGCCGGGTGTGCGTGTCCGGGGAACTGGCGCGGGCCGGGGACATGTTCGTCGACCCGATCAGGCAGGCCTTGCGGGCGCGGCCGATGCTCTCCGATGCGGAGGATCTCGTCGTGGTGGCGGAATGTGAGGACGCGGAGGCGAGGGGCGCCTGGGCGCTCGCTCAGGACTCCGCCGGCGGTCCACTGAGAGCGAGAGGGTGAGATTACATGCGGGATGCGGCACCGATGCTGAGCCTGCGAGCCATCAGCAAGAATTTCGGCGGCGTGCGGGCGCTGGAGGACGTCGACCTGGACGTGTATCCGGGGGAGGTCGTCGCCCTGGTCGGGGACAACGCGGCCGGCAAGTCGACCCTCGCCCGGGTCGTCGCGGGCGTGTACCGCCCCGACGGGGGCACGATCCGGATCGAGGGCCAGGTGGTGACCATCGCGTCCGCGCGCGCGGCGATCGGCTTGCGCGTGGCCACCGTGTTCCAGGAGTACGGCCTGGTGGAGACCCTGGACGTGACGGCCAACATCTTCCTCGGGAGGGAGCTGGTCGACGGCGGGCTGCTCGACACCCATCGGATGGATGAGCTGGCCAAGACCTATCTGGGGCGGCTGCACACGCGCATCCCCGATCTGCGCACCCCGCTGCGCAACCTCTCTGCGGGGCAGAGGCAGTGCGTGGCCATCGCGCGCACGCTGGTCAACCAGCCGAGGCTGGTGGTCCTCGACGAACCCATGGCGGCGTTGTCGGTGGGGCAGACCGCGGAGGTGCTCAGCTACATCGAGGAGCTGCGCTCGCGCGGGCTGGGGGTCGTCGTCATCGGGCACAACCTCGCCGACCTGCGTGCCGTCGCCGACCGCGTGGAGGTGCTGCGCCACGGGCGCAACAACGGCTCGTTCCTGGCGGCGGCCAGCACGCACGAGGAGATCCTCGCCGCGGTCACCGGAGCCACCCGCCTCATCCGCTGACGCGGGACCTTCGCAGGGCGGCGGGGTGCGGGTGCGGCGCGCCCCGGCCCGGTCGCCGTCCTTTCGCGCGCACAGCCCTTCGTTGAACGCTGGACATCAAAACCGAGCTCATGTATTTTGTTTATGAATTCAACTGATATCGGTGTCAGTTGGGCGCAACGAAGGGCTTACCATGACGATGAGAGCGGCACGTCGCCGAATCGCCGGGATTCTTGCGGGTGTGATGGCACTGTCGAGTGCGGCCGTGGCGGCCGTCGCCGACGACGCCGGTCCCGCCGACCAGCAGTACCGGCCACTGATCCACTTCTCCCCCGAGACGAACTGGATGAACGATCCCAACGGGATGGTCTACATCGACGGCATGTACCACCTGTTCTTCCAGCACAACCCGCAGGGCACGCGCTGGGGCAACATGAGCTGGGGGCACGCCACCTCCGACGACCTGCTGCACTGGACGCAGCAGCCGGTCGCCATCGCGCAGACCTTCGACGACGAAGGCCGGCCGATCGAGGACATCTTCTCCGGCTCGGTGGTGATCGACGAGGACAACACGTCGGGCTTCGGCGAGCCGGGCAAGACCCCGTTGGTCGCGATCTACACCTCCGCCTACACCTGGGACCATCCCACCCACGCGGGCCTCCAGGCCCAGTCGCTGGCCTACAGCCTGGACGACGGGATGACCTGGACCAAGTACGAGAACAATCCGGTGCTGGATCGCGGCTCGGCGAACTTCCGCGATCCCAAGGTGTTCTGGTACGAGGGCGACGGCGGGCCGGGCTACTGGGTGATGGTGGCCGTCGAGGCCACCGATCATCAGGTGCTGCTCTACAAGAGCACCGACCTGAAGGACTGGGACTACCTCTCCACCTTCGGCCCCGCGAACTCGGTGGCGGGCATCTGGGAGTGCCCCGACCTGTTCGAACTTCCCGTCGAGGGCGGCGCCCCGGGGGAGACGAAGTGGGTGATGGTGGTCAACCTGAACCCCGGCGCGGTCGCGGGCGGCAGCGGCGGGCAGTACTTCGTCGGCGACTTCGACGGCGTGACCTTCACCAGCGAGAGCACCGTCACGGACGACACGCTGCCCGAGGGTGAGGTCTTCGAGGGCTTCGAGGACGGCTACGGTGACTGGACCGTCAACAACGAACCCGGCAACTGGGCCAACGGCCCCTTCGGCGATGCCCCGGCCACCGGCGCGCTGCCTGGTCAGAGCCCGGTCACCGGCTTCGTCGGCGACAAGCTCGTGAACAGCTTCCTGGACCACGACTGGGCGATCGGCTCGATGGAGTCCCCCTCCTTCACGGTGGATTCGCCGTTCCTCAACTTCCTCGTCGGGGGCGGCACCCATCCCCGTGTGCCCGACGGCCAGCTGGGCAACGAGGCGCCCGCCGGCAGCACCGTGCTGTTCGACTTCGAGGACGGCCGGCTCGCGGACAACGGCTGGGAACTCACCGGCGATTTCGCCACCGATCCGAACCGCAACCCCTCCGGGGCGGAGCCCGGCGGCCTGGGCGACCACGTGGTCAACACCTGGCACGGCGGGCCGAACGGCGACGCCAACAAGGGGACGATGACCTCCCCGGAGTTCACCATCGACGGCGACTACGTCTCCTTCCTGATCGGTGCGGGCCGTCGTACCGACGGCACCGCGGGCGTCGAGCTGATCGTCGACGGTGAGGCCGTGCGCTACGCCACCGGCAACAACGACGCCAATCTGAACTGGGCCTCCTGGGATGTCTCTGAGTTCGAGGGCGAGACCGCGCGGTTCCGCATCGTCGACCAGACGGAGACCGGCAGCTGGCCGCAGATCTGGGTGGACCACGTCGTGATCGGCGACGAGCCCGCTCAGGTTCGCTCCGATGAGACGACGGTCAACCTCGTCGTGGACGGTCAGGTGGTGCGCAGCGCCACGGGCAACAACAGCGAGAGCCTGGAATGGGAATCGTGGAACGTCGCCGAGTTCCTCGGTGAGGAGGCGACGATCACCATCGTCGACAACAACCGCGGCGGTTGGGGGCACATCCTGGCCGATCAGTTCATGTTCTCCGATTCCCTCGCCGGGACCCGGCTTGAGCGCTACGACTGGCTCGACTGGGGTCGCGACTACTACGCCACCGTCAGCTACGCCGGCACGCCGGATGATTCGACCCGCATCATGCAGGGCTGGATGAACAACTGGCAGTACGCGGAGGACATCCCCACCTCCACCTGGCGCAGCTCCATGACGCTGCCCCGCGAGGTCTCTCTCGTGCAGACCGACAAGGGACCCCGGCTGCAGCAGAAGGTCGTCGATCAGGTCGACGGCATCCTGGATACCGCCAACGCGCAGACCGTCACCAACCAGACGGTGAACTCGACCGAAAACGTGCTCGGCGTGTCCGGCGACGTGGTCAAGCTCGACCTGACGATCGACCCGGGCACCGCGGATCGCGCCGGCATCAAGGTCTTCCGGGCGGGCAGCGGCGAGGGGGCCGAGATCGGCTACGACGCCACCACCGGACGGGTCTTCGTCGATCGTCGCAACTCCGGCAACACCGGCTTCCATCCGGCGTTCGCCTCGATCCAGGATGCCCCCGTTGCGCTGGACGATAACGGCAACCTGACGCTGGAGGTCTACCTCGACCGCGCTTCGGTGGAGCTCTTCGCCGAGGACGGCCGGCTGACGATCACCGACCAGGTCTTCCCGCTCGCCGGCGCCGACGGCATCTCCGTCTGGGCAGAAGGCGGCAGCGCGACGCTCGTCGAGTTGACGGTCACTCCTCTCCGGCAGACCATGTTCACGCCGCGGCCGCAGCCGCTGCCGTCAGCGGTGGTCACCGGGCGGACCATGTCGCTCGACGCCGTCGCGCGGGGCACCGAGGTGTTCCGGGTCGACTACAAGGTCGACGGCGGGCAGTGGCAGCGCTACACCGGCCCGGTGACGTTCGATGGTACCGACGCGGTCGCCGTCCAGTACCGGGCGCTCGATCGGCGCGGCGTGTTCAGCAACGAGGTCTCCTTGGCCATCGCGGCGACGCAGACCGCTTCCGCGACCCTCGAACCGTTGGGCAGCGCGCGCACCGTCCTGGTCGGCGAGGCGATCTCGGGGTACGGCGTTCGCGTCGTCGACTCCGTGAGCGGACAGCCGGTGGCGGGAGTTCCCGTCGAACTGGAGGCGACCGGGGCGACGTTCGCGGGTGGGGCCAGCACGGCGACCGCCACGAGCAACGCCTCCGGTATCGCCGTCGTCCCCGTGCTGACGGCCGGGGCGCCGGGCTCGGCGACCGTCACGGCAACGCTGGGCGGTTCCTCGGTGTCGTTACCGGAGATCACCGTGGTGGCTCCGTCTGCGGCCCTCGATGCTGACGTGGACGTCGTGCCCACCCTGGTATCCGGCAAGTGGGAGCTTGCCGTGACGGCGAAGAACACCGGCACGGAGACGGTGACCATCAAGCTGGCCACCAAGTTCGGTACCAAGACCTTCACCGGTGTGGTGCCCGACCAGACGGTGTCGAACAGCTTCAAGACCTACCTGGCCGCGATTCCGGCCGGCACCGTCACCGCGACGTTGACCGGTTCGTCGGGCATCGCGACCGTGACGACCAGCTACACCGCTCAGTAAGGACTGATTGTGACGAACGAAACCAACAAGAGCCACGACCCGATCGACGTGCAACTGCCCGCGGCGCTCACGCGTCGTGGGGTCATCCGGGCCAGTGCCTGGGCAGTTCCGGTGGTGGCCTCCGTGGCCGCCCTGCCTCTGGCGGCCGCGACCGTTTCCGGCGAGGTGACGATCCAGTTCCTCAACGGCGACGACCCGTTCGGCGCGGACATCGGTGACACGGTGACCTTGCTGTTCTCCATCGCGCAGGGAGGCAACGGGGTGTCGGGCGGGGTCTCCGCCAGCCTCGTCGGCGCCGGGGGCATCGCGGCATGGAGTGGGGTTGCGGGGGATCACCTCGCGGGCGTCGCGGACGATGGCATCTTCTTCGCCGAGGCCGAGGTCGTGGGCCACGGGACGTTCACCGTGTCGGTGTCCTACGGGTCAACCCAGAAGCAGTTCTCGGTGACGTTCGAATGATCCGTCGAGTCCTCCTGCTGGTTCTCGCCGGTTCGCTGACGCTCTCGTTGCTCGGGTGCGGCCGCGATGGCGAGAGCGGGGAGCCTCTGTCGTCGGGTGCGGCCGGCACGCCATCGGAGGCCGGCACCTCGGCGCCGGCCTCCGAGAGCCCGGCGCCCGAGGGTCCGGCGGATGAAGCCGCCGGCGGGATCGTCATCACGCTGCTCGGACCCGACGGGCCGATCGCGGATACCGAGGATCCCGTGGCGTTGGTGGTCGAGATCCTGGAAGACGGCCAGCCTCAGGAGGGTCTGGAGGTCACCTTCGTGGTGGCCTCCGGCCCGGGGGAGTACCCGGACGGGTTCGAGACCGCCACGACGGATGAGCAGGGCGTGGTCGTCTCTCAGCAACTCGTGGTGACCGGTGCCGGTGAGATCGAGGTGGAGGTGGCGACGGCCACCCAGGCCCAGCGCGTCCGCGTGGAGGTTGTGGAGTAGCCTCGCTGCCCCGCGTCCTGGAAGGGCGGTCCTTTCGAGAAGTCGGGAAGGGCCGCCCTCGCCTTTCGCTCCGCCGCTCCGTCGGCGCAGGGCGCTGGTCAGAGTGCTGGTCAGGGCGCGGGGCTGATTTCCCCGCTGCCGCGTTCGATGAGGACGGTGGGGACGACGAGATGCCGGGGTTCCGAGGTGTCTCCGTCGATTCGCGCGAAGACCTGCTCGGCCGCGAGGGCTCCGATCCGGTGGGGATCCTGTGCCATGACCGTGATACCGGGGTCGACCAGATCGGCGAGCGGGATGTCGTCGAATCCGATCAGGGCGACGGAATGCCGGCGGCCGGCCGCGCGCAGCGCATGCAGGGCGCCGATGGTGATCAGGTTCTGCGCGCTGAGCACCGCGGTCGGCGGGGACTCGGAGGACAGGAGTTGGGCGAGCACCGCCTCCGCGCGCGCCTCGTCGTGGACCTCGGTGACCATGGTGGTCTCGGCGGCGGGGATCCCCGCCGCGCCGAGGGCGTCCAGGAAGCCGAGCCGGCGCTCCGCGGCCGTCTGGATCGACAGCCGGTCGGTGAGGAGCGCGATGCGGCGATGGCCGTGCGCGATGAGGTGCGCCGTGGCCAGGCGGGCCCCCACCCGGTTGTCGCTGACGACCGTGTCGGTGTCGGGGTCGGACGGCAGGCGGTCGATGAACACGGTGGGCACGCCCCGGTCCCGCGTCGTCGCCAGGTAGTCCTGGCGTTGCGACGTGGTGGTCAGGATCAACCCGTCGACACGCCGGCGCAGGAAGGCGTGTACCGCCCCCTCCTCGCGCTCCGGGTCGTCGTCGAGACTCGAGGCGAAGACGGCGACGCCGCGGGCGCCGGCCGCGTCCTCCACGGCGCGATGGATGGCGCCGGAGAAGGGGTTCTGGACGCTTCCGACGAGCAGGCCCAGCGCGTGGGTTCGGCCGCCGCTTCGCCGGAGGCTCCCTGCGAGCAGGTCGACGTGATAATCCAGCGCACGAACAGCTTCCCAGACTCGCTGAGAGGTGGCCGACGAGACGTTCGGCTCGTGGTTGATCACCCGCGACACCGTCTTGGTGCCCACGCCTGCGAGAGCGGCTACCTGCCTCATCGTCGCGCGAGGCCGTGGAGAACTCCGCGGTGCTGATCCTGGGACGTCGGTCATGTGTTCGGTGCCCTTATTTGCTCCGCGTTTCCTGGGAAACGCTGATCGATGCTTCCGCCGGCGAGGCCCTGATCGTGGCGGTGAGATACGTCCGCCGGGCCTTTTCTCCGTGCCGGGCGCACGCGGTCCACGCTGTCGGGCTTGTGGATCGTCCGACATCGCACGCCGCGACCGGAGAATGAGCGACGGATCGGCCGTTCCCTGGTTCCCGCTAACAATATGGCCGAGGCCGTCGCTGGGGCAACACGTAGATAGAGATATCGTGCGCCACGAGGTGGGGGGACGGGGGCCACTGTCCATGGGATCTCCGCAGGGAGGAGCTTCGTGGGACGGGAAGCGTTGAGGCGGGGTGCGAGATCATCTATAATCGCCGCATAGTGTTGTTGACACCGTTGTCACCTGGAGGTCTGGCGCGAGATCCAGTGCCCTCCGCAGTATTGAGGAGGGCGCATGTTCCGACGGTTCCCCTTGGCCGAGGCAAGCCGGAAGCGAGGTCGCCTCCCGGCGGTCGTAGCGCTCGTGATGGCGCTGATCCTCGTCGCAACCCCTGCCGTGGCGGACAGTCATGGATTGGATGACTCGCAGTCCGGTGCCATCGGGGAAGGTGCTGCCCCAGCGAGTGGCTCCGTCGTCAAGGTGTCCGCGACGGTGACCAACCGGACGGTGACGCTGGCGGCGACGGCTTCCGTTCAGATGGAGTACGCAGTTGGTTCCGGCGAATGGATCCGATACGACGGCGCGTTCACGGCCGGGGGGACCGGCGCCGTCGTTATTCAGTACCGGGCGATCGACCTCGACGGTGTGGCAGGAACAGCCGGCTCTGTCGTCATTCCTGCCACGGAGCCAGGGGAGGGAGCGATGATCGAATCGCTGGGTACGGAGAAGAGGGCGATCGTCGGTGAGGTGGTGTCCGGGCTCGGTGCTCGTGTCATCGCCGCCGACGGTGGGGGCGTTCTCGGCAGTGAGGTGCTGTTCACCGTGTCGGGGGGAACCTTTCAAGATGAAACCCTCGAAGCGACGGTGAGGACGAACGCCTCTGGCATCGCCGTGGCTCCTGGGGTCTCCTCGGGAAGTCCCGGGATCGTGGTGATCAGCGCGCGCTTTGCGGAGAACTCCGTCGCCCTGCCCACGGTCACCGTTGTCGAACCGGCGGCTGCTCTGGGGGCTGAGGTCGTGGCGGAGTCGAAGATCGTGGCCGGCAAGGTGACGGTCGCGGTTCTGGCCGTGAACACGAGCGTGGAGACGGTCTCGCTGAAGATGACCACCCGCTACGGATCGAAGACCTTCGCCTCCGTCGCGCCCGGGGCGGCGGTGACCTACGAGTTCAAGACATATCTCGCCGAGATCCCGGCGGGTCTCGTGACCATCGCGGTAACCGGCGCGACCGGAGTGTCCCGCGTGACGCAGGTGGTGTCTCGGGCGGGCGGCCGGGCGATGAACTACGACACCTACCGCAACGAATACCACTTCACCATCCCTGACCATTGGGGCAACGATCCCATCAGACCGGTGTGGAGGGATGGCGAGTACCACTTCTACCACCTCTACGATGCCGATTTCCCGCTGGAGAACGGTACCGGCTGGCGGCACGCGACCAGCGTGGACGGCGTCGTCTTCGAAGACCAGGGGGTGGCCATTCCGAAGAACACCAATATCAACGGGAGCGTCTGGGCCGGGTCGGCGATTGTGGACGCGGAGGACTCCGCTGGGTTCGGGCGGGGATCGCTGGTGAGCCTGGTTACGCAGTCTCCCCTCCTTCCCGATGGGAAGCAGGCCGTGTATCTCTGGTACTCCACCGACGGTGGGCGGAGTTTCGCCAGCTACGGCACGGACCCGGTGATATCCAATCCCGGCCTCGCGGACTGGCGGGATCCCAAGGTGATCTGGCACGAGGAGACCTCTCGATGGATCCTCGTGATCAGCCGAGGCGATGCGATGGATTTCTACAGTTCCGAAGATCTGATCTCGTGGCAGTACGAGTCTCAGACCCCCCTCAGCGGCGACTACGGCTGGATCGAATGCCCGGACATTTTCGCCATTCGGGCGCAGGATGGAACGCTGAAGTGGGTGCTCGCGGGGTCGGCAGGCGTCGAGCCGAAGACCTCCGTGTACTGGACGGGCGTGTTCGACGGTCGCACCTTCCAGAAAGACCACTCTACGCCGCGCTGGCTCGACTACGGTTCCGACTACTACGCCGCCGTGACGTGGCCCGACCCGCACGATGAGACCCTGTCGACGCGATTCGGCTGGGGATGGATGAATAACTGGGACTATGCTCGCGCAACTCCGCCGAGCTGGGCCGGCGACGGTTTCAACGGCCAGTACTCGATCGTGCGCCGGATCACGATGGGAAAGCTCTCGGACGGAACCTACGCCCTTTTCTCTGAGCCTACGCCCGCGTTGGCGGAAACGGCTACCAGGACGATCGCCATGGGCGACATCGCGGTCGAGGGTAGCCGGCTGCTGACCTACGCGGGGCATGCCTATCAGATCGAGGCCGATGTGAGCTGGACGACGGCCAGCAACGTGGGGATGAGGTTGAAGCGTTCCGCCGACCGCAGCAGAGGGGTCGATCTGGGGGTTACCGACCGGTACTCCTACCTGAACCGATCGCCTTCCGGCACGCTCCACTCGGGCGAAACCCAGTCCCCGCGAGACGCATCCGACAAGGACGTGAGGCTGCGCATCCTTGTGGATCGAGGAACGGTGGAGATGTTCATCGATGACGGCCTGTACGTGCATTCGGCACAGGTTTTCTCTCACCCCTCGGACACAGGCCTGGAGTTCTATGCCGACAACGGCGTGGCGCTCTTTTCGGATGTCGTGATCACCGAGTTTGCGAACACCCGGTCCCCATCGGCGCCCCACAGCGTCCTGCAGTCCTTCGACGAGGGAAGCTACGGAGGGTGGGCGGTGACGGGAGACGCGTTTGGTTCGGGACCCGCCTCCGGACCCCTCCCCGGGCAGCAAGAGGTGTCCGGCTGGGTGGGGCAGGGCTATGCGACTTCGCGCCACGGCGGCGATACGACGACGGGAACTCTCACCTCGCCGCCCTTCACCGTCAGCGCTTCGTACCTCAACTTCCTCATCGGGGGCGGTCGCAACCCCTTGGCTCCAGCGGTCTTCGCGGATTTCGAAGGAGCGACCTTCGGGACAGGATGGATCCAGACGGGAAGCTTCGCGAGTGAAGGCCCCCTCCCCAGCTCGCTGCCTCAGCAAGTGGGCGCCAAGACGCTGGATACGTTCGTCGGTGGAGGGGATCCCGCCACCGGAACCATCTCCTCGCCGTCCTTCCGAATCACCCGCGACTACGTGAACTACCTGATCGCGGGAGGCAACCGGCCCCATGGCACGCCCGAGAACGCCTCGATCAATCTGGTCGTGGATGGAGAGGTGGTGCGCACGGCGACGGGCTCCGGTGACGATACCATGCGGCCGATCGCCTGGGACGTGCACGATCTTGTCGGACGAAGCGCGCGGATAGAGGTGGTCGACAACGCGGCCGGTGGTGCCTGGGCGCACATCATGGTCGACCACATCATGTTCAGCGGATCGGCGGCGTTCGACACGTCGCCGAGAGCGGAGACGGCGGTCAACCTGGTCGTAGAAGGACAAGTCGTACGCACGGCGACAGGGGCCGACGACGAGCGGCTGAGGTGGGTCTCGTGGGATGTCGACGATCTCATCGGGAGCACCGCCCGGATCCAGATCGTCGACAATGACGCGGATGAGTGGGGACACGTCACCGCCGACCAGTTTCTCCTGTCGAATCTGCCGGCGGCATGATCTCCCGAAGCGCCGTCGAAAGAGTCGGTGGGTGGGACGGGCACCTCGGGCATGTCACTATTGAGCGCATGGAGATCCTCGCTCTCGACGAGAGTTCATGGGCCACGGCCGACTGGCCCCTCGGCGCGCATCCGCATTTCGACGGGGTGACCTTCGCCGTCTACGCGCCCGACGCCACCCGGATCCAGTTGGAGATCTACGACCAGGCGCTGGGCGCCGACGCCATGGCCTCCTACCTGCCCGCCAAGGGCGACGACGGAGTGTGGCGGGCGCGCCTGCAGGGCCTCCAACTCGGCACGATGTACGGCTACCGGGCCTGGGGCGCCAACTGGGACTACGACGAGGACTGGGAGCCCGGCGCCGACGCGGGCTTCGTCGCCGATCTCGACGAACGGGGCAACCGGTTCAACCCCAACAAGGTGCTCTTCGATCCCTACGCGCGCGAACTCAGCCACACCGTCTTCTCCGACGAGTTGGTGGAGTACGGCGTGGATGACGGGGTGTTCGGCACCGGCGGCGACGACTACCACGGCACGCCCCGTCGCCAGGCCGACACCGGACGCTTCGTGCCGAAGGGGATCATCGTCGCGGAACCGCGGCCGCGGCAGCCGCGCCTGGCGCTGCCGGCGCAGGACGCCTCCATCTACGAGGTGCAGACCCAGCAGCTCTCCGGCCATCCCTCCGCCGCGAGGCTGACGGAGCTGCTGGCCGATGAGCCGGGCTTCGAGGGCGTCGTCGACATCCCGGAGGAGTACCGCGGCACCTATCGCGGGGCCGGAATGATGGCTCCCTATCTGAAGGGGCTGGGGTTCAACACGGTCGAACTGCTGCCGGTCCACGAGACGAACACGTCGCAGTCGGCGCGGCAGGGCAAGACCAACTCCTGGGGCTACATGACGCTGGGCTTCTTCGCGCCCAACAGGTCCTATTCGTCGGACACCTCGCCGGGTGGCCCGACGCGCGAGTTCCGCGACATGGTGGACGCCTTCCACGAGCACGGCATCGAGGTGTATCTCGACGTCGTCTACAACCACACCGCGGAGGGCGGCAACTGGAGCGGCGACGTCAACACCACCGGCTTCACCAGCCTGGGCGGCTTCGCCACCGCCAAGTACTACGCGATGACCTCCGGGCACATGCTCGTCGACGGCGCCACGGGGACGTCGAACCAGCTCAACTACTCCTCCGGCGCCGCGCGCAAGCTGGTGATGGACTCGCTGGAGTACTGGACCACCGACATGCATGTCGACGGCTTCCGGTTCGACCTGGCCACCGTGCTCGGCCGGCTTCCCGGCGACGCCGAACCCGACGACTGGGACGGCCAGAAGCGCTTCTTCCAGGACCATCCGCTGCTGGTGGAGATCGCGGACTTCGCGGAGGAGCGCCACGTCGAGGTGATCGCCGAGGCCTGGGACCTCTGGGGATACGAGGTGGGCAACTTCCCGCGCGGCTGGGGGGAATGGAACGGCCGCTATCGTGACGCGGTGCGCCGCTTCACCAAGGGCGACGGCAACATGGGCTCCTTCCTCGACCAGTTCAACGGCGACTACCATCACTTCGTCGACAATGGGGGCGCGCAGAAGACGATCAACTTCGTCGACGCGCACGACGGGTTCAACCTGGTCGACCTGGTCAGCTACCAGACCAAGCGCAACGATCAGCCGTACCCGTTCGGCCCGTCGGACGGCGGCTCGGACAACAATCTGAGCTGGGATTCCGGCGGCTCGCGGGAGCTGCGCCGCCAGCGCGTGCGCAACCTGTGGGCGCTGCTGTTCCTCTCGCGCGGGGTGCCGATGGTGGTGGCCGGCGACGAGTTCGGTCGCACGCAGAACGGCAACAACAACCCGTGGGCGCTGGACTCCATCGCCATGCGCAACAACTACGAGATGATCCCCACCAACACCCCCAACAGCGTGCCCGTCGGGCCCGGCCTGGATGCGAATTACCACGACAACCTCGGCACCTTCGACACGCCGGAGAACGTGAACGGACTGTTCCGGTTCGCCCGGTTCATGGTGGGTCTGCGAACGCGGCATGAGGCGCTGCGACAGGTGCAGTGGGGGGATCTCATCGCCGACAACGCCGACGTGTCGTACCTGTTCCGCACCCCGTCGGGGATCGGCAGTCCTCGGGAGGGCGACCGCGCCGTCGGTGCCCTGATCAACTCACCCGGCGACGACTTCTGGGTGATGGTCAACATGGCCGATGTGCCGATCGTCTTCACCGCGCCGACCCTTCCGTCCGGGCGGGCGTGGCGCTGGCTGATCGACACCTCCACGGCGCACGAGGGCCACTTCAACCACTGGATGGAGGGCGAGGGCGAACTCGCCGACCGCAGCGCGACGGT
This sequence comes from Arachnia sp., assembly GCA_035326505.1. Classification (GTDB taxonomy): domain Bacteria; phylum Actinomycetota; class Actinomycetes; order Propionibacteriales; family Propionibacteriaceae; genus Arachnia. Next base: position 40,731 of record DAOLFC010000006.1, read on the forward strand.
GGCGCCGTGGTCGGTGGCGGTGTGGCACGAGTCGGCGGCTCCGAAGCCCGCGGCGGGACGGCGGTCCGCCGGTGCGACGGCAGCCCGGGCCCAGGCCCATTGGCGTCGCGTGAGTCCTAGGGTCAGGCGCGGGAGGCCATGACCAGCCGGGCGAGGTGGATGGTCAGGTAGACCACCTCGTCCTCGGACACCGGGAAGTTCAGGCGCAGCTCCAGCAGCGAGCGGATCCGCAGGGCCAGCTGATAGGCCGACGGGTTCTCGACGGTGAGCACGCGGCCGATGGCGCCGACGTCGCCGTGGAACTGGCGTCCCGACTCGGCCCGGGCGAAGAAGTAGCGCAGGTGCGCGGCGAAGCGGGCTGCGTCGATGGAGCCCGGGTCGAACCCGGGGCCCTGGGCCTCCGCGATGAGGTCGAAGATCTGCCGGATCAGGGCCGTGTGAACGAAGGTCTGCTCCATGGAGGCATTGCCCGTCACCGCGTGGAACAGGTGCATCGCCAGGGCGGTGGCCTCCCCGTCCGGCAGGGTGACGGGGAGGTGGCTGTTGAGCCGCGCGAGGAGTTCCTCGGCGACGCGAAGCTCTTCCGGCAGCAGGTGCGCCACCTCGACGCGCAGCGGGTAGTCCATCGTCTCGCCGCGGCGCACCCGCTCGATCGCCTGGAAGATGTGGTCGGCGGCCGCGATGATCGCCAGCGGCGGCATGGCGGCGCCCAGGCTGCGCACCGCGGCGCTGAACTGCACGTCCACCAGGGTGAGCAGGTCGGGCGGGATGTCGGCCAGGAGCTGGGCCACCGCGCCGGGGTTGTCCGCCGGGACGAACCGGCGGCCGATGCGCGCCTCCTCCACCTCGTCGCCGCGCCGGCGCTGGAAGCCCAGGCCTCGTCCGGTCAGCACGACCTCCCGGCCGAGCTCGTCGACGGCGAGGACGACGTTGTTGTTGAAGACCTGCAGAATTTTCACGTGCCCTCCTTCCCTCCGGCGGACGATGTGGGGTTCCTGTTGAGAACGGTTCCGGTTCCAGTGAACCGGGGCTGGGTCAATGATGCCCAGCCCCGGTACACGGTCAGTAGCCGCGCGTCGCTAATCCGTCGCGACGCCGAGCGAGGCCCCGTTGGTGGCGATGATCTCGCGGTACGCGTCGAAGGACTTCTTCTTGTACCTGTTCAGCGTGCCGGTGCCGTCGTCGTTGCGGTCGACGTAGATGAAGCCGTAGCGCTTCGACAGCTGGGCCGTGGAGGCGCTCACCACGTCGATGGCGCCCCACCAGGTGTAGCCCCACAGCTCGACGCCGTCCTCGATCGCCTCGCCCACCGTGGCCAGGTGGCTGCGGAGGTAGTCGGTCCGGTAGTCGTCCACGACGGTGAGCGTGCCGTCCACCTCGACGAGCTGGTCCTTGGCGCCCAGCCCGTTCTCGACGATGAACAGCGGCTTGCCCCATCGCTCCCAGTACTGGTTGAGCACGATGCGCAGTCCCAGCGGGTCGATCTGCCAGCCCCATTCGGAGGAGGGCAGCGTCGGGTTGCGCAGCCCGCCGAGGATGTTGCCCTCGCCCTTGACCTGCTTGGCGGGGTCGGCCGAGGCGCAGACGCTCATGTAGTAGCTGAACGACACGAAGTCGACGGTGTGCGCCAGCGTCTCGCGGTCCTCGTCGGTGATGTCGAGCTCGACGCCCTCCTCGCGCAGCTTGCGCAGGTAGTAGCCCGGATAGGTGCCCCGGCAGTGGATGTCGCCGAAGGCCAGGTTCTCGTGCTCGGTCTGCAGGGCCGCCCACACGTCGGCCGGGTCGGGCGACAGCGGATAGGTCGGCATCGCCAGGACCATGCAGCCGACCTTGATCTCCGGGTTGATCTCGTGCGCGATCCTCGTCACCGACGCCGACGCCACCAGCTCGTGGTGGATGGCCTGGTAGAGGTCGGTCTTCGAGAGCTGCTCGGGCGGGGTCCAGATGCCCCCCGACATGAGCGGGGCATGCACGATCGAGTTGATCTCGTTGAACGTCAGCCAGTACTTGACGCGGTCGCCGTAGCGCTCGAACAGCGTGCGGGCGTAGCGCTCGTAGAAGCCGATCAGCGCGCGGTTGGTCCAGCCGTCGTAGGTCTTGGCCAGGTACAGCGGCGTCTCGTAGTGGCTGATGGTGATCATCGCCTCGATGCCGTGCTTGTCCAGCTCGTCGAGCACGCGGTCGTAGAAGGCCAGGCCCTCCTCGTTGGGCGTCTCCTCGTCGCCCAACGGGAAGATCCGGCTCCACGCGACGGAGAACCGGAAGACCTTGAAGCCCAGCTCGGCGAACAGCGCGATGTCCTCGGCGTAGCGGTGGTAGAAGTCGATGCCCACCAGCTTGAGGTTCTCGGGGGTCGGCTCGTCGGTGGGGGTGTTCAGGCCTCCGGTGGGCAGCACGTCCTGGATGGACGGCAGCTTGCCGCCCTCCAGGTAGGCGCCCTCCAGCTGATTGGCGGCGACTGCTCCGCCCCACAGGAATCCTTCGGGGAATCGGGTGGTCACAGGTATGCGTCCTTTCTTCGGATGGGTCGGGGGGTCAGCGGGTGACGATGAGGGCGGGGGCGTTGGCGTCCACTGCACCGGCGGATGCCGCCTCCACGCTCTTCTGGGCCTTGGTGTTGGTGATGAGCAGGATGGTCGTCGTCGAGTAGCCGGCGGCCTCGACCGCGGCCAGATCGACCACCGCGAGCACCTGGCCGGCCTCGACCCGGTCGCCCTTGGCGACGTTCATCGTGAACCCCTCGCCCTTCATGTTGACCGTGTCGATCCCGACGTGGACCAGCACCTCCACGCCGTCGTCGCCCTTGATGCCGTAGGCATGCCCGGAGGCCATCGCGACGGCGACGGTGCCGGAGATGGGCGCGTAGACCGTGCCGTCGCTGGGCACGATGCCCACGCCCTTGCCCATCGCGCCGCTGGAGAAGACCGGATCGGGCACGTCCTCCAGGGCGACGAGGCGCCCGGCCATCGGGGCCGCGACGACGACCTCGGCGCCCCCGGACGCGGCGGCAACCGGAGCGCCGGGGGAGGCCGCGCGAGCCGGCTTATCGTCGGCAGCAGCGGCCGGTGCGTCGTCCTTCACGCCCCAGAAGAGGGTGAGCAGGAACGAGACCGCGATCGCGACGCCCACGCCGATGAAGAACAGCGGCAGGTTGGGGGTCTTCAGGTAGGCGGGCATGCCGATGAGCGACGGGAACACGAACGCATCGCTGCGGGCGCCGGCGAGCCCGGCCAGCAGGCCGCCGATGACGCCGCCGACGATGCCGAAGTAGAACGGGTACTTGCGCGGGAGGTTGACGCCGTAGATCGCGGGTTCGGTGATGCCGGCGAGGAAGCCGGACAGCGTCGCGGGGCCGGCGAGTTCGCGGGTCGCCTTGTCGCGGGTGCGGATCATGACGGCGAGGGTGGCGGCGGCCTGGGCCAGCACGGCGGCGGGCAGCGGGCCGGTGAGGATCGAGTAGCCGTCGACGTTGAGCTGCGTGAGCATGATCGGGATGAAGCCCCAGTGCAGCCCGAAGAGCACGAACACCTGCCAGAAGCCGCCCATGATGGCGCCGGCCAGCCAGGGCAGCGTGTCGAACAGGTAGTTGATGCCGCCGGCGATGCCGTTGGCAGCAAAGGTGGTGGCCGGGCCGATGGTCAGCAGGATGACCGGCACCATGATCAGCATGACCAGCAGCGGGGTCATGAAGTTGCGGATGGCGGCGGGCAGCACCTTGAGCAGGAAGCGCTCCAGATAGCCCTGCACCCAGACGCCGACGATGATCGGGATCACCGAGCTGACGTAGCGCATGATGACCAGCGGGATGCCGAAGACGGTGGGCTCCGGGTCCAGCACCATGTTCAACGCAGCCGCAAGGTTGGGATCGCCCAGCGCGATGATGTTCGGATAGACGAGGGCGCCGGCCACCGCCATGGCGGTGAACTGGTTCGTCTTGAACCGCTTCGCCGCCGTGATGGCCAGCACCATCGGCAGGAAGTAGATCAGGGCGTCGGCCGAGGCGTTGAGCACCGTGAAGGTGGTCGTCGTGGCGTCCATCCACTCGAACGTGGTGAACAGCGAGAGGAAGGCCTTGAACAGGCCCGCGCCCGCCAGCGGCCACAGGATCGGGTGGAAGATCGCGCTGATCATCTGGATGAACCGGTCGAGCAGGTTGCCCTTGGGGCCGTCGTCCTCCTCGTCGTGCGCGGCGTCCGCGCCGCCGGTGCGCCGCTGCACGCCCGCCAGGACCTGCGGCACGTTGTCGCCGACGACCACCTGGTACTGCCCGCCGGCCTGGACGACGGTGATCACGCCGCTCAAGGCCTTGATCGCGTCGGTGTCGGGCTTGGAGTCGTCGCGCAGCACCAGGCGCAATCTGGTGGCGCAGTGCGTCGCGCTCTTGATGTTCGAGGCGCCGCCGATCTTGTCGACGATGGCGCCTGCCAACTGGTCGTAGTCAATGGCCATGCATGATCCTCCTCGATCACTTTTCCCTCCCGAGATGCAAAAAGACCCGGGGCACCGCGATGCCCCAGGTCTTGCTTCACTGGGTGAGTGACAATCCTGATCGGAGCACTGTATGCGTCTGCACGGTGTGCTCCGTTACGAATGCTAGCAGCCCGGGGCGTTCGGGAGGGAGGGGTCGGGTGCCAAAGGAACGCAGACGGGAGGCTTCGGCAGAAATGGGTGTCAGGTCACCGTTACCGCGGGGAGACGATGACCTCGGCACGGGGGGGGGGCTGTCGTGGTGAGAGACTTCCCTCATGACCTTCGCCTCGCTGTACGACCATGGTTTCGCCCGCGTCGCCGCCTGCACCCTGCCCGTCGCGCTCGGCGACCCGGCGACCAACGCCGCGCGGATCGTCGAGCAGGTCCGCGCCTGTCATGACGACGGAGCGGCGGTGGTCGTGTTCCCGGAGCTGTCGCTGTCCGGCTATTCGCTGGACGACCTGCTGCTGCAGGACGTGCTGCTGGAGGCCGTCGACGCTGCCGTGGTGGGGCTGGCCAAGGCGACGAAGAAGCTGCGGCCGGTCATCGTCGTCGGGGCGCCGCTGGCCGGTCCGGCGGGGCTGTTCAACTGCGCGGTGGTGCTGCACCGAGGCAAGGTGCTCGGCGTGGTGCCCAAGTCTTTCCTGCCCACCTACCGCGAGTTCTACGAGGAGCGGCACTTCGCCCCAGGCCGGGGGATCGAGGGCTATCTCGAGCGACCGCACTGGCCCGGCGCGGACGACGACGGCCAGATCCCCTTCGGCACGGATCTGATCTTCGACGCCGCGGGGGTCGCGAATCTGCGGTTCTTCGTGGAGATCTGCGAGGACATGTGGGTGCCGGTGCCGCCGTCGACCAAGGCGGCCCTCGCCGGCGCGAACCTCGTGCTCAATCTCAGCGCCTCCCCGATCACGGTGGGCCGGGCCGACGACCGGGCGTTGATGGTGCGCTCGCTCAGCGCGCGCTGCAACGTCGCCTATGTGTATGCCGCCGCGAGCTTCGGGGAGTCGTCCACCGATCTGTCCTGGGACGGCCAGGCCATGGCCTACGAATGCGGCGACCTGCTCGGCGCCTCCGAGCGGTTCCCGCAAGGGCCGACGCGGCTGGTGGTGGATGTCGATCTGGACCGGCTCGCGCAAGAGCGCCGCCGGCAAGGGACGCTCGCCGACAACGCCCGCGGGGAGGACGCCGCGCCCGGTGCCTTCCGCTGGATCGCGTTCGACGCGAAGCCCCCCTCGGGGGACCTCGGCCTGCGCCGTCCCCTCGACCGGTTCCCCTTCGTGCCCGACGACGAGGCGCGGCTGAACCAGGACTGCTACGAGGCCTACAACATCCAGGTCTCCGCGCTGGAGCGCCGGATGCTGGCCATCGGTGGGGGCGCGGTGGCGCGCGTTCCGAAGATCGTGATCGGCGTCTCCGGGGGGCTGGACTCGACGCACGCCCTCATCGTCGCGGCCAAGGCCTGCGACCGGCTGGGCCTGCCGCGCACCCACATCCTGGCCTTCACCCTGCCGGGCTTCGCCACGTCGGCGCACACCAAGAACAATGCGACGCTGCTGGCCGAGGCGCTGGGCGTGACCTTCGAGACGGTCGACATGAAGCCCATGGCGACCGCGCTGCTCAAGGCCCTCGGCCACCCCGCGGGCGACGGGGCCCCCGTCTACGACGTCACCTACGAAAACGTCCAAGCCGGTATGCGCACCGACTTCCTGTTCCGCGCGGCCAACCAGCGCGGCGGCATCGTGCTGGGCACCGGAGACCTGTCCGAGCTGGCGCTGGGGTGGTGTACCTACGGCGTCGGCGACCACATGAGCCACTACGGCGTCAACGCCGGCGTGCCCAAGACACTGATGCAGCACCTGATCCGCTGGGCGATCGCGTCGGGCCAGTTCCCGGAAGAGGGCGTCAACGAGACCCTGGACTCGATCCTGAACACCGAGATCTCGCCCGAGCTGATCCCGGTGGCCGACGGCGCCAAGCCGCAGTCGACGCAGGACTCGATCGGCCCCTACGCGCTGCACGACTTCACGCTGTACTACCTGCTGCGGCACGGCTTCCGGCCGAGCAAGATCGCCTTCCTGGCCTGGCACGCCTGGCGCGACGCCACCGTCGGGCAGTGGCCGGTGGGCTATCCCGAGGCCGACCGCACGGCCTACGATCTGCCGACGATCAAGCGTTGGCTAGGGGTTTTCCTGCGGAGGTTCTTCGCCAATCAGTTCAAGCGCTCAGCCATCCCGAACGGCCCCAAGGTGCTGGCCGGCGGTTCGCTGTCGCCGCGCGGCGACTGGCGGATGCCCTCCGACGCCTCGGCCGCGGCTTGGCTGGCGGATCTGGACACCGTCCCCGAGGGATGAGCGACCGGCTGGGCCTGCCGGCCCCCGTGTATTGAGGTTGATTCCGTCAGGGGTCGACGGTCAGTGAGGCTGGATCTGTCAGCGAACAGAGCCGAACGGGGTTACTGGGGCTGTGGACGTCCGTATGCGGACATTTCCAGCCCCAATGACCTCGGATCCGCCGAGCAACTGAACGGAAACAGCCTCGCTGACGGCGGAAGACCCCCGGCGAGATGGACACGGGTGCTGTCGGAGCAGGATGCTACTACTCGCACGGTGCATATTTCCCCGCACCGCGCGCACCGCCTTCGTCCGCTGATCCCGAGGAGCGCCCTATGGCCGATCACACCCCCGATGCTCTCGCTGTTCCCGATAGACGCACGCTGCTGACCGCTGCCGCGTGGTCGGTCCCTGTCCTCGCCGCACCCATGGCGGTCCCGCTGGCGGCTGCCACCGTGACCAACTCCGCGGGCGATTTCGTCGTGTCGGCCGAGTTCCGGCCGCGCAACCCGAACCGCCCTACTTGGGAGCCTGAGTTCTTCCTGACACCCTCGCCGGACGGCACGCCCATTCCCGCGGGTACGATGCTCGTGATCGAGCTCAACCAGGTGCATAGCCGTAGCTGGACCACCGTGTCCTCGCTGTTCACGTATGTGAGCACCGACAGCCGCAATGCGGATGGGAGTCCCACGACCGATTCCGTCAATGCCCGGTACACCACGTCGATCTACCTGACCGCCACCGCCTTCACCGAGCAGCACAGCCTCCACGTCACCTGCGTGCCATGGCCCGGCGCGGTGTGGGGATTCCGCGTCACCGCCACGCTCCCCGCCGGGTGGAGCGCGGGGCCCAACGCGGTCCTCTCCGCGACCCTCAACCCGCCGACTCCCTGACGTCCTGGGCCAGGTTGCTGCGGATGGTCACGAGGATCTGACGGATAAGTGCGGCCATCAGCCTTTTGCAGGCCCGAATCGCGCAGAATCCACTTCTGACCGCACTTATCCGTCCGCAGCCCCGGGCTGGAGCGCCAACTCCCGCTCCCCGAGGAGCGGCTACGCGTCGGCGGAGTTGGAGCTGATGCCGGCGGCGCCGTCGTGGATGATCTTGCCGGGGTTCAGGTTCCGGCCCGGGTCGACGCCGTCGAAGAGCTTGCGCTGGATGAACACGCCGGCGGGGGAGATGTCCTGGTCCATCCAGGGGCTGTGCTCCTCGCCGACCCCGTGGTGGTGCGACACCGTCGCGTGGTTGTCCATGAACGCCTGCTGGATGGCGCGCTTGACGTGGTCGTAGGTGATCAGGTTCTCCTCGGAGTCGTCCTTGATCGCGAACGTGAAGTACTGACAGGCGCCCGAATGGTAGCTGTGGCTGAGGTGGCAGAACACCACGCCGGTGACGCCGCGTTCCTGCATCGCCTGGTGCGCGGCGGCCACGACGTTGGTGTGCAGCTCGGCCGCGTAGGCCCAGGGGGTGGAGGTCTCGGACACGTCGGCGACGATGCCGCGGTCCAGCATGAAGTCGCGGATGTAGGGGGTGTCGTACTTCTTCTGGTCGTACAGGAGGCCGGGGCCCTTCCCGACGCCCATGCCGTTGTTGGCCTTGACGATCTTCGACACCAGGCCCTTCTCGTAGCGCACGTGGTTGGCGGAGCCCTCGAAGCCGACGAAGGACATGCAGATGTTCTCCAGGTCCCACCCCTTGGACTCCATGATCTTCTGGATCGCCTTGGACGCCATGGAGCTGACCTTCGACGACTGCTTGCCGTTGGCCATGATGTACTGCGTCTCCAGTGGATCGGAGACGCGCGCCATCATGACGCTGGCATCCGACTCGACGATCTGCTGGCAGGCCTTCAGCCCGTCCTCGTAGGTGGCGAAGAAGTAGGCCTGGAGTTCGCGCACCTCGGGGATGCGGTGGACGTTGACCCACGCCTTGGTGATGATGCCCAGGCGGCCTTCGGACCCCAGCACCATCTCGCGCACGCTGGGACCCGACGACGACGACGGCAGCGGGCGCAGCTCCAGCACCTGGCCGGGCATCACCATGGTGAGCCCGCGGGTGATGTCGGCGATGTCGCCGTACTTGTCCGACTGCATGCCCGACGAGCGGGTCGCGATCCAGCCGCCGAGCGTCGACCAGACGAAGGAGTCGGGGTGATGACCGAGCGTCCAGCCGAGGGCGTTGAGCTGGGTCTCCATGTCCGGCCCGTAGACGCCGGCCTCGATCAGCGCGAGGCCCGACTGCTCGTCGATCTCCCGCACCGCGCGCATCCGGGCGAGGTTCACCGAGACCACCTGGCGGGTCTCGCCGGGCACGGCCTCCAGGGCGGCGACGATGTTCGAGCCACCGCCGAAGGGGATGATCACGCCGTCGGCGGCGACCACCGCGTCGACGAGGCGGGCCACCTCGTCCTCGGTGCCGGGGTAGACCACGACGTCGGGCAGGCGGCCGAACTCGCCGCGGCGCACCCGCACCAGGTCTCGGACGCCCTTGCCGAAGCCGTGGACGACGCGGGTCTCGTCGTCGCTCTGCACGAAGCGCTCGCCGACGATGCCCGCCAGCTCGGCGCGGAGGGCGTCGGTGAGGGTCGTGGGGGGAACGGTGAGCGAGTCGAAAGCGGGCACCGAGACCGTGGCCTTGGTGATATCGACGCCGATCTTCTTCAACACGAAGGGCGCGAACTTGGGCTTGTCCTCGTAGTGATAGGCCTTGCCCTCCTCGCCCCAGCCCCACCACTTCTGCTGCGTGACGCCTTCGATCATCGGGACTCCTCTTCGGGTGAGTCCTCGCGGGCCGCGTCGGCCTGCGAGGGGGGTGGGGTGGTGGAGGCGGTGCGCTCGATCGCGGTGGCGCGGGCGTACTCGGCCAGGGTCTTCTTGCCATAGGCGCGGGCGGTGGTGTCGTGCAGTTCGAGAACCTGCCGGCGCATCCGCTCGTTGAACTCGTGGGCGATCTCGCCCGGGAAGGGCATCATCGGGCGGCCGAACACGACGTGTACCTCGGGGCGCCCCTTGGGCAGGTGCTTCTGGTTCGTCGGCCACGCCTCATAGGCGCCGACGAGGGCGACGGGCAGGGCGGAGACGCCGCGGGAGATGCACAGCGACGCAACCCCGGGCACGAACGGCCCCATGGCGCCGGTGCGCGAGCGGGTGCCCTCCGGGAAGAGCAGCAGCGGGACGCCGTCCTCGAGGAGCGCCGCGGAGAGGCCCCGCTGGCCCTTGCCGCCCTTGCCGCGGTCGATCGGGAATCCGTTCATGAACAGCGACATGGGCCCCGACTTCCACCACTTGTCGAAGAAGAAGTCGGCGGCGGCGCCCGTGGCGACGTAGCGCGACAGCCGGTTGGGCAGTGAGCAGAGGATCAAGGGGGCGTCGAGATGCGACGAGTGATTGCCGAAGACGATGAACGGCGCCTCGACGGTGTCGAGGTTGGCCAGGCCGTGGACGTGGACGCGCAGCAACCGCAGCAGGGTGGGCTTCAGGAGGAGGATCTGCGCGGTCTGCCGGGTGGCGGCGCTCCCCGGCGAGGTGTAGTGCTTGCGCAGCTTCTCGTCGTCGCGGGGCCTTTCTTCCTTGGGCGGCTTCGCCTCCCTGCGTGGCTTGTCGACGGCCTTCGCCATGGAGTTACTTCTTCTTTCTCGACGCGCTGAGCGCCCGCGAGAACGAGCGGACGAGGCCGCGGGGGGCATGCACGGAGAGGAAGTAGCCGATCTTCCACTTCACCGTCGGGACGGAGATGTAGCGGCCCTTCTCCGCGTCCGCGAGGGCGCCGCGGACCAGGGTCTCGGGGGAGATCCAGACGATGTCGGGCAGCGAGCTGGCCTTGATCCCGGCGCGCTGGTGGAACTCGGTGCGCACCCAGCCCGGGCAGAGCGCGGTGACGCTGACTCCCTTGTTGCGCAGTTCGATGCCGAGGCCCTGCGAGTAGCTGGTACACCAGGCCTTCACCGCCGAGTAGTTGCCGGTGTAGATGGTGCCGGCGGTCGACGACACGTTGATGATGCGGCCGTGTCCCCGGGCGCCCATCGCGCGCCCGGCGGCCCCGCCGAGGATCAGCACCGCCAGGCACATCACGTCGAGGGCCTTGGCGTGGAGGTCGATGTCGTCGGGGTCGAGCAGGGTGGTGTGCAGCCCGAAGCCGGCGTTGTTGACCAGGATCTCGATGGGGCGCTCCGGGTCCTCGACGCGTTCGGCGACCGTCAGCACCTGGGCGCGGTCGGCGAGGTCCGCGGGGAACACCTCGACGTCGACGCCGTGGGCCGCACGCAGCTCGTCGGCGACCGCCTCCAGCCGTTGGCCGTCGCGGGCAACGAGCACCAGATCGTGTCCCTGGGAGGCCAGTTCGCGCGCGAAGGCGTGCCCGATGCCTGAGGTGCCTCCGGTGATGAGCGCAGTTGCCATGAGGAATACCGTATCCCTTCGTCGTGCTCCTCCAAACCTGTTGCGGCGACGCCGGACTCCGGTTGGCCGAACTCGACAGCCCGGCCGGTCATCGGTTGTGCTCGATGCACAAGATGAGGCCGTGGTCGAGTGTGCTCCTTGAGGAGCGGGGGGTCGGGGAGCGTCGGGTCAGGCGCCGATGACGCGCAGCGTCTCCCGAGCCATGGCCAGTTCCTCGTTGGTGGGGACCACGAGGGCGGCGATCGTCGAGTCCGGCGTCGAGATGGCGCGCGGGTGCTTGGAGCGCACGGCGTTGGCGTCGGCGTCGAGCCGGATCCCGAAGTAGCCCAGCCGGTTGATCACGGCCTCGCGGATGAACGACGCGTTCTCGCCCACGCCCGCGGTGAAGACGATCGCGTCGCAGCCGCCGAGGATCGCGATGTAGGAGCCGATGTAGGACACCAGACGATGCACGTAGACGTCGGCGGCGAGCTGCGCCGCCTCGTTGCCCTGTTCGATCTGCGCCTGCACGTCGCGCATGTCGGTGTAGCCGCAGAGGCCGAGCATGCCGGACTTCTTGTTGAGCAGGGTGTCGATCTCGCCCGCGGAGATGCCGTGGGTGTTGAGATAGTGATGCAGGCCGGGATCGACGTCGCCGGAGCGCGTGCCCATCACCAGGCCCTGCAGCGGGGTGAGGCCCATGGAGGTCTCGATGGCGCGGCCGCCGTCGATGGCCGAGATCGAGGCCCCGTTCCCGAGGTGGCAGACGATCAGCTTGAGGCTCTCGATGTCGCGGTCGAGGAATCGGGCGGCCCGGCCGGAGACGAACTGGTGCGAGGTGCCGTGGAAGCCGTACTTGCGGATCGAGTACTTCCGGGCGACGTCGCGGTCGAGGGCGTAGGTGTAGGCCTCGGCCGGGAGCTGCGCGAAGAAGGCGGTGTCGAAGATCCCGACGTGCGGGACGTCGGGCAGTACCTCCTGCGCGGCCTGGATGCCGGCGATCGCGGGCGGGTTGTGCAGGGGGGCCAGCGTCGAGAGCTTGCGCAGCTCGTCGATCACCTCGTCGGTGATCAGCACGGACTCGACGAAGGTGGAGCCGCCATGCACCGTGCGGTGCCCGACGGCCTGCACGTCGTCGAGGCTGGGGCCGTTGAGACGGAACATCTGCACGACGGCGGCCACGGCCTCGGTGTGGTTGGCGAACGGCTTGGTCTCGGTGTATTCGTCGCCGCCCACCTCATGGGTGATCGTCGAGGCGCCCATCCCGATGCGCTGCACGATGCCGACGGCCAGGGGGCTGACGTGCTCGGGGTCCAGGAGCTGGTATTTGATCGACGAGGAGCCGCAGTTCAGCAGCAGGATGGGCTGGGACACGAGTGGTGTTCTCCTTAGGCGGGAAACGGGTTCAGAGGGACTGGGCCTGGATGGCGGTGATGGTGATCGTGGAGACGATGTCGTCGACCAGCGCGCCGCGCGACAGGTCGTTGACGGCCTTGTTCAGGCCTTGCAGCATCGGGCCGACGGCGACGGCGCCGGAGTGGCGCTGCACCGCCTTGTAGGTGTTGTTGCCGGTGTTGAGGTCGGGGAAGATGAACACCGTCGCCTTGCCGGCCACCTCGGAGTCGGGCATCTTCTTCGCCGCGACGACCTGGTCGACGGCCGCGTCGAACTGGATGGGGCCCTCCACCTTGAGCTGGGGCGCCTTCTCGCGGACGATGGCGGTGGCCTCGCGCACCTTGTCGACGTCGGCGCCGAAGCCGGAGTCGCCCGTCGAGTAGCTCAGCATCGCGATCCGCGGCTCGATGCCGAAGGTTTCTGCGGTCTGAGCCGAGGCGATGGCGATGTCGGCCAGCTGCGCCGGATTGGGGTCGGGGTTGACGGCGCAGTCGGCGTAGACCAGCACGCGGTCGCTCATGCACATCAGGAAGGAGCCGGAGACGACGGAGACGCCCGGCTGGGTCTTGATGAACTCGAGCGACGGGCGGATGGTGTTGGCGGTGGTGTTCACGGCGCCAGAGACCATGCCGTCGGCCATGCCGAGATGCACCATCATGGTGCCGAAGTACGACAGGTCGGTCATCGTCTGCTTCGCCTTCTCGACGTCGACCCCCTTATGGGCGCGCAGGCGCGCGTACTCGTCGGAGAACCGGGCGACCAGCTCCGGGTCCTTCGGGTTGACCACCGCGGCGGCGGAGAGGTTGAGGCCCAGCTCGGCCGCCCGGCGGGCGATCTGCGCGGAGTCGCCCAGCAGGGTGATGTCGGCGACGCCCCGGTTGAGCACGATGGCCGCGGCCTCGAGCACGCGGTCGTCGGTGGCCTCGGGCAGCACGATGCGACGCCGGTCGGCGCGGGCCTGCTGCATGATCTGATGCTCGAACATGGTGGGCGTGCGGATCTCGGTGCCGCCGAGGTCGATCGCGGAGAGCAGTGCCGCCTGGTCGACGTAGTCGGAGAACAGGGCGCGGGAGACCTCGATCTTGCGCGCCGAGCTGGTGGAGGTACCGAACACCGACTCCAGGGTGACCGCCGTCGTGAAGGTGTCGAGCGTGGTGCGGGCGACGGGAAGGTCGACCTCGGCGTCGCCGAAGAGCACGCTCATCGACTCCGGGATCTCGAACCCGCCGGTGAGCAGGATGCTGGCCAACGGGCCGTATTCGGGCGAGCGGTGCGCCATCACCAGACCGGGCAGGAGGTCGAGCCGGTCGGCGGCCATGATCACCGTCGACTCGCGCTTCAGGTACGGCAGCAGGTTGGGCAGCGTCATGCCCGCGACGATGGTGTGCAGCGACTCGTTCTTCCCGAACTCCTCGTTGCCCAGCCAGTGCGCGGCACCGACGGCCTCGAACAGCTGATCCACCGAGGGTGCGTTGAGCACCTTGTCCTCCGGGATGACGGAGACGGGCACGTCGCGCAGGGCGCGCAGGACCACGGCGATCTCCTCGCGGCCCGCCGGATCGGCGTGGGTGGCGATGAGGGAGATCACGTTGTTGCTGCGCGACTCGAACGCGGTGACCGCCGACTCCGCCAGGCGGCCCACCTCGTCGGCCGAGCGCTTGTCGGCGTTGCAGACGTAGAGCACGGGGCTGTTCAGGTTGGCCGCGATCAGGGCGTTGCGGTCCAGCTCCGACGCCGCGGCGATGTCCTCGAAGTCGGAACCGACGACCACGACGGCGTCGTACTTCTCCGTGATGGCCGCGTACTTGGACACGATGGTGTCGATCGCCGTGTCAGGGTTCTCGGCGAACTGCCGGTAGGTCACGCCGAAGGCCGAGGAGGGCTCTTGGCGCACCCCCTTCAGGCTGAGCAGCGCGGCGGTGACACCGTCGCGCTCGAGGGACTGCACCAGCGGGCGGAACACGCCCACCGACCTGACTTGCCGGGAAAACAGATCGACGACGCCCAGGGCGATCGACGACTTGGAGACCCGCCGCTCCGATGAGGCAATATAAACGCTCTTGGTCACAAGGAGCAGCCTACAATGCCGCGAGCCGCCCCGGGCCGGGCATCTCGCAACCCCGCGGCCACGAGGTTCCGCGGGGAGGGGGCACCTTTGTCTGCTTCACTGTTCGTTCTTCCACCGAAGTCGGTGGGATAACGAACAGTGAAGCGGACCTCTCAGCGAACGAGGCCGGTACCGTCTCGCCCCTCACGAAGCGACGGTGACCTACCGGGTGGAGTCCTCCTGGTCGGTGCCCGCCTGGAGGACCTCGGCGCGCTGCCAGCTGCCGCGCTGTTCGAAGCCGGCCTTGTTGAGGTCCTCGGCGAGGTGGTCGATCAGGAGGTTCTCGTCGCGGATCAGGCCCGAACGGTAGGCCGCCCGGGAGATCAGGTTGGCCGAGATCGGCGAGGTGGTGAGCTGCAGGAACACGATCAGGGCGATGATGCCGAGCGTCCACCAGCTGCGCAGCGCGAACTCGATGCCGGTGACGATGCAGATCAGCCCCAGCACCTGGGGCTTGGTGATGGCGTGCATCTTGCTCAGCGAATCCGGGAAGCGCACCAGCGCGACGGCGGCGCCGAAGCACAGCAGCGCGCCGACGAGCACCAAGACGGCCCCGATCAGGTCGAAGATCTCGTTCATTCCTCACGCTCCTTGCGCTGGCGGCCTTGCAGCTTGTCGAACTGGCGGCGCTGCACCAGGCGGTCGGAGACCATGCGCGAGATGGACACCGCTCCGGTGAAGCCGAACATCGACAGCAGCAGCAGGATGCCGAGCTCGGTGTCGGAGCGGGTGCCGATCACCCAGACGCCCACGGAGCCGATGATCACCGCCACCAGCAGGTCGGCCGCGATGCTGCGGTCGAGCTGGCTGGGTCCTACCACGATCCGGCCGATGCCGATCAGCGCCGACGCGAACAGCAGGACGACGGCGATCCCGAGAATCACGGTGACCGCACTCACTGCTCCACCTCCCAATCCTCGGAGCGCTCCGCCGCGGGCTGGGCGGCGAGGCAGGCGGCGTCGAAGGCCGCGCGCTCCTCCTTGGAGCCGAAGGCCCCGAGCACCCGGCGTTCGACCCCCGTGGTCATCTTCTGGACGACGCCGACCGGGTCGTCCGGGTCCATGCCGATCACATGCAGGTACAGCCGACGCTGATGCCGCACCACCTCGACGACGACGGTGCCGGGCAGCAGCGAGATCAGGGTGGCCACCTGCACCTGGTACAGGTCGTTGTCGGCGCGCAGGTCGACGCGCACGATGCCGGCCCGCAGGTCGATCTTCTTGGGCAGCACCATCAGCAGCACCCGGAACGACGACACCATCAGGTCCGCGACGAGATGGGCCACCAGGACCAGGAAGCCGAACGGCCGGAAGCGGCCCTTCCAGAAGATGGGCGGCAGCGGGAAGATGATGGTGATCAGCCAGCCCAGCAGCGCGCCGCCGATGAAGGCGGTGGGGGTGAAGCTGGCCCACAGCAGGCACCACACGACGGCCGCCACCAGCATGCTGATGGGGCGCGGGCGAATGCGGCGCCGCACCTTGATCCGCTTCGAAGGCTCCGGCCCCACCATGGGGCCGTCCTGCCTGGGGACGTCGATCATCGCAGTTCCTCCGGCAGCACCGTCGCGACGTAGGCGTCGCTCTGCAGGTACTCGGCGGCGCGCTCCGTGTACTCGTACAAGGGGCCGGCGAACACCGTCAGCGCCAGGCCGAAGAGGACCAGCGCGGTGGTGGCGCCCACCATCAGCGGCGGCATCGGCCGGGTGTCGGCCGGCTCGTCGTCGGCGTCGTTGTCGTCGGCGAACTCGTAGTCGACCTCGTTGACGGCGGTATCCAGGTCTTTCAGCTCCGACGGGGGAACGCCCCAGAATGCGCGGTTCCACACCTTCGCCATCGCGATCAGCGTGAGCAGGCTGGTGATGATGCCGCCCGTCATGGTCAGCCACACCAGCGGCCCGCCGAAGGCCGCGCCGGCCTGGAGCAGTCCCAGCTTGCCGATGAAGCCGGACAGCGGCGGGATGCCGGCCAGGTTCATCGCCGGCACGAAGAACAGC
>DAOLFC010000114.1:0-12225 GCA_035326505.1 Arachnia sp.
CCTTGCATCTGACGCACCAGAACGCCGCTCGCTACGGCCACCACTTCCGCAACACACCCTAGCGGCTCGCGCGCGGCAGCCACTCCCCCAGGCTCTTGCCGGTGTACACCTGGCGCGGGCGGTAGATGCGCTGGCCCGGGTTGTCGTTGACTTCCTTCCAATGCGCGATCCACCCCGGGGTGCGCCCGATTGCGAACATCACGGTGAACATGTCCACGGGGATGCCGATGGCCCGCAGGATGATGCCGGAGTAGAAGTCGACATTCGGGTACAGCCGCCGGGAGGCGAAGTAGTCGTCGGCGAGCGCGGCCTGCTCCACCTCGCGGGCGATGTCGAGCAGCGGATCGTCGATGTGCATCGACTCCAGCAGGTCGTGGGCCGCCTTCTTCAGGATGATGGCGCGCGGGTCGAAGTTCCGGTAGACCCGGTGGCCGAAGCCCATCAGCCGGGCCCCCGAGCGCTTGTCCTTGACCCGGTTGACGTAGTCGACCGGCGAGATCCCCGAGCTGCGGATCTCCTCCAGCATCTCGATCACGCTCTGATTCGCTCCGCCGTGCAGCGGCCCCCACAGCGCGTTCACGCCCGCCGAGACCGAGGCGAACATGCTCGCGCCCGAGGACGCCACCATGCGCACGGTGGAGGTGGAGCAGTTCTGCTCGTGGTCGGCGTGCAGCACCAGGAACATGTTGAGCGCGTGCGCCACCTCGGGCGTGGGCTCGTAGTCGCGGTAGGGCACCGAGAACATCATGTGCAGGAAGTTCTCCGCGTAGGGCAGGTCGTAGCGGGGGTAGGCGATGGGCTGCCCGATGTGCGACTTGTAGGACGCCGCCGCGATGGTGCGGGTCTTCGAGATCAACGCCGCAGCAGCACGCTTGAAGGCGTGCTCGTCCGAGCCGTCCAGGTCGGTGGTCTCATGCGCCTGAAGCGTGGTGATCATGGCCGACAGGATGCTCATGGGATGAGCGTTGGACGGGAAGCCGTCGAAATGCTTGCGCATGTCGCGGTGCAGCGAGGAGTTCTCGGTGAGCAGCTCGCGGAACTCGTTGCGCTCGCTCTCGTCCGGAAGCTCGCCGAAGATCAGCAGCTCGGCGGTCTCGATGAAGGAGGAACGCTCGGCCAGGATCTCGATGGGGATGCCGCGATAGCGGAGGATGCCCAACTCTCCGTCGATGAAGGTGATCGCAGACTCGCACGATCCGGTGTTGGCGTAGCCGTTGTCGAGCGTGATGTGGCCGGTGGTCGCGCGCAACGCGGAGATGTCGATCGCGCGCTCCCCTTCCGTGCCAACCACGACCGGAAGCCGGTACTCCACCCCGTCGATCGTCAGAATTGCTTGTTCGCCCATTCGGGTCTCCGTTTCCCGGGCCCGGGCGGGCCCGTTCCGGGAAGTCTAGTGACGCGGGAGCGGGCCGAGCACGGGGGGTCACCGCCTGGACTGGAAGCGCCCCACGAACAGCGCGACGACTCCCACGACCATCGCGTTGAACACCCAGTTGCCGACGCGCTCCCACATCTCGCGTTCCTCGCCCGTCGCGTTGGATTGGAGGATCGCCACGACGATGAGCACCGCGGCTCCCACCACCGCGACGATCCGCCCGATCTTCGCCCAGATCGGCAGCGGCTTAACCGTCTTGTTCTCCGCGTCCTTGTTTCCCGTGTCATTGTTCGCCGCGCCGTCACCGGTATCGCTCATCTCATCCTCCACTCACGCCGACCTCCGCGTCGGCAAGATCCAGGTCGCTCCCGGACGTGTCGTCGTACCAACCGTAGGGCACTACCACCTTGCCGCGGGGCGAGCCCTGCCGGCCGCGGGGGGTGCCGAGCTCGGTGACCGGGAACTCGGCCTCCGCGTCGAGCCGGGCGACGAGGCCGCGCAGTTCGTCGAGGCTGCTCACCATCGCGAAGGAGCGGCGCAGATCGCCCACAGGGTAGCCCTTGAAGTACCAGGCCATGTGCTTGCGCAGGTCGGTGAGGCCGTGCCGCTCCCCCATGATGCCGCTCAGCAGTTCGGCGTGCCGGAGCAGCATGGTCCCCACCTCGCCCAGCCGGGGCCGGAGCCGCTGCCCCTCGCCGCGGAAGGCGGCGGCCAGGTCGCCGAACAGCCAGGGCCGCCCCAGGCATCCGCGCCCGATCACGACGCCGGCGCACCCTGTCCGGGTCATCATCTCCAGGGCGTCCTCGGCCTCCCAGATGTCGCCGTTGCCGAGCACCGGGATGTCGACGGCCCGCACCAATTCGGCGATCCGCTCCCAGTCGGCCTCCCCCGAGTAGGCCTGCTGAACGGTGCGCGCGTGCAGGGCGATGGCGGCCGCCCCCTCCTCCTGCGCGATCCGGCCGGCGTCGAGGAACGTCTCGTGATCCTCGTCGATGCCCAGGCGGGTCTTGATCGTCACGGGCACGCCGTGCTCGTCCGCCGCCCGCACCGTCGCCCTGACGATGGCGCGCAGCCGCTCCCGCTTGTAGGGGAGCACCCCGCCGCCGCCCTTGCGCGTCACCTTGGGCACCGGGCAGCCGAAGTTCAGGTCGATGTGCTGCACCTGATAGTCGCGGATCAGGATGCGCGCCGCCTCCGCCATCGGCTCCGGGTCGACGCCGTACAACTGCACCGAGCGGGTGGTCTCTCCCGGGTCGAACTGCAGCATCGCCCGGGTCTTCGGATCGCCGACCACGAGGCCGCGGGAGGTGATCATCTCGCACACGTACAGCCCCGCACCCTGCTCGCGGCAGAGCTGCCGGTACGCCGCGTTGGTGACGCCCGCCATCGGGGCGAGCACCACGGGCAGGTCGACGACCACGGCGTCGCGCCGGCTGGGCGCGTGCAGGATCAAGGGCTGGAACAAGGTTCCTCCAAGGAAATCGACGAGGCAACCGGCCCATCTTCTCAAGCCATGGGGCCGAACTCCATCTGGGCGACCGCCGGGGCCGCGTCGTCCCCGTCGATGAGGGAGACCCGCACGGGCGCGCCGGCAAGGGATTCGAGCGCCGGGCCGGGTCCCATGACGGTGAGCAGCAGTCCTTCCCCGCTGGGGTAGACGGACACACGAATCCGGTCGCCACGCCGGGCCGCGCACAGGACCGCGAGCACCGCCTCAGCGATGGCCGCCGCGGCGACGTCGTCGGCCGCGTCGCGCTCACCCAGGTCGAGGGTGAGGACGATGCCCTGATCGCGGGCGAACCCGAGAGCCGGGATCAGGCGCGGACTCAGCCGGACCAGGCCAGGGTTCACCAGGATGAGGTGCCGCAGATACCGCTCCTTCTCGTCGCAGGCCCGCTGTGTCTCCGGATCCCGGACATCCCTCGCGCCGACGGCGATCTCGTTCAGCAGCACGACCGTCTCGTCCAGCCCCGCGTCCATCCATGGACGATATGTCCGATGCGCGAGGTGCGCGGCGTCGGTCTTGACCTTCGCGTTCAGGGCGGCGCGCTCGCTCTCCGCGGTCTCGATGAACAGCCTCGGCAGGTAGAGCTGGAATCGCAGCAGGAACAGGCAGAAGGAGATCCCCACCCATGCGGCCAGCGCGATGATCGCGGTCGGGCCGGACGAGACGACCGCCGCCGCGACGGCCACCCCGCCCCAGAGGGCGACGCCCAAGCCGATGAGGCGCCCCGAGGGACGGCGGGCGAGCAGGAAAGCGAAGGGGCCCGACGCCGCCAGCGCCTGCCAATCGATCGCCCCGGTGGCGCCGAAGGCGGTCGCCGCCCCGGTCAGGAGATAGACCGCCACCGTGGCGGCGATCAGTCCCGCAGAGATCGCCGGACTTCTCGCTGCTCGCCAGAGCCGCAGTCCGACCAGCAGGAGGATCACCGGCACCAAGGCGAAGGACTCGTTCGCGGCTCCGCTGAGAGCCTGAATCAGGGTCAGCGCGGCGACCCCCAGTACCCAGTGCGCCGCGGACCGTTGGAAGATGCCGGAGATCAAGAGGTCCGCGTCCTCCGGCGTGGCGACGGGCGTGCCCGGCTTCGCTCCGAGCGGCACCGACAGTTCCACCGTCGTGCCCCCGCCGGGGAACGCGACGATGGTCACCTCGAAGCCCTCCTGCTCGGCCCTGCCCAGCACCGAGTTCGCCAGGCCTCTCCCGGCAAGGGGCTTCCCGTCGAAGCCCGCGCCGTGGTCTCGCACCACCACCCGCAGGCAGTCCCCGTTCACCAGCAGGCTCACCTCCGCCGAACTCGCGCCCGAGTGCTTCGCCGCGTTGCGCAGCGCCTCCTGGGCGGCGCCGACCACCCCGGCGATCATGGGGGGATCGAGTCGGCGTTCGACCTGGTCGAGTTCCAGATCGCTCAGCCCCGTGCGCACGACCGGGATCTGTTGCTCCGCGAAGATCTCGCGCAGGTGGCGGGTGTCGTCGATCCGGAAGCGCTTCTCCCGCAGTTTCGCGAGCACCCGAGCGTCCCTGGCGCACTGCTGCCGAATCGACGTGCTGTCGGAGGAACCCGCTCCTCCCTGAGTGATCGCCGCGAGAGTGTTGATCACGGTGTCGTGCAGCACCCGAGCCTCTTCGGCCAGGTGCGCGCTGACCAGCCTCTCCACCTCGACGCGATGGAGCAGGTGCCGCGCGTTCTCCTCCTGTTCGTCGGCATGCTCCGCGATGGCGCGTATCCGCGGCACCCCCCAGCGAACACCGATCACCATCAGTATCTGGGTGAGCGCCAGGGAGACCGGTAGCCTGATGCCCCAGGCGGGAAAGGTCAGGAACAGGCCGACCCCCAAGCCCGCACTGATCACGGCCACCGCGGGAACCGTCCATCTGCTCCGGATGCAGATCACTGCGGCCAGGCTTGCGAAGCCGAGTTGCCAGAAGGCGGCGAACACCAGCGCCGAGGCGACATCGCCGCTCAGCACCATCGCGCAGACGCCGAGCACGGCCATCGTGATCGGCACGAACCAGATGGGCAGCACTCGGAGCTCGGCGTAGCTGGCCACCAAGCAGTAGACGAGAAGCCCGAGGTGAGCGGCCATCAACGGCCACCCGTCCCGTCCGAGGGTGACCGCGGACGCGACCACCATGGCCGCCTGCCAGTCGACGAGCAGCGTGAGCGCCGTTCGGCGGAGCGCCTGCTCCAACGAGCGCGACGCGGATCCTCGTCCCTGGTCGTGCGAGGGCTCGGGCGAGGGGAACCAGCGCCATCGGAACCGTGCCCGCACCCCGGGAGTACCTCGACTCATCCTGACTCCCACTTCGTCGAGCCGTCGCCGTGCTGTGGCGTCGGCGGGTGGCGAGCACCCGTCGTGGTGTTCACCGTCCAAGGCAAGCACGGAATATTACTGTCGGACACCGCGCAGTTCGAACACTGTCCCCCATTCGGGGGTCATTTTCGCCTCCTCCTCACGGCCGCCGCGAGGGAACCGGCCATCCGTACACACCCGGCCATACGTACAGACAACACGGCATGTAACCTCGCTGTTTGTTCGACGAGCCCCCACCTCGCCCGCGTTTCCGACGAGCACGGAGGCGCGTCACCGGTACCCCTGAAAGGATGGAGCAGATGAGACGGAATGTGCCCCCGGTGCGCCGCGTCGCGCTTGTCGAGGATCATCTGCTTCAGCGGCATCGCACGGAGTAACTGCTGCGACGCACCGGCGAGTTCGAGATCGTCTTCAGCAGCGAGTCCCTTCCCCGTTTCCTCGCCTGGGTGCGCACGGCCCCCTCGACCCGGCGGCCGCACCTCCTGGTGCTCGACCTGATGGTCGATCACCAGCCGAGCGTCGATGTCGCGGTGGTCGAGTCCCTGCTCAAGGCGGGGCTCCGCATCGTCGTCCTCAGCGCGCTAGCCTCCCCCTCGCTGGTGCGGCGGATCGTCAAGGTCGGCGTCCATGGCGTCATCGGCAAGCGGGACTCCGAGGAGGACGTGTTGGCGGCCGTTCGCGCCGTGCTGCGCGGCGAGGAATGGGTCACTCCCGAACTCGCCAAGGTGGTCGCCGGCGACCCGGAGCGTCCTCGACTGAGCCTCCAGGAGGAGCGCGCGCTGGTGCTCTACGCCACGGGGCTGACCATCGAGCAGGTGGCGACCTCGATGAACATCGGCCGCGAGACGGCCAAGCAGTATCTCGACCGCGTGAAGCGCAAGTACGCCGAGGCGGGCATGCCGGTGCGCACCAAGCTCGACTTCGGCAGGATCGCCTGGAACGAAGGTCTCCTCGATCCCGGATTCAACACCCCGACGCCCGGCTGAGCATCTTTCCTCGATAGCAGAGGCCCTCGATACGAGAGACCTCGTTTCGAGGATCGTCGGAAAGACGAAACCGACCCGCAGATATGCCCGGAATCCAGAGTCCACAACGGACTTCTCATGAGTTGCGCATTACCCCTCCTCCACGCCCCGTTGTCCCCCTCACAGGGGTCAAATATGACGCTGACTTGGGGCATTCCGGCGGCCTGTCATTAAAGTCCGCGATGTTTCGACCCGGTTTAGAAGCGTGCTGAACAATGCTTCCTTTAGGCCATCGACCTGGACCAGAAAGAGTGCTCCGATGCCCCTCACCCCCCGCTTGCCCGTTCGAGCAGACCGCAATGGCACCGATGTCTCCCGTCGCACGATCATCCAGGGCGCGGCGTGGTCCATTCCTGTGGTCGCCGCTGCGGGAGCCGTCCCGCTCGCGGCCGCCACCGGCGCGTCCATCATCTTCTTGCAGTCGCTCGGCACCATCGCCGTCTGCAGCGAGACCAACACGACCGGCATCGTTCAGGTGGGAAGCGACGCCGCCCCCGGGGCCAATGCCCTGGTCACCGTCACCCTCCCGGCCGGCCTCGCCTGGGCGGACGGCACCGCCTCCTCGTCCAAGGTGTTCACCGCCGACGCGAGCGGGCGCGTGTCGCTCGTGGGCCTCATCACCGGCACCGGCGTCGTCGGCAACCATGCCGTGACCGCCACCGCTCCCGGCTTCGGCACGGCCACCTCGGTCTTGTCGACGAAGGCCCAGAAGAGCGCCATCTGGTACTCCGGCAACGCCGCTCAGGTGTATCCCGCCGACACCGACGGGGTTGTCGTAAGCCCGGTGGAGCTGGCGGTCACGGCGGGATACGCCTACGCGCGAGACGCTCAAGGCGGCTGGTACGCCCACAGCGGCGCCGTCGACGGCGACTGGCGCGAGATCCCGGCCCCGGCCGTCGACAAGATCTTCGCGGGCGAGGGCGGCTCCGGCTGGGGCTATGCGCTCTCCGGCGGCGAGGTGTACCGCGCACACCCCAACGCCACCGTCACCCATCTGAGCGGCATCTCCGGCGTGACGGAGTTCGCTCAGACCGGCAACCGGCTGTTCGCGGTGGACAGCACCGGCAACGTGCAGCAGGCGCTGTTCGCCGGCGCCTCGCCCTGGCAGCAGATCGTCGTCAACGGCACCACCGATCCGCTCACCGATATCGTCGACCTCACCGGCAATGAGGGCGGCGGCTACGGATGGGCGATCTCGGGCACCGACATCTACTACATGCTCGACAACGGCCGCGCCTACCTGTCCACGACCACCGCGACCAAGCCGGCAGCCCCGAAGGCCCTCGCCATCGGTTCCGGCTGGGCGTACGCGCTCGACGACGACGGCAGCGTGTGGTCGCGCGCGGGCGCGACCTCGGGCGACTGGAACAAGATGACCGGACTGCCGGGCCCGGCCACCCGTATCTCGGAGAACGAGGGCGGCGACTTCGTCTGGGCGCTCGTGAACGGCAAGCTGTACTCGGGTTGGGGTACCGGATTGGGCGGCGGCGCGTTCGTCGACACGGGATCGCTTCCGGATCTGATCGTGGACTTCGCGATCGGCGCAGGGTGGGCGTATGCCCAGCT
This sequence comes from Arachnia sp., assembly GCA_035326505.1. Lineage (GTDB taxonomy): Bacteria > Actinomycetota > Actinomycetes > Propionibacteriales > Propionibacteriaceae > Arachnia. Next base: position 7,780 of record DAOLFC010000114.1, read on the forward strand.
CGCCGACGGCACCGTCTGGTCGCATGCGGGCGCCGGAGCCGGCACCTGGAACAAGATGACCTACAACGCCGGCGACGGCGGCGGGGACTTCCACCCGACGTTCCTCACCACCAACTACGGCAACTACAGCTGGTTCATCGCCGATAACACCCAGACCTGCGTGGTGTAGCGCGAGGACGAAGAAGCGGACGGCCACTCCGACGAGGTTCGCGGGGTGGCTGCCCCTTCGCCGAAGCGGTCACCCCAGCGGCGAGGAGAACTGCTCCGGCAAGAGATAGGCGCTCGGCTCGTCGACTGCGAGCAGCAGCACCTCGGTCAGCACCATCTTGGCCTCGTAGCCCTGGAAGGAGCGCCGATAGTCACCGACGGAACGCCATTCGCTGACGATCGCCCACAACTCCTCGTCGTCGAGATTGCGCACCAACTCCATCCGGATGCAACCCTCGCGGCCTCGCCAGAACTCGACGATACGAGTGACTCTCTGCTCGAAGTCCGGACCCGGATCCTGAAATCTCGTGATCGCCAGCACGTTTTCCTCCCGGGCCGGTTTGACTCACGCGCCCAGCCTATTGACAATGGTTCTCATGAATATGAGGCGCATCCTGGCAGCCCTGCTGGTCCCCACCCTACTGGCCGCGACCGCCTGCACCGAGCAGGACGACGAACCGCGGGTGGTGGCCGCGTTCTACGCGCTGGAATACGCGGCGCAGGAGGTGGTCGGCGATCATTTCAAGGTCGAGGCCCTCACCACGCCCGGGGTGGACGCGCATGACCTCGAACTCAGCCCGCAGCAGATCGCCTCGCTGATCGACGCCGACCTCGTGGTCTACCTCAAGGGCTTCCAGCCCGCCGTCGACGAGGCGATCGCGCAGTCGGGCGCCACCAATGTGCTGGACGTCTCCGATGCCGCCGACCTGATGACGGCCGAGGAAACCCACGGCCACGCGGACGGCGACGAGGACGGGCACGATCACGAGCACGGTGACACAGACCCCCACTTCTGGCTGGACCCGACCAGGCTGGCGGATGTCGGCATGGCGATAGCCAAGGCGCTGCCGGGCAGGGCCGAACAACTGGCCCGTTACCAGGCCAACGCCGGGGAGTTCCGCACGCTGATGGAGTCGATCGACACCGACTACCGCGACGGCCTGGCCGAGTGCAAGCGCCAGGAGTTCATCACCTCCCACACCGCCTTCGCCTACCTGGCCGACCGCTACGGCCTGGTCGAGATCGGGATCAACGGCATCAACCCTGAATCGGAGGCGTCGCCTGCCCGGATCGCGGAGGTCCAGAAGCTGGCCACCGAGCACGGCGTCACGACGATCTTCTTCGAGGTGCTGGCCTCCCCCGCCGTCGCGACCGCCATCGCCGGCGACCTCGGGCTGAAGACGGCCGTGCTCGACCCGATCGAGGGCATCTCCGATCAGTCCCCTGGCACCGACTACCCTTCGATCATGGACGCGAACCTCCAAGAGCTGAAAACGGCCAATGAGTGCCGATAGCCCGGGGGCCCTGGCCCTCGAGGCGCAGGACGTCTACGTGTCGCTGGGTGGGATGCCGGTGCTGCGCGGCGTGAGCCTCGACGTGCATCGCGGCGAGGCCGTCGCCATCCTCGGCGGCAACGGATCCGGCAAGACCACCTTCGTGCGCGCCCTCCTGGGCCTCGTTCCCCACACCTCGGGCACCATCCGGCTGTTCGGGATCGAGCAGGAGCAGTTCGTCGAGCACTGGCGGATCGGCTATGTGCCGCAGTACTCGGCGATCGGGGTGCCCAGCGCCACCGTGCGCGAGATCGTCACCGCCGGCCGGCTCGCCCACACCAAGCCCTTCCAGTGGCCGGGGAAGAGGGACAAGGCGAAGGTGGCCGAGGTCCTCGACCTGGTGGGCCTGGCCGACCGCGCCGGCTGGCCGTTCGGCACCCTCTCCGGTGGCCAGAAGCAGCGCGTGCTGATCGCGCGCGCGTTGGCCACCGGTCCCGAGCTCCTGGTGATGGACGAGCCGCTCGCCGGCGTCGATCTGCACTCCCAGGCGGGGCTGGCGGCGCTGCTGCACTCCCTCGTCGACGACGGGCTGGGTCTGCTCGCCGTGCTGCACGAGCTGGGACCCATGGCAGCAGTGCTGGACCGGTCGATCACGCTCTGCGACGGGAGGGTGGTGCCCGAGGAGGCCCAGGCCTTCGCCGACTGCGCCCCCAAGCCCCCGTCGTCCCCTCAGGTCGGACTCGAAGACCCCCTCGCGAAGGTGCTGTGATGTTCGAGGTCTTCTCCCTTCCTTTCATGCAGCGCGCCTTCCTGGCCGCGCTGCTCAGCGGCTTGATCGCCCCGGCCATCGGCATCCACATCGTGCAGCGCCGGATGAGCCTGCTCGGCGACGGGCTGGGCCACGTCGCCATCATGGGCGTGGGCCTCGCGATGCTCACCAACACCGCCCCGCTGCCGATGGCCGTGCTGGTCTGCGTGGTGGGGGCGGTCGGCGTCGAACTGCTGCGCCAGACCGGCCGGACCTCCGGCGACCTCGCCCTGGCGATCCTGTTCTACGGCGGCCTCGCGGCCGGCGTGATGATGGCAGGGATCGCCGGTCAGGGCGCGGCCGGGCTGTCGGCCTTCCTGTTCGGTTCGCTCACCTCGATCAGCCCGTCGGACCTCTGGCTGATCGGCGGGCTGGCCGTCGTCGTGCTGGCGCTCACCATAGGGCTCGCGCCACGGCTGTTCGCCATCTCGGCAGACGAGGACCACGCCCGGGTGCAGGGCGTCAAGGTGCGCGCGCTCAATCTCCTCGTCGTGGTGCTGGCGGCGATCACCGTCACCGTGTCCATGCGCACCGTCGGACTGCTGCTGATCAGCGCGCTGATGGTGATTCCCGTCGCCACCGCCCAGCAGGCCTTCGTCGGCTTCCGCTCCACCTTCTTCGGCGCCATGGCGATCGGCGCGATCGCCGCGCTCACCGGGACCGTGGGCTCGTTCTACCTCGACACGGCCACCGGCGCCACCATCGTGGTGACCGCGATCCTGCTGCTGGGGCTGTCATGGATGTTCGGGCGCAGGCTGCGCCGCACCGACCGGTTCATTCCCTACGTGGCGGACCACGGCCATCCCGACGCGCACGTCGAGGCCCATGCCGTCGAGGCGGCCGACGAGCACAGGCACCAGCGGGTCATCCAGCACGGCGACCACCTAGACTACGTACATCACGGTCATCGCCACGCGAAACACGGGGACCACTATGACGAGCATTGACGCGCCGGCCCGCGCCAGCAGCGAGCGGCCCGCCACCAGGAGAACCTGGCAGCGGGCCGCTATCCGCGAGTTGCTGAGCGGAATCCAGGAGTTCCGCACCGCGCAGCAGGTGCATGAAGCGCTGGCGCACGACGGCGCCCGCGTCGGCCTCGCGACGGTATACCGCGCGCTGCAGTCGATGGCCGACTCCGGCGAGGTGGACACCCTGCGCACGCCGGAGGGCGAAGTGGCCTACCGCGTATGTTCGACGGGCCATCACCATCACCTGGTGTGCTCGGAGTGCGGTTTCGCCGTCGAGATCGCGGCCGAGGTCGTCGAGGCCTGGGCGAGCGAGGTGGGCGGTCGGCACGGCTTCACCAAGGTCGGCCACGAGGTCGAGCTCTACGGCCTCTGCGCCAACTGCTCGTAGCCCAGGACACGGAGGTCAGCGTTCGAAGTAGGGCAGGGAGCGAAGGGCCCGGTCGAGGTGCCAGGTGGCGTAGGCCACCACCATCCCGTCGACCCGTTTCGCCACACCAGGCTCCGCCGCGACGACCACCGGCCAGTCGCCCGCCAGCAGGGCCCCGACGTGCTCGCGTTCGGCGGGACCCAACTGGGCGCTGCCGGAGGTGCGGCAGGTCGGGCACACGCCCCCACCGCCCTGGGGCGAGAACCAGCGCACGTCGTGGCTGCCACAGCCCGCGCAGTGCTTCGTCGACACGGCGTAGCCGGCGACGGCCAGGGCACGCACCAGGTAGGAGTTGACGACGAGCGACGCCTCCAGCTCTCCCCGTTGCAGGGCCAGGAGTGCGCCGAGAAGCAGCCGGTACTGCTGCAGCGCCGGGGAGTGCTCCTCCGCCACGAGCCGGTCGGCCGTCTCGACGAGCACCTCCGCCGCCGTGAAGGCGTGGTAGTCCTCCGCCAGCCGGCTGGCGTGCAGCGACTCGACCTGAGCCACCACGTCCAGCGAGCCCTTGCCGACCGCGAGTTGCACGTCGACGTGATGGAAGGGCTCGACGCGGCTGCCGAACTTGCTGGTCGCGCGTCGCACACCCTTCGCGACGGCGCGCACCTTGCCGTGCTCGCGGGTTAGCAGGGTGATGATGCGGTCGGCCTCCCCCAGCTGATGGGTGCGCAGCACGACGGCATGATCGCGATAGGTGGGCACCTGCCCAGTCTAGGGAACCACTGATCAATCATTCCTCGGCTGCGGCGCACCAGATCGGGCGAT